>NZ_MAKD01000091.1:0-190185 GCF_001691235.1 Vibrio sp. ZF57 | reverse complement strand
AGGTGATGATATCACCTCTAACTAAGTGACCAAATTCAGCGTACCACTACAAAGGAACCTTTGAAACCGTCATCAAAGCTCACTCATAATAAGCTATTATTTACAGTAGATTTCGGTTAATTTTCCAAAGGCCATTATGAAAAACAAACTGAGTTTAGCAATTCAAGCATACTGCAACTGGATTGATTCAAACATTATTGAAATTGCTTATGTCGGTTCCATTCTAGTTGTGATTCTAACGCTCATCATCAATCTTATTTAGGCTTCCATTTCCTAAATATTAGTTTCCTTTACTCATTACCGAGCTTTTCTAAAAGCCTCAGAGTTAAATCAATCACCTCATGGATTTGGAGTTTTACGCCTTCAAATAGCTGCGTGAGCGGATCTATTTTTGAGGTTGCAGCTTCAACAATGACTGATTTACCTCAACGATAAACTGATAACCTCTCATTCAGTGAATCCTATCTTTTTAACCATTGCCTTGTTCGTTTGTAGGGGCCCGTCCTCTATACACGACTATTGGTTACGCTTGAATGAGGATACTATTGAATTAGAATGCCCCTCAAACATATATCGCCTTGGTGATTGAGAAACAAACAGAATGAAACAAACAAATCATATCGAACAATGCCAGCAAGAAATTTTGAGCTTTTCGGACCGATTACATCAATCTGGTTGTGCGCCTTACTCGGTAGCTCAATACACTCAAGCTTATGCAAAACGCCAGAACATTGATGTCTCTATTGATGTGACCCCGACAAAAGTCATCACTATTTTTGAGCAACCCACGCAAAAAGTCGTGATGGAAAACAAAAAACCACCCTCGGTTAACTTACGTGATTTAGTCGCAACGCTTAAAGGGTTTTCGACTCATTCCCATTACGAAGGTTCAGAAACCTACTCGAATCGTACCTTGTGCTTTGCCAATTTATTGCTTCCGCCATGTTATTTAATGTTAGTTGGCAGTACTTATCTGGCGGTCGGTTTATCCATTATTCTGGGCGCTATAGCCTGGCTAGCACAAATTTTCCTGACTGGGCCAAGAAGCATTCTTGTCGAGTTCTTTGTCGCCTTAGTAGCCAGTTTTTTAACCGGTATGATAGCGGCACAGGTTCCCGGCTTACCAACATTGGCACTGTGCATTTCTTCCATTGTCCTTTTTATTCCTGGGTTAACCGTCACCAACGGCTTAGCCAGTCTTGCTCTCAATGACTTTCGGTCAGGTATCGAACTGCTTGCACAAAGCGCACTCATAGTAATGAAAATATTCATCGGCATTGTTATGGGGTTAGGCTTAGCCAACATAATCAATCAACCATTATCGGTACCGGTATTTATTGATGAAATCCCATTCGTTCTTCATGTCACCGCACTGATCGGGATTTCTGTCGCTATTGGCCTTATTTTCAACGCAAGTATGACAGAAATTCTCTTAGGCCTTCCTGTCGCGGCAATTGGCATGTGGGGGCCACATTGGTTTACTTCCGATTGGGTTGTAGGTACATGGGTAAGCACAATACTCATTACGCTTTACGGGTTGGGGATGGGAAAATTGCGTCACGTTCCACCACTCATATACATTATTCAAGGGATCATCATTCTTGTCCCCGGTAGTCGAATCATTGTCGGAGCAAGTGAGTCCTTCTTTGCGACCTCCATTTTACCCATTCCGAATATTGGTCTGTCCGCCTTGCTGATGTTTGGCGCGATTATGGCGGGACAAATCATGGTTTATTCTATATTTAGTCGTCATTTTGATTCCATCATTGAGGACTAACCATCGAGCTAACAATAGCTGATCAACACGCCCCAATAACCCACGATTGAGTCTTTATCTGCTTTTTGACGTTAACCGATTCTGAGAAGGTACTGATGAACAGAGTCTCGAAAATCGATAAGACTATTTTGTTTCAGATGGCGAGGGGAATGAGCAATATGGATTTGGAAAAACCGAATAGAATCGAAAGTAGCCAATAATTCAATAAGATAAGGATGCTTAGGATGAGTCAATGCAAACTAGGCAGAGGTAAGCTAGGTGTAGGCAAGCGCTAGGTTGATAGGCTTGCCATCTACTCCATTTCCGTTCTAACTACGCCACCAGTGCGTTCAGTTTTTTACGCATACTCTCTTTATCAAGGCCACCTTTAGGTCCAATGAAGACTAACCGTGACGAACGAGATTCATCATCTTCCCATGCATCTCCAACCGTCACATTGGCTCGCTGGCCCGTGCACTGAAATACACAGCGATGATCAGGACGATCGGTTAAATTTAAAATACCTTTCATGCGATAAGCATCAATTGAAAACTGTTGCAGTAGAGGATACAAACTTTGTAGATTAAGTGGTTGATCAGTTTCAAAGCTGAATGTTTCGAAATCATGGTTCACGTGATGACAGTGCTCATCATGACAATCATGGTGCTGGCATTCCTTTTGATCAGCCGCTATTTTGTTAGTGACAAAGCGCGTACTTTCAGGGGCATCAAATAAGATAGGTAAATCCACTTCGCCGAATGAAATATCAATCAATTTAGCAAACGGAGCTTGTACTCGGCACCATGCTTTGACTTGCTCTAGTTTATCAGCATCGACTAGGTCAACTTTATTAACCAGAACAATGTCAGCCACTTGAATTTGCTGCTTCGACAACGTCTCCATTGGGCCTTCTAGCCCTAAAATGTTTTCCGCATCGATCGTCGTCACGATTGCATTTAAAGGTGCGTGTGCTTGCAGTTCCGGATCTTCAAATTGAAGTGCCACTTCTTTGGGTTCTGCGATACCTGAAGTTTCAACAATAATATGGTCTGGGCGTTCCTCTAATGCGAGTAAACGCATTACCGAAACGACTAGTCCTTCTGCAAGGTTACAACAGATACAGCCATTCTCTAGGCTGATCATATTTTCACTTTCAGATTTAACTAACTCCGCATCAACATTGATTGATCCAAAATCATTGACGATCACAGCCATGCGCATTCCATTTGCATTGGTTAATATATGGTTTAGTAGGGTCGTTTTCCCTGCTCCTAAAAATCCGGCTAAAATTGTTACTGGAATAGGCTTCTTGCTCATAGCATGCTCTCTTTCGATTTTCGTTGTCTATATTTACTCGGTAAGCAATAAAAAAGGTTGAGCTAATGCCCAACCTTTTAAGTCAGGATAACTTAGCCCGTAACTTTGTTGCGAACCGCTTCACCTGGGTTTGAATCTAACAACATTTCACCAGCTTCAATGATAGGTGTCCCGTTTACAAGTACGTATTTCATGCCTGTAGAAAGGGCATTTGGTTTATCAAATGTTGCAACGGCTTTTACTTCATCAAGTTTGAAAATAGCTAAATCAGCATCTTTACCTACTTGAATACGACCTTTATTTGCCATTTGTGGCACAGCATCCTCAAGAATACGACATGCGTTTAAGCTAGTTCTTTCCATCGCTTCTACTAGTGTTACCGCTTTGTATTCCTCGACATATTTTTCAATAAAACGAGAGAAACAAGCAAGTGAGCGAGGGTGAGCTATTGCGTTGCTTGGAAGTGGCCATACATCACCTTCAATTAATACGCCTTTATCATCCATCCAAGGCATTGCATCTGAAGCGATAGCTGCACCTGGGAATAATACTGAACGGTCCATTTTAGCGCGATCTTCTTTGTTCTCATCGGGTTTTAAGAAGTGCATGACAACCACGGTACCGGGCGCTGATGCTTGTAGTTCAGTGACTTTTTCTTGGTTTAGTGCTTTACCATTCGCTTCCATGTAGCTAGCGCTTGGTACACCCCAACGTTGTAACCAATCGTCACCACGGAAAACTTCTGCGCCAATAACGGAAGAGCCAGCACCATAAGGATAAGCTTCAGTAGTAACGGCTAAACCTTGATCAATGGCGGATTGAACTAAATCGGCACAATCTTCGATATCTTGTACTGACGTGCTGTTGAGGTGACAAATGTGCATGTGTGCACCCGTTGTCGCCGACAGGCTAATGAGTTCTTGGTATGCTTCAAAGCTTGATTGTGGCTCTGCGCTGTTTAGGTAACGAACGTGAGTGTAGGTTGGTACTTCATAGCGTTTTGCTAGTTTAGCAAGATCATAGTACTCTTTGTGGCCATAACCTGGTGCGTAACCCGCGTTAATACCAATGCCTAAGCCCCCCTCTTTAAGACCTTGCTCAACCGAGCCCAGAATTTGTTTTAATTCATCTGGGGTTGCTAGGGTATTTTGCCAATTGTTTTTAGAAAAAGCTTTCTGGAACCAAACAATCGTACCATCAGGAGCAGGCATCGTAGGTTCTTTTGCTTGAATACGAGCGTAAGTCCATGCTACAGAAGCGCCGTAATTAATCGGGCGACCTTCAGCAGCAGTAATATCGTAGTACGTTCCGATTGGGAATAGACCAGATTCCATCTCAAGAGCGGTGGTTACGCCATCGAATGCTTGAGCACGGGCAGCAGGAAGTTGTTGTCCGTGAGCGTGCATATCGATAAAGCCAGGTGCAACCACGAGACCTTCAGCATCGATGATTGTTTTGCCTTGCAGCTTTTTGTCTGAGATTGCAGCAATACGCTTACCTTTAATACCGACGTGACGAATTGCGTCGAGTCCAGTTTCAGGATCAACAACACGGCCATTTTCGATAACGATATCAAATGGCCCTTTCTCGTTAGGCATCAGTTTGATGTTTTGGCCAACCAGTTTTTCAGGGGCTGCATGTAAAACAGAGGCAAAAGGCAGTGCCGCAGCCCCAACCGCTAACTTAGTCAAAGTCGAACGTTTATCTGTATCGACACCATCAAGTAATACTTGCGTAGCGTCCAATTCATTTGGGTCGTAATTTTTCATATTGATACCTGTTATGTTTGTTGTAAAAAAATACTAGTTCATGATTGCTATGAAAACTATGCTGCATGTAGAAAAATCAATCGATTGACTAACACCCACCTTTCCATCATTAGAATCCACTGCCAACCGTTATATAAAACGCGCTGTCAACGTCACTAAAAGCGAGGTCTACCCCCATGTGTAACCCATATCGGCAAGCTATCTGATAGCGAAATCCAGCACCATACGCATCGACACTTTCATCGTCTGACAGACTGCCCTCTACTGTCGCTTTACCCAGGCCATAAAACGCAGAAACGGTCCAACGATTATCAATCGCATTATCGTATTCCGCGACAACACCCAGCCCAGAGGTCACCGAGCTTTCGCCCATAAAATATTGAATAACGCCATTGATAGCGTTATTCACATCTTCATTACTGGTCTCAAACTCTACCGAGCTCTGGCCAATAATCTGTTTCACACCCAGCATCAATGGTGTGTTTGCCACTCGAAACTGGAGCTGCTGAAGCGCAGCGACTCCCGAGTTTTTTGTGCCGAATTGAATCGTTTTGTTGTACGACGCACCTATACTGAACTCTTTGAAAATATCGAGGTTCGCCTTTCCAGCGCCAACGCCACCCGTATATCGAATGGTATCTTTTAGCCACGACGGTATCACCGTTAATGTCGGTATCAGAACCTGCGCCATATTCAAAGTCCCCACCATGAATAAAGACATACACGGGTAATGACTCTGAACCATTGATCTCCGAAGGACGCCAAATATTAAGATTCAAGCAATCTTCAGATTGCTCTTGCTGGGTTATTTTAAGCTGTGGGCACACGGCGCTAAATTGTGTCGCATCTATAGCGCTATCAGCATTGTCTTCTAATTGACGGAGTGACTGTGCTGAAAACGTTGTTGATCGGCGTAAGTGATTCCTTTAAACGCTTCAATGGATACGCGTTGCTCGTCACCTGCTAAGGTATTGATCACAACAGACTCTCTATTTGCGAAAAGAGTCGCGTCCCCGATGGATACTGAAACCTGCTCTGTTGGTAATGTCTGAAGCGGTTCTGGCTTAATAGGACGTGAGCTGGTTTCATCACTACCCCACGCAGAAAGAGCAACAGTGATAGCGATAACCATGAGTGAGCGATGCGTTAAATTCATGGTTGTACCCATAAATGTGTTCGGCCATCTGACCTGATATTGGTATCATCAAACCTGAGAATCCCTATGCTCAGCCATGCTCATTTCTGGAGTATTTGAAGTATTTTTTCTTTATGGTGCGATATTAATTCACTCTTTAAATTTGAATAAATCGCTTATGCAGGACGTGACCCTACATATATTCACTACCGTGAGTGGATGTCGCTTTTTATTTATCACAAAGACTTCTTGTTGTACCTTATTTGGCTGACTATCTAGGGTTGATAAAATTTCAACGGGTTCTTGAAACAGCTCTATAGGGGGTTGCTGTGACTCTCCTTCTGAAGCTTCAAACTCATCAAAGAACCCAAATATGTTATTAGAGTCTGATGGCATAGCTAGCACCAAACGTAAGTTTCGAGGCCAAAGCCAATATTGTTGAGGTCTGTTTTGACTTGACCCGAAGAGGTCCAAGGTAGAAGTGCGTCGATATCAGGCTCTGCTTTCGCCAGCTCTTTCATGCACTTGACCATGTAGTCTTAGAGGATAAGACCGTTGGCTTTCGCGGTCTCGATGATGCTGTAAAGCATCGCGCTCGCCTCAGCACCGTTTGGTGTGTTGGAGAATAGCCAATTTTTCCTGCCAATAACCAGCGGTTTAATTGCGCGTTCAGCGCGATTATTATCGATAGATAAGTGACCATCGTCGATATAACGAATGAGTTTAGGCCATTGCCCAAGCTAGTACTTTATTGCTTTGCCTAGTGGGCTAGAGCCTATCACCTTCTGGGTTGTCATCCATTGGTAAAGCTCATCCAGTATCGGCTTGGCATACGCTTAACGCTCTGCTTTGCGTTCTTCGGCAGGCGCACCTTTTAAGCTTGATTCTATCCCGTAGAGCTTTGGGGGTTTAGCCAGCACTTTATCAGCCTTGCCCGATTTACCTTCCCCTTGAAGCTTCTTCGCGTCCATGAACTTGCGTTAAGCACCCCACATTAGTGACGTGATGCAGACCATGATAAGCCGTGTAGCCATCGGTTTGTAGATAACCGTTGTAGTCACCTAAAAAGTCCACGGGGCACACCCTCGCGCGACTGTTTTGATAGTCGTACAAGGCGATTTTTTCACATTCGGCAGTGCCGCTTCGGGCGAGTCAGCGCCTGAGCAGTAAAGCCACATATAACACTGCTTCTCTTCTTTGAGCACATTGAGCGGCGTTTCATCCGCCTGAACCACCACTTGTTGAAGTAGGTTCTCCTTCAAGGCCACATACAGCGGGGCGAACTTCTCACTGACTTGGATAACCCACCTTGCCATGGTGGCGCGTGATAGCTCGATACCCGACTGGGTAAACAGCGATCATCAATCAATGCATTGGGTGCTAACTCTTGTCCTCCACCCGCTAAGCGACCATTACAAAAAGCACCAACAAGGATCTCGCCGGTAAAGCTGCCTTTGTCTATGGGCAACGTGCCACTGTAGGGCTTAAAGCCAAGTGCTTTCACCACACCTGTTAGTGTATACGCACCGCCACCGAGAAAATCTTTAAGCTCGACTGGCGTTTCAGCTGTGACTTCAGCACCAAAACCCGCCGCAGCGACATTCATAAAATAGCGGTCATTCGCACGCGCGCTATCCACCGCAAACGCCTTGCCTTCCAGCGCTAGTTCAAAAGCACCCGAAATATCGTTAGGTATTCCCGTTGCGGTAGCAAAATCATTCGCAGTGCCCATTGGGATAAGCGCCAGTTGTGGTCTTTCACTGGCACGGAACTGGTTGAGCGCGTTAACGGCTTCATTCACCGTTCCATCGCCACCGACAACAATCAGACGCTTAACACCCTCGCATATTGCCTCGCTTACCAAACGAAACATGTCCGACGATTCCCAAGTCACTCTAACTTGCAGGTCAATATCATTGTCCCTCGCCGCAAAGATGGCTTGCCTGAATTCCGGGATATTGGCTTTCTTTCCGTTTAAAATCACGCGAATGCTGTCCATGGCTATGTCCTTGTATAGGCTAACTTGATAACTCTTTTGCTGCCGCTTTGATCTTAGCTCGTAACCACTTATGGCTTGGTTCATTAGTACGGCTTGGATGCCAAATCATACACATATCGAGGTCTTCCAACTCGAAGGGCAATGGCAGTGTTTTTACCGCGTACTTTTCAGCAAAACAATGCACTGATGAAATAGGCATTACTCCGATGTACTCAGAGCCTTCGATAACAGGAAGCATCTCTACAACGCCCGCTGCGCGATACACGATTCTACGTTTCTCAAGGTCACTATAGTGCTCAGAGCTTAATAAGCTTTTGCGCGCATGCCACCTAGAGACCACCACATGCTCGAGTGCTAAGAACTGTTCCATATCGATGGTATCGCCAACCGTAGGATGATCACTACTACACACCACGACCAGCTCTTCTGTAGAAATCACCTCGTGCTTAAGCATGGTTCTTCCTTTAGGCGTCATATCAACAATCACGTCGTGTCTTTGCAGCCTTAAATCAGACTCATAGTCTTCGGTAAACAGAGGATGAACCTCTAACGCGATACCTGGTGCGACTTGGCTGATTAACCGCATGACTTTTGGCATCATTTCGTAGCTCGCCGCCGAGACGCAGGCAATGGAAAACACGCGGCCTGAGGTTTTAGGATCGAAGTCTCTTGATGCGGATAAGGTAGAAGTAAAGTTTTTAAGTGCAGCGGCCATTGCAGGATAGATATCAATAGCGAATGTGGTTGGCTCTACGCCTGATGTGGTGCGATGAAACAGTGGCTCATCATAGATATCTCTCAACCTTGCAAGTGCTTTACTCACTGCTGGTTGGCTTATATCCATGCGATTAGCAGCTCTAGATAAGTTCTGCTCTTCATAGATAGCAACAAATATAGGAATTAGATTTAGTTCGGTACTTTTCATACAGTTCCATATTAAAGAAGCAGGTTCCCCATAGTAGAGAACCTGCCGATTATGTTCGATGCGAATAACTAAAGTTTGCTACTTAGTTCTATCTTTTAAGTTTGGCAAGGCTTTAGGGATTTTCAAGCGAGCGGCAATTGAACGAGAATTGCTTGAGTTTGATGTGTCACTGGGCAAGTTACGTAACCCTTTCCATAAACGAGTGAATACGTTTTTATCTTCACATCCTTGTTGAAGGGCTTCGCTATCTTCTAGCCAACGCTTTTGTCCATTTGATTTACCATGTTGCGCTTTATCCAGTTGCACTTTATTCAGTTCTAACTGAGAGGTTTGGTTTCGCAATTGACGGTAGATAAAGGTTCTTAATGCAGCCCAATTACCTTGCTTAACTAAACGACGTAGTACCAGCCAACTCGGTGTTGGGCGGTTTGCGTAGTAACGCTTAACCGAAACAATCAACGCAATGCAGACTAACAACACCAAACCAACAGTAATAAACACCGACATGTAGGCCTTGATGAAAGATTGGACTGTGTGTTTGGCTTCAAACACTTCGCCTTTTATCACCACGTTTTCAAGGCGTTGATTTTTGCTGTCCCACCACTGAAATGAAAACTCTGGCAGCGTAAACTCACCACCCTGCTGAATCACATATACAGTCTGTTCAACTCGGCTTGAGCGATAATCACCACGTTCTTGAGTGTCATCCAAACGGTTGGGCTGTGGGTAAGCTTGGAACTGCTTAGTGGACTTATTGGTTAGCACATCTGGCAGCAACACAGAAAAGCTGTCTTTTGCCTTAATCGTGATAGTTCGAGTAATAGCATCGCCAACTTTTAGCTCTTCACTTGAGCGTTGCCATTGCTGCTCTATATCTACTTCTGTCGCAGAAAACCAAGGCGTTTCATTATCGAGTAAACCTGAAGGCAACGAAGCTTCAAACTTAATCGGCTGCGTGTAAAGCGTACCGCCCACGTTTGAACCATCAGGAGCAGAAACTTGGATACGAACCGGCACGGTTGGAATGACAAACTCGCCAGAAGTCATCGGATAAAGTGTCACTTCCCATCGTTGACGCGACCATGTAGTGCCATTGACCCGTTCCGTGTAATTAGTCGCGAGTTGGTTACGTTGCTTAGCGATCACGTTAGGGATTTCGATACTGCCGATTCGAGTCCCTCCCGTTAACCAACGCGGCGTCGCCACCTCAATGTTCAGAATTACCTGCTCATTAACGCTCACTTTAGTCTGCGTTATCTTATCGCCTGACTTTGGCTTTTCCCCTACCCAAGCGATAAGCTCAACGTCACCACTTTTTTGGAGGTCGAAGATATCTGTAGCAGAAGCAACAAAAGGAAAAAACCAACTCAATATAAGAATCATCGACAGTAGCCACTTATGGGATCTGAATCGCACTCTCTTTGATTGAATCGCTTCAAGAGCTAAATCATATCGACTCATTGCGTTTGCTCCTGTTTTGACGCTTGTTCGATGGAAGGCGCAGGATCTCTTAACTGAATTTGGAATTTGGATTTCAAGAAGAACTTAGGATCGGCTTCTACTCGCTTTAACCACTTGTCGGCAAGCTCTTGGCTGCCCAAAATCTCATTCGCGTTAAGTGTTTCCTTAAGCATCAATTCCGCTACCGTTTCTTCTTCAGCGCCATCACCCGTTCGCGGCTGATCGTCTTCGAGTTCTAAAGATTCTTCAGGGCCATCTGTGGTTCCAGACTGGCTTTCACTGGTTCGGTTTACCTCTTCGACAATTCCACTAAGCACAGCAAGATTGTTCTCCACATCCGTTCTTAGTTCTGGTGACAGATCCTCTTTCTCACTTAATGATTTCAAGAGGTCTCGTGCGGCAAGGTATTCACGCTGCCTAGCTAACGCACTCGCTGCATTGTACAAACCAAGGTCAGTTTTGGTTTGCAAAAACGCACTGTGAGCGAGCTTAAAATCACGAGCATAGTAATAAGCCGCGCCCTTTCGCATTGGGTCAGTAAAATGTTTGGCAGCTTGAAGGTACTCTTTCTGGTTCAACAAACGTTGACCTTGTTGGTCGGGCGTTAGCCATAAGTCCCACCACCATTGAGTGGTCTTATCCAAAGCTGTAAACGACTCCACCACAACCGGTTTCTCAGCAGTTAAGTTGACTGTTTTCGCCAAAGTGCTTGGTGAATAAATACTGCCTGAAATAACTAGGCTAACAACACACCACTGCACCAACCACCCTTTTCTGAACCATAGCAACATAATGAAAGCCATTGGAATAAGCAGTCCATAGCCCATGTCTTTCCAAGGCATTGAAGATTCGCCGTTGAGCTGCATGTTTCTTTCAACCGCTCTGTTCAGTTGTTGGATATCCGAATCATCAACGGTCACCTCAATCACTCGACCACCTGTCTTATTCGCTAAATTGCGCAATGAATCGAGGTCGACCGGGTTATCGTTCACCACATCGCTATTTCCGGCAGCCAAAATCAGCAGCTGATATGGGTTTTCGTTAAAGAAAGTTTCAAAAGCTCGTGTGGTGCTTGGGTTTACACCATCTGATACCAACAGTACAGAAGAGCCTAACTCACCAGACAGTTGCTGATTAATCAATGGCAGTGCTTCTTCTGCTGACTTACCTGATACCGGCATGATATCGGGTGTGATAGCCGCTAGAAACGGTTCAAACACCTTGCTGTCTTGCGTGACGGGCATCGCCACGTGTGCGCTGCCTGCATAAACCACTAAGCCCGTATTACCGCCTTTGCGAGCTGCCAATAAGTCTCTAATTTTCTGCTTAGATCGTTCCAAGCGACTTGGAGGCAAATCTTTAGCAAGCATGGATTCACTATTATCAAGCACAACCAACATCGACGCTTTGTCTTCACCAAAAGGCGATGCTTCACGTTGCCATGTTGGGCCAGAACAGATAATGATGGCGATAGTCACAATTACCACCAATAGCTTCAACGGCAGTTGCTTGCGCCAGCCTGTTTCGCCAATCGTCAATGCATCACGTAAATGTGCAGGTATAATGTCTTTCCACGTTGGTTTGGTCTCTTCTCTCCAACGAACCCATAACAGGAAAAACATTGGAATAAAGGCCAACAACCACAATGGTCGGATAAAATGAAACTGGGTAAAAAACTGTTGTATCGTGAGAGAATCAGGCATCACTCTCTCCTTTCAAATTCTTAACAGAAGAAGCGAGCAGCGATCTTCGGCTTATCGTTGCTAAGCTGAATGCGGTCAAATACATCACTACAACAATCGCCATCAAATAGTGGTGCAGCCCCTGTTTAGGGCGATAAGTGGTACTTTCATATAATTGTGGTTCTAGTTCACCGATTTGAGCGTAGGCTTTGGTCAGTTCGTCGCGGTTAAGCGCCTCAAAGGCTTCGCCACCAGACTCTTGAGCCACTCGTTTGATGGTTTCCATATCCAAAGCCACTTCACCAACGGTTTGCGGATCGCCCATCGCAATAACGTGAATTCGAACGCCTTTAGCCTTGGCGACTTTTGCGGCATCGATAGGCTCAACAAAACTTCCTGTATCATTACCGTCTGTTAATACGATCACGACTTTCTCTTTTTCGTTGGTGTCGACGTTTGAATCTTGAACGGCAGCACTTTGCTTTTCACTTTGTTCAAACACCTTGATCGCCAAGCCAATTGCATCGCCCAAGTGCGTACTTTGCCCTGCCATCGCGACATCGGTTTGATTAAGCAGTTCAAGCCATACATCTTGGTCCGCGGTAAATGGCGTTTGTACAAACGCTGCATCACCAAACAAGATCAAACCGAGTCGGTCACCTTTTCTGGTTTTCGCAAAATCAGCCAGCACCTCTTTGGTCGCATCTAAACGAGAGATTTTATCGCCTTGTTTAGAAGTGAAATCTTGCTCCGCCATTGAGCCAGACAAATCGACCACTACCATCACATCACGACCCAATTGTTCGCGAACCTGTGGCTCACCAAGAATGGTTGGTTTCGCTAACGCACACACGACCAATACCCAAGTAATAATGAGCGTGGTTCGTTGCCACCAGCTTGGAGTTAACTGGCTTGCACCTTCTGACGGTGCTTCCCCAATCGCTTCTACCAATTCTCGAAAAAATGGCACCTTAATCGCCATTTGCTTAGTTCGATAAGCTGGCACCGCAAAGTAGACCAACAACGGTAAAGGCAGCGCAATAAACCACAGCGGATGCGCAAATTCAAAACTGGCAGATAAAACATCAAACATTGTCTTGCCCCTCAACCGTTACCTGTACATTCGGCTTGTGAAGTTTTAGCCACATCATCGCGGTTTGAATTACCTCTAAACGCTGTTCAAAGCTCAAACGCACATTAGAGTCAATTAGGCTTTGCATCCATAATTCCGAAACTTCATCGGCAAAGAACGCATTGCTGTTTTCACTCGTGTTGGCGCTAACAGGCAGATAAGCGTTCAAACGGTTCACATAAGCTTGGCCAAACAACTTGGCATTACTGCTGTCTAGGTAACGAAGCACCACTTTGAGGACTTTAAAGGTTCGTTCGGTTGAGTTCTTGTCTCTTGCATCCAGTACCATGAGTTCTTGAAGCGCTTCTTTGCGATAACGGTTATTCCACCACCTTAACGCCAAGCGATAAGCCAGATAGATAGCGACCAATAACAGAATAACGCCAAGGATCTTCCAGCCGATCGTTTGAGGAGCCCAGCTCACACTGTCAGGAATGGCGACATCATGTAGGTCGCGAAGGATATAAGTACTTGGAGGCGTATGTTCAACAGCCATTTAGCGCCCTCCCACTAGTTTCTGCAGCTGTGATATGTGATTGCCCGACGTGTCTAATTCTATATAAGGGAGGTTTTTCATCGCCATCAATTTAGCAAGGGACAGTTTCTGAAGTGCCGCTTTTTGGGCAAGGCTTTCACTTGCGAGGTTAACCTTAGATTGGCTATCCAGATTAAGTTGAAAGCGACCATCACCCACCACCCAGTTTGCGCTTGCAAGATCTTGAGGCAATGACTGTTCTAATGGGTCGGTGACCATAATGGCCAAGATATCGTTGTGTTGCTGTAACTGCTTTAGTCGATCGAGATGTTGTTCTCGGCAGTCTCGCCAGTCACTAATGAATATCAAGGTTGATTGCTTGAGTCTCATTCGTTTGATCAGTTCAATCCACTGGCTAAAACCAACATTATCGCCATCACTTACATTGACGCCTAAGCTTTGATTGGCTTTGGTAAGATGTTTTAGCTGAGCCAACAAATCAGATTGAGAACGTTGAGCTTTGGTATGAAAGAGCTTTTGGTGCGAGGCCAAAACGAAGCCGACACGATCACCATCTTTCAGCACTCGCCATCCACACAATGCCGCCACTTCGGCAGCCACAACAGATTTCATGGTGTTTTGAGACGCAAAGAACATCGAACTGCGCTGATCGACACAGATCATCACATTACGGTCTTTCTCTTCGGTATAGCTACGAACATGAGGCTTACCCGTTCGCATCGTAACTTTCCAATCGAGATTACGGATATCATCACCCAATTGGTAATGACGTAATTCTTCGAAGTTCAAACCACGACCACGGAACAAAGAGTTATGTCTGCCCGAAAGTACGCTGCCCGCTTTTAAATGAGGTAACAGTGAAAACGACTCAGCTTGAGCCTGAATTCGCACTAACCTTGAATAATCACAATACAGTCGTGGATCAAGGCCTTGCGATTTGGGAGCTTGTGTTGGCTTCGCCATGACGCCCCCTAGTTATCCAATCTCAACATTATCGAGCAGTTCTTCAACCACTCTTTGATGGTCAACACCATCGGCCAATGCGTCGTAAGACAACGAGAATCGGTGACCTAATACGGTTGGTAACATGGCACGCACATCGTCCAACGTGACACGGTCACGTCCTTGCAACCATGCATAAGCGCGAGCACATTTATCCAACGCGATGGAAGCACGCGGACTTGAACCAATCTCAATCCATTTAGACAAGTTTGATTCTGGGTAACGCTCTGGCTTACGAGTTGCCATCACCAAGGCCACAATGTAGTTCTCAACTAAATCAGAAACGGCAATGTCTGGAAGTTGGCGCCGAGCTTCAAGTACCAACTCAGGTTCAATATGTTGTGGCGTGACTAATTCTGAACTGGTCTCGCTACCGAGTTCCTCACTGCGCACAAGTCGAATGATGTCGCGTTCAGCTTCATCTTCTGGATAGTCGACTGTCACTTTCATAATGAAACGGTCCATTTGTGCTTCAGGCAGTGGATACGTACCTTCTTGCTCAACTGGGTTTTGTGTGGCTAGCACCATGAACAAATCTGGCAGGATGTGAGTTTGACCACCCACCGTAATCGTCCCTTCCGCCATCGCTTCAAGCAGAGCAGCCTGTACTTTTGCAGGCGCACGGTTCACTTCATCGGCTAATACAATGCTGTTGAAAATAGGCCCCGGTTGGAAATGCAACTGAGGCTTTCCATCAAGCTCTTGATACACCTCCGTGCCCGTCACATCAGATGGCAGCAGGTCTGGCGTAAATTGAATTCGACCAAAACTGGTGTTCAGTAGATTCGCCAGCGATTTTACTGAGCGAGTTTTCGCTGTACCGGGAAGTCCCTCTAAAAGCACATGGCCATTAGTCAATAACCCTATCACCAGAGCCCGAACGACGTGGCTCTGACCGATAACACTTTTCTCTGTTTGTTCAATCAGTTGGTTTATTGCTTGTTGCGCATGGTTCATAGGTCTTCCCTTAATTCAATCTGGCTGCGTACATCCTACTCACAAGCTCCATAACTATTAGTTATAAACGCGATAATTGGTTACAAGCGGAATAAGCAGCAAGCTCGATAGCCAAGCTCACCTCATCGCTTTATTTAAACCTAGCTTTCAATTGGTTAATGGCTTCCGGCGGTGCCACTTTGCTCAATGATGAAATACATTGCTCAAACGCCTTTGGTACGCCCGGTATATGACTGTTTCGCGCCAACACTTCACACTGGGCATACAGGTGCTGTGGGTTGCGGCTAAATTGGTAAGCCTTATGCAGTGATTGACTTGCCGCAAGCACATCCGATTTTTCCAAAGCCAATCCGTACACATACCAATATTGAGGGTCGGTTTGCGCAGTTTCAGCGGCTTGTTTAAGGTAGTCCGTTGCTTGTTCGTAATCTTTCACACGAAGCAGAGACAATCCTGTGCTGTATGGCAAAACACTCGATTTAGGCTGAGCTTCAATACCTTGCTTCAAGGTCGACAACGCTTTTGCCTCGTTACCTTGCGCTCGATACAAATCCGCTAAATTGGCGTAGCTGTTTTCGAAATAAGGCTCAATCTCGATAGCGCCTAGATAAAACTCAATCGCTTTGTCGTGCTGGCCTAAATCTCGGTAAACGTTGCCTAGGTTAGTACGTCCAAATCCTCTGTCGGCATTAAATTGCTGTATTTCAATGTACTCTTCTAATGCAGGCTTGATTTGGTCTTTCTGCAGAGGGTTCATTTCTCCCCAATAACGCACTAATGCGCCTGCGGTTTCTGAACGAATCGACAATACAGGGTCTTTCAGTAGCGGCTCTAGAATTTGCCAACGGTCAGTGAATGGGAAACCAGACGAGCCTTGTACCACACCCAAACGGATCATTTCATCATCATGTTTCACCGCTCTTGCCAGCGAAATAAGCGTATTCTTACCCGTATTACCGCCCAAACGTTCTAAGCTCGATGCACGAATGATATTGCTTAAGCTAGAGTCCTGAGCCGAGTATGCCAACGCATCCTCTGCACCTCTGTGCCCTATCGAGTCAGCATAAAAGGCAACGGCAAAGTGCTGCTGATTACGATACTTAGAATCTGGGAACCACTCACCGATTTGCTTATCTGCCCACTGGTCGGTTTGATCTGCATGACAGCTAGTGCACACGTTCGGCGTTTTAATGTGTTGGCTAATATCAGGACGTGGGATATGCCAACTGTGGTCACGCCTTGGGTCGACCTCCATGTAAGTCGTCTCTGGCATGTGACAAGTCGTGCATTGTGAAGCTTCAGTATTCGCTTCGTGGAATGTGTGCTTTTCAGGCGTGTATTCTGATGCAATATGACATTGGCTACACACGGCTTCTTCCGCAATTTTTAGTTCAGCGGTATGAGGATCGTGGCAGTTAGTACATGTGACGCCTTTTTCAGCCATCACGGATTGAAGGAAAGATCCGTAAACGTAATCTTCATCGTAGATTTGACCATCGTTGTGGTAAAGCTCTGGGGTAATCAAGCTCAAGCGATACTTATCAAAGAAAGACCCGTTAACGTGATCACCCGTTTCATTTAACTGAGTACGACGGCTGTGGCATTGAGCACAGGTTTGAACTTGATTGGTATGGATGATGTCTTTTGGTTGCAGGGTTGAATTACCCTCTTGATAGATCCACTCTTTGACCGACTTCGACAAGTCGCGGTCAAAACCATAATGCGCCGAGACTGGAGCATCCTTTCCACCGTTAGCTTTTGCTAGCTGAGCCTTTTCAACGTGCTCACTCGCAGGGCCATGACACGCTTCACAACCGACATTAATCTCAGACCAAGTAGTGTTGTAGGTATTACTCGCGCTGTCGTAGTTTTTCTCTAGGTTCGTTGAATGGCAATCAGCACACATGAAGTTCCAGTTTTGACCGCTATTGGTCCAGTAGAATTCATCGGTGTTGGTGGTATCAGGATAGAGGTGAAACCAGCGTTGACCGCCTTCGCCCTCAGTGCGAGAATCCCAAGCGAAAGGAATCAACTGTACACGGCCGTCTTCAAATTCAACCATGTATTGTTGTAGTGGTTCAAAGGCAAAGGTATAGCTGATTTTGTAATCTTTAAAGTGGCCGTCTTGCCCTTCAATATTGACCCAGAACTCTTCGCCCTTGCGGAAAAATCGGTTGGGTTTACCGTCATGAGTGAATGTTTGATCGTTGAAATCGCCTAATACAGATTCGTCTGTAGCGTGCTTCATCGCCATATCATGATGAGAGCCCTCCCACGCTGCGACTTCTTCACTATGACAATCAACACATGCTTCCGAACCGACATAGCTGGCTTTAGAACCGATAGGTAAAGCGTCAGAGCTAACGGGTGACGCTACAGAGTTGGCCTTTGAAATATCAGAGTTGATATTAGGATCTTGCTCGTTGGCATAGGCGTTCAGACTGAACAGCGACAACATCAGTGAAGACAAGATTGCGGATAATACTGCGACTCGCTGGTGTTTCAATCCGTTTACCAGTGAGCACAACCATGCAGACATAACATTCCTTGTTTTTATACATCCTTATGCTTAATAAGGTAGACGTAAAAACAACGAATTTACAATTATTTAGTGGCAATGAGCTCGATTGTTGTGATTCGTATTCACGACCGGGATTTACTCATCGATATGCGCATAAAAAAAGAGCTCCTAAGAGCTCTTCAATCTGTTCAGTTTCACTCAAACAATCACTTACTTGTTATGAGATTCCTGCAGTTTTTCCATTACCTGATCCAAGCTAAAGCTCGCAGCTTTTTGACGTGGCGGATATTCAGCAAAGGTTTCTAGGAACTTGCCCACATACGCTTGTGCTGGAACGAACATATAAGCATGGTCTAACAACCAGTCGTAATATGTGTTCGATGTAATGTCTGCGTTTTCGTATGGGTCCATACGCAGGTTAAACAGCTTAGGAAGACGTAACGTCACGAACGGTTCAGCCCAAATTTGCATGGTACCCGTTGCACGCTGCTCCATGAACACCGCTTTCCATTGGTTGTAACGAAGCGCCGCTAAATCACCATCATCGGTAAAGTAGAAGATCTCCGAACGACGGCCTTTCTCTTCTTCACCCGTTAGGTAAGGAAGGAAGTTGTAACCATCTAAGTGAACCTTAAACGTTTTATCACCGGCAGTATGACCTTTGAGTAGTTTCTCTTTGATTTGGTCATCACCAGCGGCGGCAACGAAGGTTGGCATCCAGTCCATATGGTGCATGATTTCGTTAGATACGGTTCCTGGTTCAATCTTACCAGGCCAACGAACCATTGCTGGTACACGGTATGCGCCTTCCCAGTTGGTGTTTTTCTCACCACGGAACGGGGTTGTACCCGCATCAGGCCAAGAGTTCATGTGAGGGCCGTTATCCGTTGAGTAGAAAACAATCGTGTTGTCTTTGATACCCAACTCATCCACTTGCTTCAATAGTTGCCCAACGTGTCGATCGTGCTCAACCATACCATCAGCGTAGTTACCGACACCGGTTACGCCTTTACTGTCGGCTTTCACGTGCGTTCTAAAGTGCATACGTGTCGCGTTCCACCACACGAAGAATGGTTTGTCCGCTTTCACTGCGCGATCCATAAAATCAAGTGCCGCGTCTAGTGTTTCTTCATCAACCGTTTCCATACGCTTACGCGTCAGTGGACCGGTATCTTCAATCTTGCCATCAGCGAATGACTTAATGACACCACGAGGGCCAAATTTCTTACGAAACTCAGGATCGGTTGGGTAATCTTCATTCTCTGGTTCTTCTTCAGCATTTAGGTGGTAAAGGTTGCCAAAAAATTCGTCAAACCCGTGTGCTGTTGGAAGGAATTCATCTTTATCGCCAAGGTGGTTTTTACCAAATTGACCTGTCATGTAACCCATAGGTTTCAGCATTTCTGCGATTGTCGCGTCTTCTGCTTGTAAGCCAATGTCTGCGCCCGGCAAACCTACTTTACTCAAACCCGTTCGTAATACACTTTGTCCCGTGATAAAGGTAGAGCGACCCGCAGTACAAGATTGCTCTGCGTAATAGTCCGTAAACATCATCCCTTCTTTCGCGATGCTATCAATATTCGGGGTTTTGTAACCCATGAGACCGAAGGTGTATGCACTCACATTGGATTGACCAATATCGTCCCCCCAAATAACCAATATATTTGGCTTTTCAGCCGCAAAAGTGGCGCTGGACGCGGCCATCATCGCTGTACCCAAAATCGCTAATCGACGTTTAGCGCCATATTTCGCTGTCATAGAAACCTCTTCGTAAGTTATTTGCATCCTGCCCTACAACGTATAGTCCATTTTTTACACATGCGCGAGATACCCTAAGCTATTAATCTTTTTGTCATTTTTATTGAGATACGGATACAGAAATCATCGATAAGGTTTACGCCAACAAACATGATAAGGATCACACATACAAACTAAGGCTTTATTCTACGTACCCACTGGAGCTGATATTAATCAATAGGTTACCTAAGCATCATAACGATTGGTTATAAGCACTATAAAAGGACGTAACGGAATTTTGAGAATAACATTTGCTCATCGATGCGTTGTTCTAACGCATTAATCTTAAAAGTGAATCGGAGTCCTTATGGGTACTAAAATTAATAAACTAGCATTAGGTGTTGGCTTATTAGCAGCTTCTTCAGCGGCAACAGCAGCGGAAAAACCGAATATTCTTGCTATCTGGGGTGATGACATTGGTGTTTTCAACATCAGTGCATACAACAACGGTATGATGGGTTACGAAACGCCAAACATTGACCGTATTGCGAATGAAGGCGCACTATTTACTGACCACTACGGTCAACAATCGTGTACTGCTGGTCGTGCTGCATTCCTAACCGGTCAAGAACCTTTCCGTACTGGTCTATTGACTATCGGTATGCCAGGTTCGGACCACGGTATCCCTGATTGGGCTCCAACGATTGCAGACCTTCTAAAAGAACAGGGCTACATGACCGCTCAGTTTGGTAAGAATCATATGGGTGACCAAGACAAACACCTTCCAACGAACCACGGCTTTGACCAGTTCTTCGGTAACCTATACCACTTAAATGCAGAAGAAGAGCCTGAAACATATTACTACCCTAAAGACCCAGAGTTCCGTAAGAACTACGGCCCTCGTGGTGTAATCAAGTCTACTGCTGACGGTAAGATTGAAGATACTGGCCCAATGACGCGTAAGCGTATGGAGCATGCGGATGAAGAGTTCCTAGAAGAATCTCTAGCATTCATGGAAAAAGCGGTAAAAGCTGACAAACCATTC
The DNA here is from genome assembly GCF_001691235.1 of Vibrio sp. ZF57. Classification (NCBI taxonomy): domain Bacteria; kingdom Pseudomonadati; phylum Pseudomonadota; class Gammaproteobacteria; order Vibrionales; family Vibrionaceae; genus Vibrio; species Vibrio sp. ZF57. The sequence goes on along the minus strand of NZ_MAKD01000091.1, from coordinate 169,251 downwards.
TTCATCTGGCACAACACCACTCGTATGCACGTGTGGACTCGCCTACAAGAGAAATACCAAGGTAAGTCAGGTATCAGTATTTATGCTGATGGTATGTTAGAGCATGATGACCATGTTGGTGTGCTTCTAGACAAGCTGGATGAACTAAAAATCGCTGACAACACTATCGTAATTTACTCTACCGATAACGGTGCTGAAACGGTTTCTTGGCCTGATGGCGGCGCAACTTACTTCCACGGTGAGAAAGGTACAACTTACGAAGGTGGTATGCGTGTGCCTCAGCTAGTTCGCTGGCCTGGGACTATCAAACCTGGAACTAAAATCAACGATATCATGGGCCACCAAGACTGGATTCCTACTCTACTAGCAGCCGCTGGTGATGATAAAGTGGTTGAGAAGCTAGCATCTGACAAAGGTGCAACTTACAACGGTAAAAACTGGCGCGTACACCTAGATGGTTACAACTTCCTGCCTTACTTCCAAGGTAAAGAAGAGAAAGGCCCTCGTGACAGCATGCTTTACTTCTCTGCTAACGCTGAGCTAAACGCAGTACGTTGGAATGACTTCAAGATTTCGTTTGCTGTGATGGATGGTAACATTGTGGATGCAGTTCGTTTCCAACCAAACTGGCCTCAAGTTGTTCACCTACGTGCTGACCCATTCGAGAAAGCACCGCACGAGTCTGGTATGTACCTACGCTGGATGGCAGACAACATGTGGTTATTCGTTCCAGTAGGAAATCAGGTTCAAGAGTTTATGACGACGCTACCAGATTACCCTATGCAGAATAGCCAAGTACTGAACCCAGGTAACTTCAACCAGAATGCATACATGCTTCAAGGTAAACTTAAGCAACTAGAAGCGGCAGCAGCGCAAGCTAAATAAGCTACTCTAGATTAAAAATGTAATAACGAAGCCGTGGTGACTGAATGCAGTGACCGCGGCTTTTTAGTATCCAATACAAATAACATAAGACGCGAACCGCCAACTAGTACAATTCACACCCAACCTACCCTCTCATTTTTCAAAAATAAAAACTCACACTAGTCAATGTGAACCTTAATATATGACCGTTGCGTTAAGATTTCGCAAATTTTTTCAAATCCTTATGACATGACTTGAATTGGAGTTCTTACCATGCGATTGTAGTTCAACTGCCCATAAACAACTGTATGATTATGAAAACATTAAAATCCATCGCGCTGCTTTCCACAATTATCGCAGCACCACAAGTGTTAGCTGACGTAACAATTGAAGTTCCTTCTAGCGCAGATGCTTTAGTCGAAGTCTTAGCTGTTAATGAGGCTAAACCTGATCTCGACGGTGGTTTCTTCTCTTCGAGCAAAACGATCACCGTTCCAGATGGCGTAAACCAAATCGTTTTCAAATATCAACTGGCTTTCAGCCAAGGTAACGACCGAGAGTTTGTCGATAGCGATACCATTATTGCTACTTTTGATGCGACAGACACAGCATTGACGTTTGACATGCCTAAGTTCCGTAACACCAACGAAGCGAAAAAAGGCCTTCAAAACTTAGATTGGAAACTGGTTGATAAAAACCAAAATGCAATCAGTGTTAAGCAAGACAAACTTATCAAAGATGGCATGCAGATTGGTCGTAAGTACCCACAAGAAGCGAAGGAGTACAACCAGAAAGGCGGCATCGCTGCACTTACAATAGGTGCTAGCGCGGGCGTAGCAGCTGCTGTCGCACAACCGGTAACGCTTCCAGCAAAGATTGACGGAAATGCAGCAAATACAGCTGAAGAGATGCTCTATTTCTGGTACGAAAAAGCGGATGCTGAAACCAAGCTGAAATTCAAAGACTACGTGAACAAGTAGCTCAATGAGCTTAATTTAAAAATGAAAGAAGCTGGCAAACTGCCAGCTTCTTTTTTGTCTTCATCTAGATGATTTAGGCTTATAGAGATTAAGCAGACTCAGTCGATAACACTTTACCATCCACTTTAGTTGGCCATCCTAGCGCTTTATACTCAGCTGCTAGTAAATGGGCACAGCCGCTAGAAATTCTGGTCAGAACCAGCTTTAGCTAAGTAACCTTGAACAAGCTCTCGATATTGCTGCTTCAATGGCGCTTCAATAAAGCTCGCGTCTATCGCATTCAAACTAAACTGCGCTAATTCCTGATGCGTCATCTCATGAGCTTGGCTCACCGCATTAAAGTTATCCGACATGTAACCACCAAAATAAGCAGGGTCATCCGAGTTAATCGTTACAGCCACACCCTTTCTGAGCAGTTCGACAATGTTGTGGTCTTCCATCACATCGAATACACGCAATTTAATATTCGACAGTGGGCACACCGTCAGTGGCATTTTGGTTTCAATCAGCTCTTCGATTAGAGCTTCGTCTGTCATGCACTGGACACCATGATCCACTCGACTCACGCTGAGCATTTCAATCGCATCGACAATGTTTTGAGCCGGCCCTTCTTCTCCTGCATGCGCCACCGTCAAGAAGCCCGCTTGTTTTGCTTGTTGGAATACACGCTTGAACTTCTCTGGTGGGTGTCCTAATTCAGAAGAGTCCAATCCAACCCCGACGATCTTATCTTGATGCTTCAATACCTCTGCGAACGTTTGAATGGCGCTCTCTTCAGATAAATGGCGCAGAAAACATGCGATGATTTGAGAGGTAATGCCCAACTCTTTATGACCCTGTTCAAGCGCACGATGAATGCCGTTAATAGCGGTGTCGAATGCAATGCTACGATCGGTATGTGTCTGAGGATCAAAGAAAATCTCAGTATGGATAACATTGTCGGCTTTACAGCGTTCTAGATAAGCCCATGTTAAGTCGTAGAAATCCTGTTCTGTGCGCAGTGCATCAGCACCTTGATAATAGATATCCAGAAATGACTGTAAATCATCAAATTCGTATGCGCGTCTTAGTTGCTCTGGGGATGAATAAGGCAGCTCAATGCCATTGCGTTGAGCAAGCTGGAAAAGTAACTCAGGTTCGAGCGAACCTTCAATGTGTAAATGCAACTCTACTTTTGGGAGCCCTTGAATAAATGCGTTCATATTTCACCTACTATGGATTTTAGGTGTGCACTTACTCTGAATAATAGACAGGAGGTTTTCTTGAACGCCATTACAAAGAGTAAGAACACAATTGTGATCTAAACCCTTCGTAATCAGCACTTTGCGGGAGCTGGTAGAGACCCCCAAACCATATCATTGGGGTTATACGAAGCAAACGGTTGCTACTATACAGAGTTTAATGGGAATTTCACTAATCAATTGCTCATTAACCGATTTCTAAAGCAGGAACCTGTTTGGTTCGATCTCAACGGTAATCTGGTCGTATTCTCGACATCAGCAACATATCGATGTACTTACCCGCTTTGAACGTACTGAGTCTTTTTGTGCCTTCTAACTGAAAGCCTACACGTTCATACAAAGCAATAGCGGCGTGGTTATCGGCATGAACCTCTAACTCAAGACGCACGAGATTAAGCCAGTTATCCGCCTGATTGATCGCTTCTTGCATTAACGCCTTACCGACCCCTTTACCATGCATATCCGGGTGAATAGCAATACCAAGACCAGCGCAGTGCCTGTCTCTTACCTTGGTGGTCATGAATAAAGTAATGTGACCCACTACTTTGCCGGAGACTTCCGCAACCAGAGTGAAATGGTCTGAATGACCAAACAGTCGCTCCACTTGTTCAGAGCTAAGAAAAGGCTTTTGTGAGGTATTCTCTAATACTGACGTGTGTCGATAAATATCAAAAATATCTTGGTTATCGGTGGGTTCAAGATGTCTAATTTGTATTTCCAAAGCGCTTCCTTATTATATTATTTTTGTCCATAAGCTAATTTTCATATTACGGATAGCAACGAGCACCTACAACCTTTGAAGGTGTAAGTGCTCGAAATAATTACACAAATAGAAAGGCTGCTCTTAAGCTTCTGCTTTGATTAGTTTTGTTGACGTAGTGTGAATATTAGAATTTGTAGTCAACACCAACACTCGCTAATGCTTGTTCAGAGCTGTAAAAGTCAATCTTAGAGTCAATCGACCTTACACCGAGTAATGAAATAAACGACCAATCTTCATAACCCATTAAGCCACCGAACTCATAAGCTAAAAATGCACCGTATTCATTTTCTTCACGTACTTGCCCGTAAATTGGATTCGACTCATCATATTCACGGTCACTTGCATCTAGGGTAACAACAAAACCATGACGACCGATTCTCTTCGCGTAGTTTAATTCAATTCCATAACTATCGAAGCTGAGTGCTCCTCCTTCTGCGTCTGAGTGGAAATACACCATTGAAGGAACAAATAGACCTGCGTGGTTTGGTAAGATAAAGCGGTATCCTGCTTTGGCGTACACATAGGTTCTTTCCCTATCCAGCAGCACAGTATCTTCCGGAGATAAGCCTTGGCTACCAGATAGCTCTTCATCAACATCTGATTGCCCAAATGCGAGATCCGTTCGAAAACCAGTTCCACCGATATTAGTGAGCTGCAGTCGTCCTACATTACCTTTCACATCCGTTTCATTTCGATTAACGCCAACAGCATACGGATCCGTCCAAGCCTTACCCGAGATAAGCGTAGGAATAACAGAAAAATCCAATATGGTGCCACCAGAAAGTTGATATCGATAACCGATCTCAAACGCAATGGTACCTGTTGCAATATCCTCTCGTGTCGTACCCGCATACACTTGGTGAGTCAGCGATTCGCCAAAAGTATATTGAACAGTACCCAAAAAGCCGAGTAGCCCTTGGTTTTCACTCTCCCCTTCCTGGGTGTTGGTGGCTTGATTCGAATCTTGTTCAGTACTCAAATTACTACTGTCAGAGTAGAAACCGGCCAATACACTGAAGTTACCGCTGAAGCCTTCACTTGGAGCAAGGCCACTGTATGCAGGCATTGAAGCCAATGCAGAAAAGACTACTGGTAAAACAAACCTCATATTCACATCCATTACTTGAATAATCACCAAATAACTATAAGCATCAAAATGGAATTATAACAAGCATTTAACAATATAAGTTTATTCGCTTGACGCTGTCGATATCGCTAACCATTCACTCAAAGACACAACAAATTGATCTATCACGAGTGGGCTTTCGTAATACCTCTCGAAAATAACGGACAAAACTCAAAGGAAGACAATATGTTTAATAAATTAATCAAAACCATGTCAGTGCTAGTTGCGACGCTTCTTTTTACGGCTTTTGCTCACGCTGATCACCACGGAATGAAGAAAGATATCGTTGACGTGGCGGCTGAAAACGGCTCTTTCAACACCTTGGTAGCAGCGGTAAAAGCGGCAGGCTTAGTTGAAACATTGAAAGGTGACGGTCCCTTCACAGTGTTTGCGCCAACGGATGAAGCGTTCGCTGCGCTACCAGAAGGAACGGTTGATATGCTGTTGAAGCCAGAAAACAAAGACAAGCTGATTGCAGTACTGACCTATCATGTGGTGCCAGGGAAAATAATGGCGTCTGAAGTGATGAAACTTGATAGTGCCGTAACAGTGCAAGGCGAAGCGGTAATGGTAGGAATTGATCACGGCAACGTGATGGTCAACAAAGCGCAGGTCGTGATGGCAGATGTTGAAGCAAGTAATGGTGTTATCCATGTGATTGATGCTGTATTACTGCCTAAATAATAAAGATGAACACAAATCAAAGGTTCTTAGAGGGTGTGACAGGCTCACACCCTTTTGACGTTTAAATACCAAGTTAAGATCGGTATCAAACTAGCCGAACCTGCCTTTATATAAGCAAGAACCCGGATTACATAAACAAGCGCCCGAATATCAGAAAGGCCGCCATCGATACCACCTTCGTGAAGACCACTACCCAGATGCAGTCACCAATACTAGAGTGCGTCGCTTTCCCGAGTAGGAACACAAACAGAATCAACCCTAACACCCAACCTACTGTTGGAATCAATGACACCAGAGCAACGATAACAGCAATGGTAAGAAGGGATTTAAAATCTGCGACCACGAAAGACATTTTAGAGGCGATGTACATACAACATGCGGTGATTAATGCGTCCATCACAAACGCTAAAGCTTCAATACCCACTTTACTTCCTTCACTGATATTGGTTGAAGTGAATATTATCTCTAAAGAGATGATTTTTCTTGAATAAGAGAACAAAAAGCAGGTGAAAACTGTGTCAAAAATGAGATTACCGTTCGTCTGAAGGCATAGGTTTATTTGTTCGAGTCTTCTAAGCCTTTGACCAGTGCTCGCGACCGAGTCTGATTTGCTTTTTGATAGGCATCAAAGCCATCTTCGCGTTTACCTCCGAACAAACAAAGAAACGAGTTGATGACAAATGAAAAGAATGAGATGACGACAACAAAGAGAGGAAATAGCCCCGACACCCCAGCATCTAAGGCAAGAACGCCAACAGCGAAGGACAACATCGACACCAATGTATATAGTTTAGATCTACTCACATGACTCATGAACAACACTCCTTGTATTCATTCAATGTTTAGATTAGACAAATTATCTTGCACACAATTTGAACTCATCGACAATATCAATAGATCAGGCAAAGTTATCCTTAAAAAGGTTCATTAATATTTCAAACTCGGTTTCTGTATCCCTACGAACACTAGCCCGCCTATTCAACTGACTTTTCTATCTTCAACTACCTTTTCCATCACGTAATTGGTCAGCTTTACACCACGCATTTCGACTTCCTGTTCATTTACTACCTTAAAGCCAAGGTGCTCATAAAAAGGCCTTGCGGTAATACTTACTTCAGAGAAATATCTCGATATACCACGAACTCGACCCACAGTGAAAACATGTTCCATCAACGCTTTCCCTACCCCCTTCCCTTGATATTCGTGGTGACAGAAAAAGTGATCAATCAAGCCACTTGGTTGCAGGTCAGTATAGCCAACTACGCAACCATCGAGTTCAGCCACAAAGGGTTGTAACCCATTCATACGCTTTTGCCATAACGCAAAGTCAAAGCTACTGGGTGCCCAAGCTTCGACTTGCTGTTGAGAATAATCTCGAACATTCACGTTACGTACGGTATGAAAGAAGATCTCCCACAGTGCTTTGTCATCATTCGCTTGATAGTTTCGAATTCTAATCACAACATACTCCTTTTTGTCTTAAGTCCTTTCTGAGGTGAAAATAAACAGCTGAATCAGCAAGCTTTATAACCTAACAGCCTCAGCTTTAGAGCAAGATATCAACGATAAAACACAGCGAGCCAGATCGTCACCGCATCTTTATCCGTCCTCAGCACCTTGTGTTTTTCACCTGCGGAAATATTGAGATAATCCCCTTTAGACAAGGTAACAATGCGACCATCTTCAAACTCAATCACCCCTTGCCCATCGATCACCATTACCCATTCATTCTCATCTTGATCATACCAACCCTCGTCTGGTGAACTGTGACCATATGAGAGTATTCTCTCGATTCGAATGTTGTCGTTGGCAATCAGGTCATTGAATATTTCATTGGGTATTGATGAAGGAACATCATTGTAAATGTTTGGCATCAAGCTCTCCTAGCTAGCATTGAATTGATTAACAACTTGGGCCTTAGCTGTACTGTAAACCTAAGCAGCGGCACTCTTTTTGAAGTAAAAACGGTAATAGCCCACCAAGTTACTGCAGATAAACAGCGCCTCCATAACAACCGCTGTTGGCGAACCAACTAAATAATTGTGAACCAACCAAAAGCTGGTTCCGATGATCATCAATTCTCTTAATCGACGGTCATCTTTATTGAAGGCTGCAAAGGTCTGAAATACGGAGGCAAAGCAACTCAATATGCTGGTCAGCCCTGAGTAAGTCACTGCGGTTGCGACCACCGACATCGAAGAAAACAAATATTTAAACTTAGACGAGGTAGAAAATACGCTCGTCAAATAGCGAATCGTGGCAATCGTCATTAAGCTCGCCGCTGTCCATTGTTCAAGAAGGATAAAGTGACTCGAAATAAGAACGCCAGCAAAGAACAGACAAGTGACGATTTTCTTCCTTTCCTTGAATTGGAATGACAGAAGATCAAAACAAATGGCTATCGCGACTAATACTTGGGAAAGATAAAAGGCAGACACGGTGATTCCTTCAATAATAACATTCCGCCCTAGCCGCTTCTTTCACGGTGAATAATCGAATAAAACATACTAGGCGGTTACAACAAAACAGAGCAAACAGCGCTCTAAAGCTTCTATAAAAATCTAAAGCTTCAACACACCACTAATCACAGTGGTCGCAGAGCCGATTAACTTTATTCGCCCATTAGCCAATAATTCAGTCGACATATAGCCACCACGACGAGACGCCTGATAAGCACTGAAACTGCTTTTGTTGAGCTTTTCTGCCCAGTGTTGCGTCAATGCGCAATGTGCCGAGCCAGTCACAGGATCTTCATTAACCCCAACCCAAGGTGCAAAGTAGCGAGAAACAAAATCAAGTTCCGTATTTGCTGCCAATGCTGTCACCACTACACCTCGCCCTTGAATACCTTTTAACGCATCAAAGTTTGGTGAAAGCTCCAATAACACTTGTTCGTTGGAAACTTCGATTAACTGCTTAGAGTCAAATTCTCTGAATGAAACTACTTGATGCGGATCTAAACCTAGGTGTTCAAGCAGCGTGAGGTTGGGTTCAGAACGCAATGATAGCTGTGTACTAGGAAAATCAAGCTCGATAGACGATTCACAAACGGCGGCAGATAATTCCCCAGATAAGGTGTTAAACACGACCTTATCACCTGTCTCAAGCAGTCCTTGTTCTTTCATCACATGAACCGTTGCCAGTGTGCCATGTCCACACAGCTTCACTTCGACTTCGGGAGTGAACCATTTAAGCGTCATAGTGTTAAGCGCGAGAAAAGCCGTTTCAGATACCGCCATCTCTTCAGCGATTGAAAACATTAACGACTCATCCAACGGCTCTTTGGAGATACAGACCCCGGCAGGGTTCCCTTTAAACGCTTGAGTTGTAAACGAATCTACTTGATATATCTCTAAATCCACAATGGCTCCTAAATGCACAACATTTCCCAAACCGGCAATCATGGCTCGTTGGGACATAACCTAGATATTGCTGCCCACAATAAGCACAATCACCTTGTGCTACAAGTCTTTAGCAACAACTTTATCGATACTTATTGAGAAACGAAACAAATGATAAACAAAACGTTATAGAAGTGTTTTTAGGGATAAAAGAACATTAAACATAAGAGTAAATCGCGATGGCAAAACAAAGGAATAACGACGATTAATACGAGCGAAAACCCGAAAAAGGTAATCACCGCATCATTATTTAATGCTTAATATTTGCATAATAACTTGTAAGAATGGATATTATGAAGAATATTAATTTAAATAATCTATTCACGGACAATAAACTGGAATACGTACTTGTGTTGAATACGATACGACGGAGTCATCCTTGCCTCACACGATAAAGGTTCGGTATCAAGTAGGAGTAGCAAGTTGCTATTTGCATGAAATGCATGAAGTTGAAGTTAAATTAAGTGCCTAAATTTGAATCATGTTGCAAATTTTGGGCTACGATTTAGTTATCACGTACGAAAGGGAATCCGTCAGTGAAAGCGTTTTGCGTATCAATACTTGCGTCAACATCCTTTTTGGCTAGCCCTGTATTTGGCCAGCAGCATGATATTTATCTCTACAATTGGGATGAATTTTTATCTGACAGCGTCGTTACCCAGTTGAGTGATACCTACGGCATCTCACTAAAGCAGCAATATTTTTCTGACGAGTCCATTCGTGATGAAGTGCTATTGAGTGAACGACGAGGTGCGTTTGAATTGGTTGTCATTGAAAGTATGAAACTGAAAGCGCTGGCTAAACAGAACTTATTCCACAACCTGAGCGACTTGCAGCAATCCCTTTCAAGCAACTTTGACTCAAGATGGGTGGATGGGTGTGGCGAATATGGAATCCCCTACGCTTGGGGGACATCCGGCATCTTATACCGAAGCGGAAAAGTTGAGACTCCCAAGTCTTGGGGCGCTCTTCTAGACCCTGAAACCAAAACCAGCGGCCGAATCAGCATGTATTATGAGCCTACGGATTTGGTGAGTGCTGCGCTTCTGATGAATCAATTTGAGCCGTTTACCAACAACGAACAAGAACTTCGAGTCGCTTACAAAACGCTACAAGCACAGAAGCCTCACCTTGAAAGTAATGAATACGTTGTCGATTATATTCGTCATCCCGAACACTTGGCCAACATCGACCTCGCCTACGGATACTCAGGTGACAGCTATGTGCTTAATGATGCCGAACCTGAGGCATCTTGGGCCTACACAGTGCCTCTAGAAGGAACAACCTTATGGTTAGAGTGTATGGCTGCAATTAACAACGGAGAGCGATCTCCACAGGCAACCACGATTCTCTCCTTCTTATCGCAACCCGAAATCGCCGCTCAAAACGCAATGGATTCATGGTTTGCAACGCCAAGTTCAAAAGCAAAAGCACTCACTTCTCAGGAGTATCAAAACGATCCCGAGCTTTTCCCGAATAAAGAAGTATTAGATCGCAGCTACCTTTATCAGCCGTTAGAACCGAGTAGCATTCAAATTCGCAATCGTATTGTCGACAGTTTGAGATAACTCATGCCAGTATTGAAGAAGCTCTATTTTGTACTTTTACCAACGCTGACATTTGTGCTCCTGATAGCAGGAATCGTGATGTACAACTTCGCATCAAATCATGCTAAGCACATGTATTTGGACAAGGTGCAATCTGATGTGAACACCGCTTTAGTCGCGGCGGAATACGAGCAGCTCGGCTTGTCCTTACTAGTTAAAGATATCGGTTCTTCGTTGCAGTTCCTCCGCTACATTCAAAATCCTGGCGACTACACGACTCTATCGCTATTGGAAAAACGAGTACTCCGAGTATTAAGCCAGAATCACGTCAATCAATTTGGGCAACGCAATGTTTATATCGTGGACCCTAAGTTCAAATTAACGCTTTCGACTCTCAGAGCCGATCCTTTCGAGGGGCTAAAGATCCCTGACAAGATTTACGAAAGAGTCTTCGATATATACACCTCGTTAATCAGCAAAAATGAACTCTCCCACGAAGGCTTCTCTTATATCTCGATCAGTGGAGAGCTCAGATACTCGTATGTTGCAGCAATTGACCCTTACCTCCTTCCTCAAGACAAACGTGCAAGTAACAGTTTAAATCGCTACATCTTGATTGCTGACGGGCCTCTGATGCAACTCTCTAGCCTGCTAATCAAATACAATGACGATGACAATATTCAGTTCTTAATCGAGCCATCCTCAGACGCTGCCAACATTGAAAATACCCAATTCGTTATCAAATCAATTGAGCAAACCCAAGATAATATCAATGTGCAGATGACCAGCCGACATCTCATCGCGCAAGTAAATATTCGAGAACAAAAGTTCAACCATGAGAAAGCCATCATCGCTAAACAAACCTTGTTAGGTGGCTTTGGTACTCTCTTTACGATCATGTTGATCGTACATTTAGTGGTACGTTACCAACTCGTGCGCCCGCTTAAAGACTTACTGCAAGAGATATCGATCGGCGGGCTCAAACTTAGATACTTCAAACGCTCATCAGGGCAAAGTGAAGTTGATGGTTTAAAGAACGCGTACATAGACTCATTAACAGAGTTGAAGTTCGAAGCCGAATTCGACCAACTCACCAAGCTAGCTAACCGACGCTCTTTCATCAGACACCTTGATGTACGACTAAAAAGCTCGATGAGCCCACACTGCTATGTGGTTTGTTGGGACATCATCGATTTTCGTAAAATTAACGATCTCTACGGGGCAAAAGTTGGTGATAATGTACTGATAAGCTTAGCTAAAGCACTGAAAGAGACACTACAAAACCAACAAGCCTCTTTGGGCTTTAGTTGCAGTGATTACTCTTTAGCCAGACTGGGAGGGAATCAGTTTATCGCGATCTTGGAGATGGGTAAGAACCAAGTGATAAACGAAGAAATTGAGAACATCAACAATACGCTGACCGGCACCACCTTCCTTGACTACTATGGGTTTCGATTATCACTCGCAACAGGTGTTTTACCGCTCGACACGCCAAAGTTCGATGAGATTTGGCACCGATGCATCGATGAAATGTTAGCTAATGCGAAGTCTCATAGTGATGGCGAAAGTCGTATTGTTTATGGCGAAGAGTTGTTACATACCTTGGAACGCCATGACGTTGTAGAGAAAAGACTCTTAGAGTGCTGCGAAAGTGACAACTTTGAACTTCGCTTTATGCCTATTTTTAACGCCAAGACACTTCAGATAGATGGCGCAGAGTGCCTGATTCGTTGCCGTGCCTTATTTGATATCGATGCAGGCCCTAAAGAATTTATCCCAGTTGCAGAAAAGAGTAACCTTATTGCCAGGCTCGATATGTGGGTCATTAGCACCGCTATCAAAAGCTATAAAGAGCTTTCAGAACTTCATAAGTACAATGGCACTCTGTCGATTAATATCTCGGCGATGGAGCTCTACAACCGTAATTTTGCCGACAACATCCGTAAAGTACTCGAACGTTATAAAGTGCCACCTGGCAATATTATTATAGAAATAACCGAAACCAGTTATGTGAAAAGTACCAAGCTTACAGTCCAGACAATCGAGAGCCTCAGAAGCTTAGGTTTAAAGGTTTCCCTTGACGATTTTGGTACGGGCTACACAGCGTTTAACCAACTTCTCCACTACCCTGTGGATGAGCTCAAAATTGATAAGAGCTTTATCGATAACATGGTAGACGACAAGGCCGACCGCAAGATGGTCGAATCTATGGTTAACTTAGGCCACTCTTGTGACACGCTAGTCGTCGGAGAAGGTGTTGAGTCGATAGAACAGTATCATTACCTCAGAAAAGCCAACTGTGACCTAATACAAGGCTACCTCTTCAGTCAGCCACTCACTTATCTGGAATTCATCGAGTTTGTTCGAAACCATAACCCGCAAGCAATTTTAAACCCGCAGTCTGTTAGCAGTTCGAGATCTAACGAGCGAATCGTTGCACTCACTCAAAAGCAGTAACCTTAAACCTAAACCTAAACCTCAAAGCCTCTCTTCCTATTCAAGCGCGGAAAGCCACTATAGCTATAACTAGTAGTAGAACTATCTTCATCAGAGCAGGAGCTCTCTATTGGCTGCACATTGAATGAGGAGGCAAATAAAGAATGGCAAAAGCCATGATAGTGAAGCGGGAGAATGGTGAGCGTACAGTCAACAAAACCTAATGATCTAACTTATCGCTGATGCGGGGATTAACTCTGCATTGTCGTTAGTAGCTCCATCATATCTTTAGAGCTGATGTTCTTCTTATGCCTGACTACAGCGTCAATCATCAATTCTAAATTCCCCGCAGAGATATAATCCTTAAGCACGTCATTGAATTTTTCCTGTATCTCATCACTTGTGTACAATTGCTCAGGAATGAAGAATAGAAACTGACTGCCACTACTACGAAACGAGATAGTACTTTCCGGTACCTTTGCCGTCAGGGACTTAGCAGCTGAACTCACCACCAAGTCTCCATATTCAAGTCCATACTTTTGGTTTATCTCACTAAGGTTTCTGATTCTTACAAAGTAAAGGTCGAAATTACCGTTTGTTGGATAGCTGTTCTTAACAAACTGCATGAGCGAGACTCGATTGCGAAAGCCAGTAATGAAGTCGGTAGAATGAAGTTTTCGTTTGATGGCAAAGTCGACGTAAAAAATCGCTCCTGTCACAAGCAGTAGCAACACCAGAAATACGCTGCTTATCTGATGCATCATCACCAACTTGTCGACCATTGTGGTGTTTTCTTCAATAACCGGGCTTTGAAGTCGAAACTTTTCGTTAATAAATTCGACCAGCGTGTTGTAACAAATATCAATTTTCTTCTGCAGTGATTCCTTAGGCAAAGCGCCTTGATTCACCAACTTAATTGAGGATTCTAGCGACTTAAATTTCTCAAACTCTCCGGTGAAATAAGGTTTGAAGTTGGCAGATTTAATGAAGTTAGAAGATTCGGTACTGTTGATCAGAATATCAAAGCGGCTCCACGTAATATCATAGGCTAACCACAAATCGTCGTAATTGAGATTATCCGAACGGCTCACCATCAAGAAATTCGCGTATTCCTTTACCAATTGGAAAACAAACCATGTTGCCTCATTTTGGCGATTAGAAAAGCTCTTGTTGATGTCATTAATTCGAGTAACGCTGTAGATATTGACGGATAGAACAACCACGGCCAAAGACAAAACAACGACTTTGATTGCAGCCATAGACAACAGCTTCTTCATAATTAGCCTCTACAGGTGAATATCACGAATCTGCCAAATCATCTTGGCATGGAAATCAGGGGTATTAGTCTCAGGATTCGCAGAGAGTGGGTAAATCAACCAAAACGGGCCTTTTTCTCTCACAGACATAAACTCACCATTCTTTTTAATCGCAATGATGGGTTCATAGGTATCAAAATCTTCTTTGGGCACCGCAATTTTATAGTCATTCAATGCTACGAAAGTGACTTGTGATGATATCGGTAGATCCATATTTTCAAGCACCGTTTGTAACGTCACACCACTATAAACGGTCAGACCCTCGACCCAAGGCAAGGTGGTAGTAATTTCTTTTTGAGGAAGTGACAGGAGTTGCTCTCTACTAAAACCATGCTTTTGCCCGGAGTGGTCGAAAACCGTTAACTCTGAGGCTGCAAAAATCGAAAACGAGCAAAGCCAAAGCATCAACAAGAATACAGTTCTCATTCTAAACTCCATTTAAAAAGGTCACTAATTTGAGTCTAGTATAAATTGACCATTTAACTTGTACCGATACCACTCAGATTGATTGGTATCGCTTTATCCCTAATGCCCCTACACCTCGCTGTTTTTCAATAACTTCGCCGTTTCTCTGTCTCTTCCATCACCGCTCTCGTTCAGCTCTCCCTACCCGCTTGACGTATTCCTTCTCAACCGTCTAGTAACAAAAACTCGTATTTTACTCTGCGTAAGTAAACCAATAAGCCCTATGAATACGTATGAAACAACAAAATTAACAATAAATATGAGTAAGTCAGTAGCGAGAATGCTGGTTGCTGCATAACCTTTAATCGAACGTAAGCAGCTTTAAGAGACTTAATAACGAGTTCCAGTCGTTTCTACTTCACCAGTTGATCTCGTGTATTGATCTTAGAAAGCTTACTCATTTCATAATCAAGGGAATCGAGAATGAGTTTGAATATAAAAAAATTTAACCCCATGGCGACACTTTCTACCCTAGTAATGACGCTGGTCATGTTTCCTGTTTCTGCTGAAGTTAATCAAGAACAATTCGAATTAGGTAAACAAAAAGCTAAAGTGTGTATGACCTGTCATGGCGCTGATGGCATCTCAACACAAGATCCCTACCCGAACCTTCGCGGTCAAAAAGTGGGTTATCTCATCTCTTCATTGAAAGATTACCAGACTCGAGAAAGAACCAGTGGCTTAGCGATTCTCATGCAACAACAAGCCGACACGCTCTCAGACCAAGACATCCGTGACATTTCCTATTTCTATTCTGTGCTCGGCAACGAAGCAGGCTCGCTCAGCGATTCAAATTAAGTCAGCGATTCAAACCTCTAGGCAAGGAGCCTTGTTATGGAACAAGTGACAACGCAATACAGCATTAAGGTCGTGAAGTACTTCATCATTGCATCCTTAGTGTGGGCGATTGTAGGTATGATCATCGGCGTGATTCTCGCCGCGCAATTATATTGGCCAGTCTTAAACTTTGATTCTCAGTATTTCCAATTTGGTCGACTGCGTCCGCTACATACCTCTGGAGTAATTTACGGCTTCGTCGTGAATATCTTGATGGGGACGTCTTTGTACATTGCCCAGCGAACAGGCCATTGTGACTTGTTCAACAAAAGCCTTTCATGGATGGTATTTTGGGGCTGGCAATTCATCCTGTTACTTGCGGTCATTTCCTTACCCGCAGGCCACACTACCTCAAAAGAGTATGCGGAGCTTGAATGGCCAATCGACTTGATGATTGTGTTGGTTTGGGTGCTGTACGCGGTGTTGTTCTTTGGCACCCTTGCTAAACGAAAGGTCAGCCATATCTTTGTGGCTAACTGGTTCTTTGCTGCATTCATTATCGTCGTTGCAATGATTTTCATCGTGAACAACCTCGCGATGCCTGTGTTGGCGATGAAGTCCTACTCTGTGTTTGCAGGCGCTCAAGATGCGATTGTTCAATGGTGGTGGGGACATAATGCCGTCGGTTTCTTGCTGACCGCTGGTGTGATTGGTATGAACTACTATTTCATACCCAAAGCGGCGGATCGACCTATCTACTCGTACCGTTTGTCTGTGATCCATTTCTGGGGCTTGGTCGGCTTTTACACGTGGGCCGGAACGCACCATTTGGTTTATTCTTCTGTTCCCATCTGGATTCAGAACATCGGCATCGTTATGTCTTTGATCCTGTGGCTCCCTTCTTGGGCAGGCGCGTTCAATAGCGCAATGACCCTCCTACAAAATAAAGAAAAGCTGAAGTCCGACTACATTCTTTTATTCTTTTTCTCAGCGATTCTTTACTACTGCTTGGCAACATTCGAAGGTCCGCTACTCGCTATTCGCTGGTTCAACATGGTGGCACACAACACCGAATGGATCATCGGGCACGTACATTCCGCGGCTCTCGGATGGGTTGGGATGTCAGGGATAGCGGTTTTTTACTACTTCATTCCACGCTTATGGGGCCAAACCGATCTATGGTCACGACGACTGATTAAATGGCACTTTTGGCTTGCTCATGCTGGCGTCGCCGTCTATGCAATAGCACTTTGGATCGCAGGCATCGGCGAGGGATATATGTGGCTCGCTCAAAATGAAAATGGCGAACTGATTTACAGTTTTGTAGAAGCTATGGACTTTAAAGCACCTTGGCTATTCATGCGTTTCTTTGGTGGCGCGCTGTTTGTACTTGGATTGTTCTTAATGGCTTTCAACTTGTACAAAACGGTTCGTATGCCCGTAACAAATGATGCTAAACACACTGTTAATGAAGGAGCTTAAATGATGAGTAAAGACTTTACACATTCAATCGTCATTTTAATTTTGACCACTGTTGTCGTGGCCTCCTTCTCTTTATTGGTCTGGGTAGTGCCAAGCATTGTCCGTGGCGATGATATTGCCAAAGGCAGCTTAGCGATGCCTCTCACACCGATTGAGTTAGCAGGCCGAGACATATACATCAGTGAAGGCTGCCATGTTTGTCACACACAAATGGTTCGCCCTCTAGAGCCAGAAGTGAAGCGTAATGGTCGCCCGACCCAAGAAGCAGACGATATCTATGAGTTTCCTAACTTGTGGGGCTCTAAACGTACTGGTCCTGACCTCACTAACTTAGGTAGAAAGTATTCTGACCAATGGCATGCTATTCACTTAATTGACCCTCGAAAAGTCGTACCGACCTCGATCATGCCCTCTTACCCGTGGCTATTTGAGCAGACTCTGACTGGCGATGATATTAGCGCCAAAATGGAAGTGTTACGTACCTTAGGTGTGCCTTATACCGATCAAGAAATTGGTGATGCCCGTTTGCAAGTGAGAGGCAAAACCAAAGGTGAAGCTCTGATTCGCTATTTACAAAGCCTGGGTAAAGATACGTCACAGGAGGTATCACAATGAGCACATTCTGGAATCTATGGGCGGTACTCTTAACCTTAATATTCTTTGTTCTGATGGTGTCTGTTGTCGTTAAATACTGGCATAGCAATCACAAGGCCGATCACGACCACACCATTGGCACCTTTGATGGTATTGAAGAGAAAGATGCGCCTCCACCTAAGCTGTTATTTATCAGTTATGCAGTGGCATTTCTTTTGTCTGCGGGTTATTTGGTGCTCTACCCCGGGCTTGGAGAATGGGAAGGCTTAGTCGATTGGGAACAAAGCGACGATAAGCTCAGTTCACCATCCACCACTCTCAATGAGCAATTTGCACAAACCAGCGAAACCACGTTAGAGGGATTAGCTGCTGTCCCAGAGATCGTCAACAGCGGTAGGATTCTATTCCAAACTCACTGTGCCGCTTGTCACCGAGATAATGCACAAGGTCAGAAACACTTCCCTAATCTTATCGACCAAGAATGGTTATACGGCGGCAGTGATGAAGCTGTGATCCATTCGATTGCCAAAGGGCGAAATGGAGCGATGCCGGGTTGGAGTGAAATCATGCGCCCAGACGAGGTGGCAAAAGTCTCCTACTATCTAGCGTCTCTCAACCAACGTCATACCGATGTGCCGGAGATTAAAGTCGAGCTCGGTAAAACCTTGTTCGTCCAATACTGTTCGTCTTGTCATGCCGATGGTGCTGTCGCTAATCCAGCGGTTGGTGTACCTGATCTTTCCGATGATATCTGGCTTCATGGCGGCAGTATTGAAGAGATTCAGCACACCATCAATTACGGTTTGAACAACCTAATGCCTGCGTTTGATGAGCAGCTCAGTGAGAGCGAGATACTCGCGCTTGGGGCTTATATCCGACACGCTGGTGACGTAGAGCAACAAAGGCTTGCGAGTTTGAAAGCATCATCTGTTGAGCGCGGAGAATATCTCGCTTACGCCGGTGACTGTGTGGCTTGTCATAGTGCAGAAGGTGGCGAACCCTTTGCTGGCGGCCTACCGTTTGTGACCCCTTTCGGTACCGTGTATTCAACCAACATAACGCCACACACCACCGAAGGGATCGGGACTTATGACTTCGACGATTTCCGAGCTGCGTTAGTTGCAGGTAAAGGTAAGAATGGTTACCTGTACCCTGCAATGCCCTACACCTCTTATCAATACCTCACCGACCAAGACATGGTCGATTTGTGGGAATACATGCAGTCAATCACTGCCGTGCCACGACGCAATGATGACAACAGCATGATGTTTCCATCCAATATTCGCTTAGGTTTGCTTGGCTGGAACATCGTATTTATGGATACAGACCCTATTGATTATGAAGTACCAGAAGAGCTCAAAGGAGAAATTGAGGATGTCGATAAGTGGCAACAAGGCAAATATTGGGTCGCAGGACTTGGTCACTGTTCGGAGTGCCATACGCCAAGAAACATTGCCCAAGCACTGATACCAGAACGTATTTTCCAAGGTAACTTGATTGACGGTTGGAACGCGCCTGATATCACAGCTAATGAGCTCTACGTCGATGGTTGGGATGAAGCAACACTCACCGACTTTTTACACACCGGACATTCAGACAAAGGCACCGCTTTTGCGGGTATGGCTGATGTAGTGAAAAACAGCCTAAGCTTGATGACGCGTGAAGATATCGAGTCGATGTCCTATTACCTACTCAGTGGGGACATCAACAACACCATTGCCAGTGATGCCGTTCAGTTACAGCCTAAAGGGTTTGATGAAGCTGCGTATGCCAGTGAAATCTACACCACGTATCGTCAAACTTGTGGGGCGTGTCATGGTGACGATGGTAAAGGTCGCGACCCAATCGCCCCTACTCTGTTGAATAATGGCATTATCATGCACAGCGACCCATTCAACACCATTGCGGTAACCGTTCGCGGCTTGCAACCTACCTATCTCGACAAAGATCGAAACTTCATGCCGATGGCAAGTTTCGAGGATGTATTGTCGGATCAACGCTTAGCTGAGTTAATCACGTTTGTGCGTTTAAACCTTGGCGACCGAAATGAACCAGTCACGGCTGAACATGTTCGAGAGGTAAGAGAAACACTTGAAGCAGCGGGTTATGCGGGTGGATTACACACCACGCCTGAAATGTACGAAAATCGAGATAAGAACATTAACATACGATAGGCGCTGTAGCTGTGCGTAGCCGATTGGCTCAATAAACAGCGAACAGCACGTAACTTTTATCTTTGCTAACAAGCCAAAAGGAGACCACTGTGTCTCCTTTTCTTTTGCCCAAACCCAAGTTTTCGATACTTTGCCATACAACACAATTGTAACTAACTGATTACACAATTAAGCAGAGCTGCACATAATGCGATCAATCTCGCAGAACAAAGATGACACCAAGTGCATAATATGCAAAATTTTCTAAAGATGTACTAAGGACAGTTATGGATACAACTACACTCATCTACGATACGTTGGAAGGCCTGTCGAGCGCAAAGCCACAGCAACACGCTCAAATCCGCCAAAATCTATATAACCAATTAGATTTATCATTTGAGAAGCAGTTGGCTTTATATTCATCAGTTCTTGGTCCAGCAAGTGCTGGTAGATTGACCGACTTGGATAGTGCAGTGATGTCTGCACGCAAGATTGTTGGCTTAGAAAACAGCTAAGCAATCTTCAACCTATCTCAACTTTAACGCTGCCATTGTGCAGCGTTTTTTTATGGACGCTATTTACGATAAGTAAGGTTGGTTACGATAAATGCTGTTAGTTGCGATAAATACGGTTAGTTGCGATAAACGCGGTTAAGAAGATAAGTGCAGTTAGGTCTGTTTTTCAAGTTACACGCATTCTCATTTGGTTAATCTTATGTTCCATTTTTAACAGGTGTGTAACCACAATAATGGCGCTAATGTTAGTAGCACGTTAACCACACATCGGATGGAAGAATCATGAGAGTACTTATTGAATATACACAAACAGGCAAATACCGTGATCATGCGTGGGAAGCATTAACGATTCGTTCAAAAGGCGAAATTCAAGCTGTGACTCCCTCTTATGCGGCTCAACTTATCGAACAGAACCGCGCCAGCTTATCGACCACTGAAAATCAAGATATCGTCATCCAACCTTAATGGCTTCAAGGGCTACCCCTCCTAGTTCCTTAAATCGAATAGTTCGATGACATAAAAAAACGCTGCATGGGTGCAGCGTTTTCTTGTTTCTGGCGTATCGTATTTCTAACGTAGATAGTTTCTAAAGTAGAAAGCTTCTAACGCATCTTGTTTCTAGTGCAAATAGCTTGATTACTTTGGCAGATTTTCTAACGCTTCAACCATCGTCATCAATTTATCGACAATCCTTTCGCCGTCTACTCGCAAGCCATTGTGTTCATATTCATTGGTGATCCACGCTTTCGAGTTAGGAATGTTCGCCAATGTTTCACGGCTGTAATCCAACTCAACGTACATGTCATCGGCGTAAACGGCACACGCCATTGGCACTGTATTCTTGCTCAACTGCTCTGCGTTGTACAAAGTGCCCCAGTCCGACTTTTCAGCCAACATGTTCGCGGCTTCACGCAGTGGCTTCAGCGTTTCAAGTTGGTCGAACATCCATGGGTACACCATTTCACCAGTAAACCAGAACTCACTGCCCGATTGGTAGTTGAAGTGTGGGTACTGCTCACGAACACGATGTGCAGACCAGTTAGACGCTGTACCTTGACAGTAAATCGATTCATGCAAGATTGCGTAAATTGGGTTAGTTAAGTAACCCTGCTCTTGCTGCATTTGATTTAGGAAGCTGTAGCTCAGCTGTCTGTTACCGTTCACTTCAACAAACGCACTCTCCAGTGTAAAATACATTGGAAGGTTTGCTTCGCCGCCACCAAGATTAATACCTATTAGCTGGAACTGTTCAACTGTGAACACCTGACCGTTTGGCAGTCTCACATCGTTGTTGAGCAGGTAATCAGAGATCTCGCGACACATAGCTTGTGCTTGTGGGAACTGAGCAAAGAAAGCTCTGTTTTTGTCTTCTACACGCTTGTAAGTCGCACGATAAACATCGTCAGCTTCTCGTTCAATAGAAGGAATGCCGCCCGTCACATAACAACGCTGCAAGCTCTGTGGGAACAGTGACAAATAGCTCAGTGTACAGAAGCCACCAAAGCTTTGACCAATCGTCGACCATTGCTTAATACCAAACTGTTCACGAATCGCTTCAGCGTCACGAACGATGTTATCCGCTCTGAAATGCGTTAAGTATTCGACTTGTTGTTCTGGAGACAAATGCGCCAAAGTTTCATGGCTGATAACCGTGCTGTTGCCAGTACCACGTTGGTCTAGAAGCAGAACACGGTAGTTTTGTAATGCACGCTTTAGCCAACCCGATTGACCACTCACCCGTGGAGAAGGAAAACCTGGGCCGCCTTGAAAGTAGATCAACCACGGCAGCTCTTGCTCATCTTTAGCGAGATCAACCAGCTCACGTGCGAAGACTTGGATCTGTTGTCCATCTTTGGCTTGATAATCAAGTGGCAACTCGAAAGAGTGCTGACGGTACAGGGTGGTTCCATCAATAAAGTTAGCTTGCACGCTTCATTCCTTTTTATCTGATTCTAAAGTCATTGGTACGAATAAAAATGGCACCCTTTGGCACCGTAGTTAGCAAGATACGCATACTAGCTTGTAAATGAAACCGTTTGTTGAACCTGAATGTGAAGGTACTTCATTAAATCGCCAAATTAGCTTTATACGCGTAACAACTTGTGTCAAAACAGAGAGTTTAAGATGTGATCTATTGAGAAGAAGAACAAAAGTGGGACACAAATAAAAAGAGCTTAACGAGGTGAGGATACGTTAAGCTCTTTGGTTTTATCTGTTGTAAATGAGGTTTTTAGGTTGAACAAGCTCAGGCTTTATAGGTTTAGTTTCTATAAGCCAAAGATCTATAAACTGAGCTTCTGTAACTTATAGCTCTATAAAACAAAGCTAAGAAGCCTCGAGCTCACCTGCACCTTGAATTGAACGTTGGCTGTTTTCAACAAGGATAGCCGTCGCCGTTTCTTTCAACGCGCCCCACTCTCCATCGTCAACTTCAATGCCCTCGTTCCACGCCTTCTCTTGAGTTTTAAAAAGCGCTTCCGATTCAATGTGTGTTTGGTAGCCATCTGACAAACGTTCGATATCGAAATCCTGGACGGAAAGCTCGATGGTCATATTGTGGATATGATCGTCCGATGCCAGAGGCAAATCTGATAAAAACAGTTCTGGTGCAACGCAACCACGGTTAAGCACATACAAGGTGCTCTTAGGATTTGAGCCATTATCCCAACGTGCGGTACATGCGATGCCTTTCGCTGCCAGTTTTACAAGCTCACTGTACGCTAACCAACGGTTATGGCAGTTGTTTAGCTCGATTTTCAGCGTCTTTTTACCGACCATTTTTTCAATGGCGTAATCCATCACCACAGGAAGATGACACGCTAAGCTCGCCTTGTGCAGGTCCACTTCAACTGTGTTGTCGCTTGTCACTTGGATGTCTACAGGGCAATCGTCTTCTAGCCCCATAAAGTTGCTCGCATTGTTAAAATGACGAACACCATCCAAGCCAACCATTTGTAAATCTGCCACCATGTTCGCTATCACATCGGCTTCACCACATGTACGACGCATACCCAGAAAGGCTTTATTAACGGCCGCTACCAGTTCATTGTGAGAAACGATCATAACGATTTACCTCCATGTTGAGCGTTGATATGTGTAGGAACTTTATTTGAGTCAGCGATCTCCGCTTCACTTGGTAAGATTGGGAACACCCATTCGTCCTGATGAATTTCATCAAGCAACGGTGCACCTTGGAAAAACGTCACTCGTACCCAACGGTCTGAGCGAGGATCAAACTTAGTCGCTCCAAACATCGCTAGCTTACAACGCAGCAAATGCATTGGTGGCGAGTCTTGGTGCAGCACGTTCATTTGAATGTCGCCCATCGCCTTGTTACCTAACGTCCACACACGGCGCGCAATGGCACGATGCTGCGGTTGTTTAACAAGGAATTCAGCCAATGAAAGCTCTGGCGCGAATTGCAATAAAGCATGGTACAGACGGTAAGCTTGACGGCCGATATCCAACGGCAGTTCGCGCTCTTCGCCGAGTTCCTCGCCTCGAACACCGAGCCTTGGCTCTTCTTTGTCCTGAGAGCGATACCAGAACCAGTAGTTATTTTCTGCTTTCGTAAAGTCAGTCGTGATCGCCCAACGGTACTTTTCTTCTAACACAACCAATAGGTCTTGGATCTTTTTGCCACTAGGAAGCGAGAGTGTTTCGCTACAATTCATTTGCTCTTGATGGGCGTCCACTAATTCTGGGTACAATTCCATCAAGCATGAGATAAGGATTTCTTGGGCTTCCATACTCATGTGCTTAGATTGTTCAACTAACTGCGCCCATGTATCGCAATGGTTTACAGAAGCTTCTAGTGACTGTTCTGCGTGTTTCAACTCATCAACAGCGGTTTTGTTCAACTCTTGCTGATTTTCATTGATGGTAACAACTTGTTCTAAATGACAAATCGCTTTTTTAACTAATGTACGTAGGGGCTCAATCAATGCCGTATCCGTGTGATTAGCTAACACGTCAGCTAATGCATGCTCACGGGTTGTCATCCATTGATCGACAATACTTGGGTGGTTAATCAAATATGGCGCCATACCTAAACCTGTGGCATTACCCACACCTAGGTAGCGTTGTAAGCCTCTGTGCAAGGTAATCGCTTGTTCACCGCCTTGTTGCTCCGCTAGGTAATGAACCCAATCTAGGCTGAACTCACGCAGCATATAAACAGCACACATTTGAGCACTGAACGATTGATTAAAATCTGGATTCTTTTCCAAGATTTTAAAGTCAGCAATACCAAACTTACCATTACCATAAACCGCTGTGGTTCGTAGGATGTAGCCAACTTCCGCTAGCTCTTTTGGCGTTGGTTGAACACCTTTAGCCAAGTGACTAACAATATGTTCAAACACTCGTACACTTTTGTTGGCACGCGCTAAAACAAGCACATTGTTAGGGTTACGGCCTGCTTCTTGTAGCGGTACATTCGCACGAAGTCTCTCAAGTAGGGTGACATCAACATCACCAAGAACCAAAGCAAATGTTACGTCCCACTTTTCAGCAATTACACGGTCATTTCGTTCGTCGTCTGCAATCTCATCGCAGAACACAACCAAATGATAAACATGGTTTGGCGTCTGTAGCTTATAGATAGCATGACCATACCCTTGAGGGTCTAATTGCCACTCATGTTTAGTCACTTTCCATTGCTGTTGCGCCATTTTACGAATCAGAGTTCTTACGAAGCTGATGCGTGTTTGGTGCATAGCACCCAGTCTTTCCGGTGCCATAACGACCGTTGCGTCACGTAGTGCTGATTCAGTGTAGGTAGAACGATGTGCATCCATTTTGCTCACCACCTTTGTAGTTATAAGGGTTTTGCTAGCCATTCAGAACCGATCGTTGCTGTCTTTTGAAGCGTGTATAGCGACAGGATGTTGGTTAGCTTTCACGTTTTAATCGTTATTGATGTTGTCGAGGCAAGCGAACTCGCCCCTTATTATTTGTCCTGACTAGATCTCTTGACCTAAATAGTTGCCGTCCGATGTATCTTCACCAGTACGGGTTTTCTCTTCCTTTCGGAATCTGGTATCAGCCTTATTTCAAAGGCTGATACCTTGCTTCTCTTTAATTTTTAGAGAGCGTTACCTCTACAGTTTCTTTACAGATCCTGCTTTTCTACAAACTCTGCTTTCTACAAACCTTGCTCTTTCGCCATCTTGATTGCGATTTGAGGCGCATTCCAAAGCGATGGCAGTAAGATTAAGGACACCGGAACCGCTGTAATTACGATGAAAGATTGCAGCGCTGAAATACCACCAGAGCCTAGAGAAATCAGAATCAACGCTGTTACGCCCATCATCACGCCCCAGAAAGTACGGATGATTGCATTCGGTTCTGTCTCACCACTAATTACAACACTGATGGTGTAAGTCATTGAGTCGCCAGTCGTTACGATGAAAATCGTGGTTAAGATCAGGAACAAGATAGAGATAAGCATCGGCATTGGAAGTTGCTGAGTTACCGCCAACAGAGCACCTGGTAAGTTAAAGCCTTCAAACGCTTTACTTACGCTGCCTGGATCTGCGATTTCGAACGCAAGGCCAGAGCCACCAACAATCGTGAACCAGAAACAAGTAACAAACGGTGCAACTAAGCTAATGGTTGAAACCAATTGGCGAATACTACGGCCACGTGAGATACGTGCGATGAAGATTGCCATCATTGGGCCGTACCCTAGGAACCAACCCCAGAAGAACACAGTCCACCAACTCAACCACCCCTCATCACCACGGTATGTCGCCATTGGGATGAAGTTATCGATCATGCTACCTACACCTTGAATGTAGCCGTTAAAGATAAAGTTTGTAGGGCCAAAGATCAGGATGTAAACCATCAGTGCCATTGCCAGAATCACGTTGTATCGGCTTAGCATTTGCATTCCGCGGTTTAGACCGCTTAATGCTGACATTGTGTAAAGAACGATAGCGAACAAGATGATGATAAGCTGCGTTGTGAAGCCATCAGGAATCTCAAACAGTGCGTTCAGTGCGTAGCTCACTTGCAAGCCCAAAAACCCGATAGGACCAATAGTGCCTGCCGCTACCGCGACAATACAACATGCATCAATCAAAGCGCCGGTGTGACCTTTCAGCGCGCGTTCGCCCAATACTGGATAAAGCAGAATTCGAGGTTTAAGCGGTAAGCCTTTGTCATAGTGAAGGTGCATCACCACAATAGACGTTAAGCTGCCGACGATTGCCCATGCTAAGAAACCCCAATGCATGAAAGATTGCGATAAAGCGTTCACGGCACCTTGCTGTGCGTTCTCTTGTGCACCGTACAATGGTGGTGGACTAACATAGTGAGCAATCGGCTCTGCTGCAGCCCAAAATACACCGCCACCCGCAAGTAACGTACAGAAGATGATCGCCATCCAACGGAAGCCGTCCATTTCAGGTTTCGCGATGCCGCCAAGGATAACCTTACCTGTTCGCCCTGCCGCTAGGCCAAGACCAATAAGAAAGGTCAGAAGAAGAAGCATTTGCCAGTAAGGACCGAATACTTTTACCGACCACGCAAAGCCCGTGTTTACTAGGCTTGATAGTAGTTCGCCGTCAAATAAAGCAAGTGTCACGAACAGAGCGATAAAGCCGCCGCTGTACCAAAGTGCTGGGTTGGATAACCCTAATTTGTCTGACGTAGATTCAGACTGGTTTGTGTTGCTTTTTGCATTACGTGTTGTGTGTGCTTGACCCGCATTTAAGCTTGGAGATTTCACGCTATTGGTTAAATCAGACATACTCTGACTCCAGAGGTTTCTTTGCAGCTGTCATAAAAATGATGACTACAAGGGTGTATTTAACACCTGCCCTATTATTTTTTGTGTTGGGCAGGCTAATCCATGTTTGGGTTACCGCGTTGCGAAATAGACCGTTGTTCCTTTTAAATAGTGAATTTAGTTGAAGCAGTTCTCACTAAGTGAACGTGTTTAGCAGACTGCTCGTTAGATGCTTATTAGTAAGAAGCGCAGCTTAACTTTGGCTTTGAGGCTCTAAGCCATCTTTCAAAAAGTTAAACCAGTTTTCTCCTAAGACTTGTCCAGCTTCAGACTCGCTAAAGCCGTGACGCATCAATCCGTTATATATGTTTTCCATACCTGAACTACCACAGAACCAAGGCAGTGCCTCAGGCCAACCTGAATTGCTTGCAGAGCCTTCACCGTAGTCCATCGCTTTAGACCAACGACCATTTCTCATCCATTCAAGAACGGCTTGAGGTTGGTTTAAACACAGGTCACTGCCAATACCCAGATGTTCAACGCCCACCATGTCAGCAGTAGTCGCAACCATCTGGCAGAAGTCTTCCAAGGTACATTGGCTACCATTAGGTAGGTGGAATGGGTATAAACTGAATCCGATTAAGCCACCACGAGCGGTGAGTGCTTTAATCACATCGTTTGATTTGTTACGCAGTGCATCATGAGCAAATGTTGGGTTCGCGTGACTGATACAAATAGGACGAGAAGACAAGTCGATAGCTTCAAGTGTTGAGCGCTCTGCACTGTGAGACATATCTATGATCATGCCCACTCGGTTCATCTCTTCGATGGCTTGTTTACCAAAGCGAGTAATACCTGTGTCGTTCTTCTCGTAGCAACCCGTCGCCAATAAGCTCTGGTTGTTGTACGTCAGTTGCATGATCAAAAGACCTTGCTTACGCATCACTTCGATAAGACCAATCTCATCATCGATTGGAGAACAGTTCTGAGCGCCTAAGAAAATGCCGACTTTGCCAGTTGCTTTTGCAGTCTCAACATCAGCCATTGAGTGAATCGGCATGATAAGGTCTGCATTCTGCTCGAATCTTAAGTTCCACTCTGCAAAGCGAGATAAGGTTTCACGAGCTGTCTCGTGGTAAACCGCGGTAGCGTGAACTGCTGTAATGCCGCTCGCCTTTAGTGTTTGGAAATATTCTCTGTTCCAATTGCAGTATTGCAATCCATCTATAACAATCCGTTGCTGGTACATAACCACTCCTATTGAAAGCTCAGTGTTCTAGCTCGGTTTTGAAAACACGCTCAAGTAACATGTTTTCAAAAATGGGTTAAATCACTTATCTAAGTTCGTTTTCTGTTTTGGTTTGAATGTTGGCCTGACTCTGTGAATCAGGCCAATTCTTATTTAGAAAGCAGATTAGTAAGGACGCTGGTAAGCCGTCTTCACTACTGTGTAGAACTCTTTTGCGTATTGACCTTGCTCACGAGGACCGAAGCTAGACTCTTTACGACCGCCAAACGGTACGTGGTAGTCGGTACCAGCGGTTGGTAGGTTGACCATCACACAACCAGTTTGAGCTTGTTGTTTGAACAGTGCGCTCGTACGTAGGCTTTGAGTGATGATGCCGCCAGTTAGGCCAAAGCGAGTATCGTTGGTTGTCGCAATCGCTTCGTCCAAGTCAGCCACTCGAATCACGCTTGCCATTGGTGCGAACACTTCCTCTTGGTTCACTTCCCAATCGTTCTTAGTGTTCAAGAACAACGTTGGAGACATATAGAAACCTTCGTGTTGCATGCTCAAGCGTTCGCCGCCGAATGCTAGCTCACCGCCACTTTGACGCGCTTTCTCAACCCAACCTAGGTTTGCTTCAAGCTGGTTTCCGTCAACAACTGGGCCCATGAACACACCCTCTTCCAGTGCGTGACCCACTTTCAGCTCGCTCATACGTTTAATCAGTGCTTCAACGTATTGGTCGTGAATGCTATCCATAACCACAAGGCGAGAAGACGCGGTACATTTTTGGCCTGCGCCAGAGAAAGAACCTGCAATCGTTGCATCAACCGCAGTTTGGATATCAGCATCGTCAGCAATAACAAGTGCGTTCTTACTGCCCATTTCTAGTTGGCATCGAACGAAGTTTGGCGCTGTAGCCGCTGCCACTTTACGACCCGTATCAACAGAACCGGTAAAGCTCACACCGTTCACTTCTTTAGAGTTGATCAGTGCATCACCTACTGTTGAACCGCTACCCAGTACAAGGTTAAACGTACCTGCAGGGATACCTTGGCGGTGGATGATCTCTGTAAGCGCGACCGCACTTGCTGGTGTTAGGTTTGCTGGTTTCCAAATAACGCTGTTACCGAAAGCCAATGCTGGAGCAATTTTCCAAGCTGCTGTTGCTGTCGGGAAGTTCCAAGGAGAGATAATGCCGATAACGCCCACCGCTTCGCGAGTCACTTCAACAGAAACACCCGGGCGTACAGAATCTGCGTTGTCACCAATTTGGCGAAGCACTTCAGCCGCAAAGTATTGGAAGAACTGACCTGCACGGTAAATCTCACCGCGACCTTCAGCAAAAGGCTTACCTTCTTCACGAGATAGCAAAGTGCCCAGCTCATCACAACGGGCAATCAGCTCATCACCAATCGCTTGAAGCACCGCTTGCTTGCGTTCAATCGGCGTTTTTTCCCACTCTGGTTGAGCGTGTTTCGCCGCTGAAATCGCTTGTTGAACTTGTTCAGCACTTGCTTGTGCAAAGTTGCCAATATTTTCAGAAATATCTGATGGGTTAATGTTCGCTACGGTGCTTACACCCGCTTGCCATTCGCCGCCAATGTAAAGTGCGTTTTCTGCTTGAACATTCTGTAAGTGAGTCATCATTCTGTCCTTGTAACGTTAGGTTGCGGTTGAGTCTGGCAACCATCGGATTAATTAATAAATTGTTAATTCATATAGAGAATAAGTATTAATTTTGTATCTAGACGTAAAACTATTCGCTTGTATTAGTAAAGATCTGCGTAGACAAACAGCTTTGATTGGCAAATTGCCTCAGTTCACAGTCCATTTATTCAGGTTGAGACGCCGATGCATAAACCACGAACTCAACCAACATCTCTTCTCTAGCTAGCCCTGCAACAACGACTGCTGCACGATTTGGATAAGGTGCGTTGAAGTATTCTCCGTATACGCTGTTTACCGTTTTCAGGTATTCACGGTCAGTCACGTAAATCAGAACCTGCAGCACAGAATCCATCGATTCGCCTGCACACTCCAAGGTATGAACAAGGTTGTTAAAAGTCTGACGCGTTTGCGCTTCAATACCGCCTTCTACTACTGCGCCCGTTTCATCGATTGGAATCTGCGCAGTGTATAGAGTGCCGTTATTAACGATTGCCCACTCTAGTGGTGCTTTTGAAGCAAAAAGAGAGGTTTTTACTGGGTGTTTTTTAGTTTGTGCGTTCACGATTTCATCCAACTTTGTAACAACTATGTTTCAAGATGGTTAAATACTGCACCTTGACGCCTGATAAATCTAACGGTAAATTTTGTGCATTTGATAAATAAAATCTATCACCTTGCGAAAAGTAAGGTATAGCAAGGGCTAGAGAAGGATCGGAGTCATGAGTATTAAGCTACAACAGTTAAAACATTTCGTTTTGGTGGTCGAAGAAGGTGGATTTAGAGCGGCATCTCACCGTGCAAATCGATCGCAAGCGGCACTTTCGACTTCGATAAAAGAGTTGGAAAAAATACTCGGCCAACCTCTGTTTGAAACAGGCAACAAATCGACACTGACGCCTTTTGGAGAAATATGTTTGCCCAAGATCATTCAATTTCTGAACGTTTACAAAGCATTAGACAATGACTTACGCGCAGCGGCAGCAGGACAACAAGGAAGAGTTCGAATAGCGAGCGTGCCTTCGGTGGCCGCAAAACTCATCCCTAGTGTTTTAGGGGCATTTTGTGAGCAGTACCCGAATGTAGAAGTGAGTTTGATTGATGATAATGCGGCAGGGGTAGAAGCAAGATTACTCTCTGGCGAGGTGGATGTTGCCCTCGGTAATAGCTCCCATTTAGAAGAAGAGAGCATCGACTTCACGCCTTTGCTTTCTGATCCTATCGGTGTGGTGTGCCTCAAAGATAACCCTATCGCCTCTCAACGGGAAGGAATCGAATGGCAAACCTTGTTAAAGCAGCCCTTCATTCGTAACGGGACTTGCACCCTACTGGACCCAACACCTGCGCGCATGCTCAGCGAACAAGCCCTGTACTCTGTCGAGAACATTACCTCGCTTTTTTCGGTGTTAGAGCTCGGGATAGGCGTGACCACGCTACCTAAGCTGGCTTTCCCAACCAATGAAACCCGCTTGGTGTGGATTCCGCTAATTGACCCACCCTTGCAACGACAAATCGGCATTTTCAGACTGTCTGATCGTACGATCTCGCCACAAGCACAGGCTTTCCATGACTTATGTATTCAATACCTCAGTTATGAAGAGTCATAAGAGAGCCTAGATTAAGTAAATTAGGCAGCGCTCTGCTGCCATTTACTTCCTCAAAACTCGGTGTTTCTTCTCCGCACCATGCTTCTCGCACACCCAGTCCCCCATTTCACTCCTATATCATCAACATTTAGGCGCTGAATTTTCACTCTCGCGCACGCAAATAGTGACAAGCTGACGACAATATAAAAAATATTCGCTTATTGATAAGGAGCGACGTACGTTTAATTTACCAGAAAAACCAGATCTTCCATCATTGCCTCAAACAAGCTTAACCCCTACCAAAATCACACTTCACAACTCAGCTTGTAAATGAACCTAAGTGTTTGAATAGTCGTAATTGATAAGATCATAAGTTGAAAATTTAGCTCGCTACTCCCTTCTAAAAAGACCCTCTTTTCACAAGGATAAAGCATCTTAAATATTCATGAATAAAGTGATAGAACTATTACTTTCATAAATGAAAAACATTCATTTCAAAAATGGAATTATTGATATCAATATTTGTCGTTTTGATCACATAATTTTAGGCGTAGTTTATATTTTGTCGAAACGAGAGCGAACTAGTTTATATCGTTCTATTTCGTCAGGAGATATAAAACCAGCAAGATTATCTCTTTGTTAACAAGCAAAGTTTTATTAACAAGTAAATGCGAGTAGCAAGACATATTCAAACTGTGTTTTATATGAGCTTACACTGTTAAATATAAGGTTTTATTATGAGGCTTAATGGGATAAGTGGTGACATTCTTGTTGCTGCTAAAAGAGTTGTTCTCTGCCAAGTAGTATTAGCCGTCGGTGTAGTTTTATATGAAGTGTTTTTTGGTAATAAAGTAGATATGGAATCGTCGGCTTTGGGTATCGGAATTGCGATGCTACCTCCGCTGTTTGGTTTTATATATGCAAGCCTAAAGGTGCGCAAGAATCCTAATTATAGTTTACGTGACTTAATGCAAATGAGTCGTGTCGTGAAAATAACTTATACGTTCTTAATGTTTATCTTGGCGTTCCAGTTTTTCAAATTGGATAACCCAGTAATATTGTACGCATATATTCTCACTATGGTTGGGTACTTCTTAACACCATTTATTACTGCCTCTACAAGATCGGAGTACGTGTAGTATGGATCAAGTAACTACCGCTCACGAATACATAGAGCATCACTTAACCTTCTTAACTACAGGTGATGGTTTCTGGGCGTTCAACATCGACTCGATGTTGGTATCTTGGATTACGGGTTTACTGTTTATTGGAGCTTTTCGATACGTAGTGACTAAGGGCACCAGCGGTGTTCCAGGTCGATTTCAATGTTTTATCGAACTGATATTTGATTTTGTAAACAACCTAGTAAAAGAGATTTTTCAAGCGGAGGATAAATTAATAGGGCCACTGGCATTAACCACTTTTGTTTGGGTGTTGTTAATGAACGCGGTCGATTTATTACCAATAGATTTCATACCAGCATTAAGTCGTGCAATGGGTCTAGAACACTTTAGAGATCTACCAACGGCGGACGTAAATATTCCAATGTCGATGGCACTCGGTGTATTTATCTTACTGTTGACTTATACATTTAAAAATAAAGGATTGAAAGGCTTTATCAAAGAGCTTACTACGCAGCCATTTGATAACCCTCTTTTATACCCTGTTAACTTAGTTCTTGAATTAATAACATTAATTTCAAAACCTATATCACTAGGCTTACGATTATTTGGAAACATGTATGCAGGTGAGATGATATTTATTCTGATCGCATTAATGCCATGGTGGATGCAATGGGCACTGAGTGTTCCTTGGGCACTATTCCACATATTAATCGTATTCTTGCAAGCATTTATATTTATGGTACTGACCGTTGTTTATTTAGGTATGGCAACAGAAGAACACCACTAATTAATAACTAAAAAATTTAACTAACAAATTATTTATCGGAGATACAAATGGATATCGTAAGCGCAGTTTTATATGTAGCAGGTGCATTACTGATCGGTTTAGGTGCAGCAGGTGCAGCATCTGGTATTGGTAACTTAGCAGGTAAATACCTTGAAGGTGTTGCGCGTCAACCAGACCTTACTCCAATGCTTCGTACTCAATTCTTCATCATGATGGGTCTTGTGGATGCAGTACCGATGATCGGTGTTGGTATCGGTCTATACATCATCTTCGCCGTGGCTTAATCAAACCGCTTTGAAAGATCGATTTGTAAATAATCAAGATTTAGTGAGGAAGGTATGAACTTAAATGCAAGCATGTTTGGACAAGCAATCTCATTCGTGATTTTTGTTTGGCTCTGCATGAAATATGTATGGCCCCCTCTCACCGCGATGTTAGACGAGCGCCAAAAAGAAATCGCTGATGGTTTACGCCACTCAGAGAACGCTGCGAAAGAGCTAGAACTAGCAAAATCAAATGGCGCGCAACTCATCGAAGATGCAAGAAAAGATGTGACTGAACTGGTTGAACAGGGCCGAAAACGCCGCAATGAAATCATCAGCTTAGCGCAACAAGAAGCCGAGCAAGAAAAGGCACGCATCTTAGAACAAGGTAGAGCTGAGCTAGAAGGCGAACGCCAAAAGATACGCCGTGAACTTCAGGCAGATATGGCAGACGCAGTAATTCAAAGTGCACAGAAACTGATTAGCAAAAACCTAGATTCCGCAACGAACCGAGCGCTAGTTGACCAAATGATTAGCGAACTCTAAGGAGAGGCAATATGTCAGATTACACCAATATTGCTCATCCCTACGCCAAAGCATCGTTTGAATTTGCTTTAGGTGAAAACCAGTTACAAGAGTGGCACTCAATGCTGTCCATTCTTGTGGCTGTCGCGGAAGAAGAAACGATCGCTAGTCAGATTTCTTCAGCAGAAGGTGCTTCTACACACCAAACAGAAGAGCTGGCAAACCTCATCATTCATATTTGCCAAGGACTCGTTGATGACCACGTCATTAATCTTATTCGAGTCTTGGCCGAGAACGGCCGCCTTTCTGTTGTAAGAGACCTGTTTGAATTGTACTGCGAGCTAAAGGACGAACATGAACGTGTAGTGCCTGTCACTGTCACCAGTTCAGAAATGCTGACACAAGATCAAGTTACGTCACTAACAGCTGCACTTGAGAAGAAATTAGAGCGTCAGGTTGAAATGAAGCAGGTTATTGATGACACGTTAGTAGGTGGAATGGTCATCAAGGCGGGTGAAACCGTTATCGATGGTTCTTTAAACACATCAATTGACCGATTGGCTCATCAACTTCACGCGAGATAGGTAACAATTATGCAATTAAATTCAAATGAAATCAGCGATCTAATCAAAGAACGCATCTCGAAATTTAATGTGAGCACCGAGGCTCGCAATGAAGGCACTATCGTATCGGTTCGTGATGGCATCATCACAATCAATGGCCTTGCTGATGTTATGCAAGGCGAGATGATTGAGCTACCAGGTAGCAAATACGCACTCGCACTTAACCTCGATACGCACTCAGTAGGTGCGGTGGTTATGGGCCCCTACACTGACCTATCTGAAGGTATGAAAGTGAAAGGTACAGGTCGTATCTTGGAAGTCCCCGTCGGTAACGGTCTTCTTGGCCGTGTTGTGAACACATTAGGCGAGCCAATCGATGGCAAAGGCCCAGTAAGTTGTGACCGACTCGACCCTGTAGAAGTGATTGCACCCGGTGTAATCGAACGTAAGTCTGTTGATCAGCCAATTCAAACTGGCTATAAAGCGGTTGATACCATGGTGCCAATCGGTCGTGGTCAACGTGAACTTATCATCGGTGACCGTCAGACGGGTAAAACAGCGTTAGCTATCGATGCGATCATCAATCAGAAAGATTCTGGCATCAAATGTGTGTATGTGGCGATTGGCCAAAAAGCCTCCACTATCGCTAACGTGGTTCGTAAACTCGAAGACCACGATGCGCTAAAAAACACCATCGTAGTCGTGGCATCAGCATCAGAGTCTGCAGCACTTCAATACCTAGCACCTTATGCCGGTTGCACCATGGGTGAATACTTCCGTGACCGCGGTGAAGATGCGCTGATCATCTATGATGACCTATCAAAACAAGCCGTTGCTTACCGTCAAATCTCGTTGCTATTGAAACGCCCACCGGGTCGTGAAGCCTTCCCTGGCGACGTATTCTACCTTCACTCACGCCTTCTAGAACGTGCAGCACGAGTGAATGCAGAGTATGTAGAGAAGTTCACTAACGGTGAAGTAAAAGGTCAAACTGGCTCATTAACGGCGCTTCCGATCATTGAAACTCAAGCGGGTGACGTATCAGCGTTTGTACCAACCAACGTAATCTCAATCACCGATGGTCAGGTTTTCCTTCAAACCCAATTGTTTAACTCAGGCTTACGTCCTGCAGTAGACCCAGGTATCTCGGTATCTCGTGTGGGTGGTGCGGCGCAATGCAAGATCATCAAGAAACTGTCTGGTGGTATCCGTACTTCATTAGCTCAATATCGCGAGCTGGCGGCCTTTGCTCAGTTCTCTTCTGACTTAGATGAGATGACGCGCAAACAGCTAGACCATGGTGAGCGTGTTACCGAATTAATGAAGCAAAAACAATACTCTCCAATGTCAGTCGCTGAGCAAGCAACGGTTATCTACGCAGCAGAGAAAGGCTACTTGGTCGGTGTTGAGCTAAACAACATTGCCCGTTTTGAAGAAGAGCTGATTGCTTATGCCAAAGGTCAGAACCCTGCGTTGTTCGAAAAAATCAACGCGACAGGCGATTACAATGACGAAATCGACGGTGCTCTTAAAGAGATCCTAGAAGGTTTTGTTGGGATGAAAGCTTGGTAAGTGCTCCGGTTTGTTAGCTGGAAATCAAAACAAATAGGAGCAGATTATGGCAAGTACTAAAGAAATTCGCACCAAGATAGCCAGTGTTAGTAACACTCAGAAAATCACTAGCGCAATGGAAATGGTTGCAGCAAGTAAGATGCGCAAGGTTCAAGACAACATGACGCTAACTCGCCCCTACGCCGAGAACATGCGAAAAGTTATCTCTCATGTTGCATCGGGTTCCCTGGAGTACCAGCACCCTTACCTGCAACAGCGTGAACCTAAGCGTGTCGCTTACATCATTATCTCGTCCGATCGCGGCTTGTGTGGTGGCTTGAACTCAAACTTGTTCAAGAAAGTGTTAGAAGAAATGGAGCAATGGCGCACCAAGGGAGTCGAGGTAGAAACAACCTTAGTGGGATCTAAGGCTATCTCGTTCTTCCAACGCGGCGGCAACGTTATTGCACAAACGTCAGGTCTTGGCGATACACCTAAGTTAGAAGACATCTTAGGTACGGTGAATGCGATGCTCGGGCATTACGACGAAGGTAAAATCGATAGCTTGTATCTCGTTTACAACCAGTTCGTCAACACCATGGTTCAAGCGCCAACGACCTTGCAGTTGCTCCCCCACCCTTCGGATTCTGAGGAAGGTGGTGAGCCTAAAAAAGCGCGTCGTTGGGACTACATCTATGAGCAAGCGCCCAAAGACATACTCTCAGAACTGTTACATCGATACATCGAATCGCAAGTGTATCAAGGCATTGTTGAGAGCATTGCCTGTGAGCAAGCAGCCCGAATGGTCGCTATGAAAGCGGCGACTGATAACGCAGGCCAACTCATTGATGACTTGCAGTTGGTCTACAACAAGGCGCGTCAGGCTGCCATTACCCAAGAGCTGAGTGAAATAGTCTCAGGTGCCCAAGCTGTCTAGGGCTAGAAAAGACTGGGTCAAGAACAGAATTTGAGGATTTAAGAATGAGTGTTGGAAAAATAGTTAAAGTAATCGGCGCGGTGGTTGACGTCGAGTTCAGCGGCGGCAACAGCCCACGCGTTTATGATGCATTGAAAGTGACTAGCGACGAAGCAAGCTCGTTAGTATTGGAAGTACAACAACAACTGGGTAGCAATATCGTTCGTTGTATTGCAATGGGTACGTCAGATGGCTTACGTCGTGGTCTAACGGTTGAAAACACAGGCTCTCCAATCACGGTTCCCGTCGGCGAAGAAACGCTAGGCCGTATCATGAACGTGCTTGGTCAACCTATCGATGAGTGTGGTGAAATCGGTCAGAAAGAAAACTACGAGATTCACCGTGAAGCCCCTTCTTATGAAGAACAAGCAAACAGCACTGAGCTTCTAGAAACAGGCGTTAAGGTTATCGACCTTATCTGTCCATTCGCTAAGGGTGGTAAAATTGGTCTGTTCGGTGGTGCTGGTGTAGGTAAAACCGTCAACATGATGGAGCTTATCAACAACATCGCCAAAGCCCACTCAGGTCTTTCTGTGTTTACCGGTGTAGGTGAGCGTACTCGTGAAGGTAACGACTTCTACTACGAGATGAAAGAAGCAGGTGTACTAGACAAAGTAGCCATGGTTTACGGTCAAATGAACGAGCCACCGGGAAACCGTCTACGTGTAGCACTTACAGGCCTAACTATGGCTGAGCGCTTCCGTGATGAAGGTCGTGACGTACTGTTGTTCATTGATAACATTTACCGTTACACGCTTGCAGGAACAGAAGTATCAGCTCTGCTAGGTCGTATGCCTTCAGCAGTAGGTTACCAACCAACACTGGCTGAAGAGATGGGCGTACTTCAAGAGCGTATCACGTCAACAAAACAAGGCTCTATCACCTCTATCCAAGCAGTATACGTACCTGCGGATGACTTGACTGACCCATCGCCAGCAACAACCTTTGCTCACTTAGATGCGACCGTTGTACTGTCTCGTAACATCGCGGCACTGGGTCTATACCCTGCGATTGACCCGTTAGATTCAACGTCACGTCAGTTAGATCCGCTGATCGTAGGCCAAGAGCACTACGACATTGCACAAAAAGTACAAACAACGCTGCAACGCTACAAAGAGCTAAAAGACATCATCGCGATTCTTGGTATGGATGAGCTGTCTACTGAAGACAAACAGACCGTATCTCGCGCTCGTAAGATTGAACGTTTCTTAACGCAACCTTACCACGTAGCCGAAGTGTTTACTGGTCAGAAAGGTGTCTTTGTACCGCTAAGCGAAACACTAAGAGGCTTTAAAGGTCTGTTAAGCGGTGAATATGACGATATCCCAGAACAAGCATTCTTGTACTGTGGCTCTATCGACGAAGTGCTTAACAAAGCAAAATCACTCTAAGAGGTAGGTGCACCATGGCTATCGGAATTACAGATAATACATTTCAACTTAATATTGTAAGTGCGGAAGGTACGCTGTTTTCAGGTCCAGCGTATGCCCTAGCCGTTTCTGGCGCTGACGGTGAACTGGGGATCCGCCCCGGTCACTCCCCGCTTCTCAGTAAGATCAAACCGGGCGTAACCGTGTTTGTTACAGACCCTAAATCAGAAGGCCAAGTGCTGTATGTCTCTGGTGGGATGCTGGAAGTTCAGCCGGATGTGGTTACGTTATTAGCCGACACGGCCTTGCATGGTAAAGACATTGACCGCGCTCGCGCAGAAGAAGCGAAATATGCCGCTCTAGAGAACATCAACAAGGGCAACATAGACATTAACTTTGCACAAGCTCAGCTAGAACTAGCGAAAGCCGTTGCTCAGTTACGTGCATCAGAGCTAACTTCTTCTCACACAAGACACTGAGAATAAGCGTTATTGGCCGTTAGCTGTGCTAGCAAACAAATACAAAAAAGGC
Source organism: Vibrio sp. ZF57 (assembly GCF_001691235.1). Classification (NCBI taxonomy): domain Bacteria; kingdom Pseudomonadati; phylum Pseudomonadota; class Gammaproteobacteria; order Vibrionales; family Vibrionaceae; genus Vibrio; species Vibrio sp. ZF57. The sequence continues at coordinate 130,002 of NZ_MAKD01000091.1, read as the reverse complement.
TCACTAACTAGTGAGCCTTTTGATATCTGCGTAACGTAAAACCTAGGTCTAACGTTGCTTGATGTTCAAACGAATAGTTTTAAAAGATTCGTTTTAGAAAAGCAGTTTAGAGCAGTCGTTTAGAACTGTAGTTTAAAAGAACTCAATCGAATTACGGCCGCTTTTGTCATCACGTGTTGGCTTTGGCGTATCCGCTTTCTTTTTCGGTTTCTTCTCTTTTTTCTCTTTCTTTGGTTCAGCCTTTGCGCTTAGCATTTCTGCTTTGCTTTTCTTAGATTCCTTCTTCTTAGAATCCTTTTTAGACTGACCTTTCTTCGCCTTGTTCTCTTTTTTAGGCGTTTCTTTCTTTTTCGGCTTTTCTGATTCTTCTTGTACTGGCTGATCACACACCACTACATAGTATTCTTGGTTGAATTCAAAGAAGTCGCCATCGTACATTTTACGACGCTTACGGGTTTCTAGCTCACCATTTACCGCTACGTAGCCTTCAGAGATGATGTGCTTAGCTTCACCGCCACCACTCACTAGGTTAGCAATTTTAAACACTTTGTAGAGCTCGATTGGCTGTGATGAAACATCAATACCAATTGCTTCAATTTCAATCTCTTCGCCTTCTTCGCCCAGCTCTTGGCCTTCGTAATCAGCGTCTTCGTAATGTTCTTGGTCCATGGTGACCTCTACCTAAATATGTACTTCTGAAATATTGGGCGCAGTGTAATCTTAAAACAACGAAATGACCATGTTGAATTCAACCAGAGCCCATTTGTTTTAAACAAACCCTCTGCGTTATAAAACACCACCAACATTCGAAAGACTCACCAACTGCTTAGTATATTCATGCTGCGGATTACCAAACAAAGTCTCAGTGTCGCCCTTCTCTATTACCTCGCCAGCTTTCATGACGATGGTGTAATGACACAAGGATTTCACGACATTCAGATCATGACTGATAAACAAATAGGTCAGGCCATACTTTTCTTGAAGTGACTTCAGCAAATCCAATACTTGAGCTTGAACGGTTCTGTCCAATGACGATGTTGGTTCATCGAGCAGGATAAACTCTGGCTTTAAAATCAAAGCACGTGCAATCGCGATACGTTGCCTCTGCCCGCCAGAAAACTCGTTAGGGTAACGATGACGAGTTTCAGGGTCGAGGTCGACCTCTTTCATTACGTCACAGATGCGTAGATCAAGTTCAGTATCGTCCAATTGCTGATGTACCAATAACCCCTCACCAATCACTTGAGCGACCGACATTCGAGGGTTCAATGCCGAGAATGGGTCTTGAAATACCACTTGCATACGGCTTCGAAACGGTAGCATCTGCTGGCGGTTTAAGCCTTGAATTTGTTCGTCAGCGTAGGTAATCGAGCCTTCACTTTCAACCAATTTGAGGATTGCCATACCGGTTGTCGATTTACCAGAACCACTCTCACCCACTAAACCGATGGAGTGCCCTTTTTTCAAGGTGAACTCCATATCAGTCACTGCCTTTATATGCGAAATTGTGCGCTTAAATAAGCCACCCGTAATGGGGAACCAAACACGAAGTTGGTCCACATCAAGCAAAGGCTTACTGTCAGGAGAAACAGGTACTGGTAACCCTTTTGGGTCAGAGTTGATAAGCTTTTGCGTATAAGGGTGAGCTGGCGCATTAAAGAGTGTTTGGCAGTCGTTACTTTCGACTAAACGACCGTCTTTCATTACCGCTACTCTGTCGGCAATCTTACGAACGATACTCAAATCATGGGTTATGAAAAGCATCGCCATGCCCAGCTCTTGCTGTAGGTCTTTCAACAAATCCAAAATCTGCGCTTGTACCGATACATCCAAAGCCGTAGTGGGCTCATCGGCAATCAGTAATTCTGGCTCATTGATCAGTGCCATCGCAATCATTACGCGCTGACGCTCTCCACCTGATAGCTCGTGTGGGTACGCTGATATCTTCTGCTCTGGGTAACGAATACCCACCTTGGATAGCCACTCTATCGCCAAGGCTTGAGCTTTATTGGTTCGCATTCCTCGGTGAATAGAAAGAGTTTCAACCAGCTGCTTACCGACTCGGTGAAGTGGGTTAAGCGAAACCATGGGCTCTTGGAAGATCATGCCGATGCGGCCACCACGAATCCCGCGCAACTGTCTTTCTGAACAGCTCAGGATATCGGTACCAGAGAAATTGATCTTACCGTTTAAGTAATGAGACGAGCCTTTTGGTAACAGCTTTAAAATCGAGTTAGCCGTGACCGATTTTCCGGAACCACTCTCACCCACCAGCGCTAATGTCTCACCTTTGTATATTTCTAAAGAGACATCTTGTGTCACTTGCTCTATCGAGTTTTTTCGCCCGAAACCGACAGACAGTTTATCTATGGTCAAAACCGGAGAAGCAGGCGTTGTATTTGAAGTCATAACCTATCCTTACTTCTGTTGATGCGGGTCGAAAGCATCACGCACCGCTTCACCAACGAAGACCAGTAACGTAAGCATCAGTGAAAGCACGACGAAGGCAGAAATGCCAAGCCAAGGCGCTTGTAAGTTAGCTTTACCTTGCGCCAACAACTCGCCTAACGAAGGCGAACCCGCAGGAAGACCAAAGCCCAAGAAGTCTAACGAAGTCAGTGTGGTCACCGAGCCTGAAAGAATAAACGGCATCATGGTTAACGATGCAACCATCGCGTTAGGTAACATGTGACGAAGCATAATACGTTTGTCATCAACACCCATGGCTTGCGCGGCTCGCACATAATCGAAGTTTCGGCAGCGTAAAAATTCCGCTCGCACGATGCCGACTAAACTCATCCAACTAAACAGCACCATAATCCCGAGCAACCACCAGAAATTCGGCTCAATAAAACTCGACAAAATAATCAGCAAGAACAGGGTCGGCATACCAGACCAGACTTCAATGAAGCGTTGTCCGAATAGATCAACCCAGCCACCGTAGTAGCCTTGTGTTGCGCCAACCACGACACCAATCACGCTCGATACAATGGTCAGAATAAAACCAAATAGAACGGAAATACGGAAGCCATAAATGATACGAGCTAATACATCTCGCCCCTTATCATCAGTCCCTAACCAGTTCACCGAATCGGGCTCCGATGGCACCGCACCTGAAATATCGAAGTTTATTGTGTCGTAGCTAAACGGAATGATTGGCCACACGATGTAACCGTTGTCTTCAATGAGCTCGATAACATACGGGTCTTTGTAGTCGGCCTCGGTTTCAAACTCACCACCAAACTCCGTCTCGGCATATTCATTGATAACAGGCACAAACCACTGATTATCATAAGAAACCAAGAGTGGTTTATCATTGGCAATGATCTCAGCGAACAGGCTCAAGCCAAACAAGATGGTAAATATCCAAAGGGAGATAAAACCACGCTTGTTTGCTTTAAAACGTAACCAACGAGCTTCAGCTAAAGGGTTGTTAAACATTTATTATCAATACCTTGTTATTCGTTCGCCATTAACGCGCTTCAAAATCAATTCGAGGATCAACCCAGGTATACGTCAGGTCGGAGATAATGCTCAGCACCAAGCCAAGCAAGGTCATGATATAGAGAGAGCTGAACACCACGGGATAGTCACGTTGAATGGTTGATTCAAAGCCAAGCAGACCAATTCCTTCGAGTGAAAACATCACTTCAATCAACATAGAACCCGTGAAGAAAATACTAATAAATGCGCTTGGGAAACCCGCAATAATGATCAGCATGGCGTTACGGAAAACGTGCTTATAAAGAATACTGCTCTCGTCCAAGCCTTTCGCTCTCGCAGTCACTACATATTGCTTATTGATTTCATCAAGGAAGGAGTTTTTGGTCAGCATGCTGAGCGTGGCGAATCCACCGATAACCATGGCGAAAATGGGCAACGCCAAGTGCCAGAAGTAGTCGCCAATTTGCTGATACCAGTTGAGCTGGTCGAAGTTACTCGACACAAGCCCTCGCAATGGGAACCAACTGAAGTAGTTACCGCTTGCAAACAAGATAATCAGAATAATCGCAAACAAGAAGCCCGGCACCGCGTAGCCGACAATCACCACCGCGCTCGACCAAATATCAAAGCGAGAGCCGTGATGTATCGCCTTCATAATGCCTAAGGGTATCGAAATCACATAGATGATTAACGTACTCCACAACCCTAAGGAAATGGAGACAGGTAAACGCTCGATGATTAAATCAATCACGTTACCACCCTTAAACAGGCTTTCACCAAAGTTAAAGGTCGCGTAGTTTTTCAACATATCGAAGTAGCGAACGTGAATCGGTTTATCAAACCCAAACTGCTTTTTGATCTCTTCAACCACTTCAGGATCAAGCCCGCGTGAGCCTTTATAGCCACTGGCAGACGCTTGATCACTTTCACTTAAATCAACTTCTTGTCCACCACCAGAAAAACGCTCCATAATGCCAGAGTTATGCCCTTCTAATTGAGCAACAGCTTGCTCTACCGGGCCTCCAGGCGCTATCTGGATGATGAAAAAGTTGATGGTGATGATCGCCCACAGCGTGGGGATCACCAACAATAAACGTCGAAATATATACGCGGCCATGCTAACTAACTCCTAGCGACGTTTTTCAGGAAGCAAAGCCGCCTTCTCTTCTGAAATCCACCATGTATCGATACCTAAATCGTATTTAGGCAATACATCTGGACGCTCAAACTTGTCCCACATTGCTACGCGATACTCGCCAACGTGCCATTGCGGGATGTTGTAGAAATTCCACTGCAATACTCGGTCTAGTGAACGACCTAGTGTAAGAAGCTTTTCAGGGTGCTGTTGGTTACGCGCAATTTCTTCTGTTAACGCGTCAACCACTGGATCGATAACACCTGCAGTATTGTAAGTAGAATCAATGTAGTTAGAGTTCCAAACGATCATTAAGTTCGGGCTAGGATAAGGGTTTGCGGGAAATGACGACGAAACCATGTCGAAATCACGATCACGCAAGCGCTTGATGTATTGAGTGGTATCGATGGTACGGATCTTCATCTCAATACCCATGCGCTTAAGGTTCTTTTGAACCGGCGTTGCGATACGTTCCGTGGTTGGGCTGTAAATCAACAACTCAAATGACATCGGCTTGCCAGTCTTTTCGTTGGTCATGACTTTGTCTTTCAGCACCCAACCCGCTTCTTTCAACAATTTGAAAGCGGTACGCATTTGGCTACGAATACGACCGCTACCATCGGTGACGGGTGGTTGGAATTCTTCGGTGAAAACTCGCGGTGGAATCTGATCTTTGTATTGAGACAACAACTCGACTTCAGCTTCGCTTGGTAAGCCTTTCGCTTCGTAGTCGGTATTTTGGAAGTAGCTACGAGTACGCTTGTACTGACCATAGAACATGTTCTTGTTCATCCACTCAAAGTCCATCGCGTAGGTTAACGCTTCACGCACTTTAGGATCAGAGAACACAGGAGATTGGATATTAAAGACGAAACCTTGAGTCGTTTCAGGCTTCTCGTGGTTAATCTCTTCTTTAATGATGTAGCCTTTATCGAAGTTCGCGCCCGTATAAGAGTTGGCCCAGAACTTAGCCGAGTTCTCGGTTCGAAGATCGAACTCCCCAGCTTTAAAGGCTTCCAACATTACCGTGTCGTCACGGTAGTAATCGTATTGCACTTGCTTGAAGTTATTACGACCAACGTTAACCGGTAGGTCAGCTGCCCAGTAGTTTTCATCTAGACCATAGGTAACACTTTGGCCTGATTTATAACTGATGATCTTATAAGGACCACTACCGACTGGTGGCTCGCTTAGAGGTTCAGACAGCTTTCTGTCTTTCCAGAAATGTTTCGGTAATACACGAGTGCTTTGCGCAAAGCTGAACAGTTTTTCGCGGTTTGGAATGTTCATTTCAATACGAACAACCAAATCAGAGACCGCTTTTACTGACTTAATATCTTTGTAATACACACGATACTGAGGCACGCCCTCGGTTGAGAACTTGTCAAAAGTAAAGGCAACATCATGCGCAGTGATAGGCTCGCCATCTTGGAATTTAGCATTTGGGTTGATGTCGATTTCCATCCAAGTGAAATCACTGGAGTAGCGAACCTTTGAAGCGATCAATGGATAGTACGCATCAATCTCGTCACTCGGAGAAAACATCAAGGTATCGTAAATCTCTCCGGTATAACTTGCAGCAACGCCGCGGGAACCGAATCGATTAAAGCTATCGTACGTACCTATGCTGCCATAGGTCACTTTGCCCTGCTTTGGCGCATCAGGATTAACGTAATCGAAGTGAGTGAAGTCGGCTGGATATTTTGCTTCACCAAAACCAACCAGTTGTGTGGTTTCAATAACGGTGACAGCAGGAGTTGATTGGGTTTCAGAAGCGTAAGTAACGGAGGGTTGTAAAGCAATAAGCGGCAACATGATTGCACATGACTTCAAATTAAACCTGAAAAACTGAGTGCGTTGCGAGGCTTTGCGTCGAAAAACTGTTCCCATTTGACTCTCCCTTCAAATGTCATGAATTCTATATTCAAGTTGATTTATCGGCTTTGAATGCATGCCGTTAAATCAAGTATAGGTTCAAATCTAACATCATGTAATAACTAATAAAACCATCAGCACTCTATCTCTGACGGTTTATTTACAAATTACTCGTCACCGCTCGAAGTTATTGGATGCAGTGAGCTTTGATTGCTTAGCCTGAATGACACAAGCCTCAACGGCTAAGATTCCTTTGGTTGGCTTCTAAAGTGAAATTTAGGCTCTAAATAATCAACAAACTATACTTTTACTGGAGTATCCTTGCAGCCTAGGTCTAAATGGAATGACACTTTGAACAAACCAAACCAAATAACATTCGCAACGTTCAACCTTCTGAACTATCTCGAGCCACCGAATGCTTATTATGATTTTGAGAACATCTACAGCTTCGAAGAATGGCAGAAGAAGCAACATTGGATGGCTGAAGCGATTCGCTCATTAGATTGCGATGTGATTGGCTTCCAAGAGATATTTAGCCCGCAATCTTTAGAGCTATTGATGAACGAGCTAGGTTATCCATACTTTGCAGTGGTCGATAGCGCCAACGTTGAAGATGATTACCTATACACCTCACCAGTCGTTGGGATCGCTTCCCGTTACCCGATTGAAAACGTGCAGCCTGTTACGCCAGATTCGAAGTTACTGAAAGCATTCAACCTTGACGACAAATTCTCATTCAACAGAACGCCTGTTCACACGACGATTACGTTACCCCATTTAGGTTCAACCGACTGTTATGTGGTGCACTTCAAATCACAACGTCCGACAGAGCCAAAAGCAGAATCTGTCGATGCGGACAACACTCAGCAAGGTGCAAAACCACAAAGTGACACGCTCACTCGTTTTCACCAAGAACAGCTTGGCTCTTGGCTATCAAGTGTCCAACGCGGTCTAGAAGCTCAGATGCTGCATCAATACATCACCAACCAACGCTACCAAACCGAGCAACCTGTTGTGTTGATGGGTGACTTTAATAAGCCACTGTTTAATGATGAGTTTAAAGGGCTGTTGAATTACTCAATCAACCGAGACGAAAACAGCAAGCATTGGCTATCCCACTTTCGCTTGAAAGACAGCTGGGATCTTTACCATCAACTGCATGAAGAAGACTTGCTTGAACAGCGAAAGCCAACCCATTACTACGGCGCTTCTGGATCTGTACTGGACTACATTTTGATGTCGAACGAGTTTGATTGTCAGAACTCTTCAAGCTTAATGGAGATCTCTAGCTACACAGTGTTAGACCATCACCTCACCAATCCAAGCTTTGAACACGACCAATTCAGTACGGACCATGCCATCGTGTCTGTTACCGCTCATATTCGTGAAGCCTAGAGTTAAACATAAAAAAGCCGCAGTCAAAAACTGCGGCCTTCCACTTTAGCTAAACGGGTTGAGCTAACCGACGCCCCATTTAGAAACCGATTTACCGTTTAGCAAAGTATGAAACTTAGAATGTGTACATTGCGCCTAAGTAGAAAGAATCCAGAACAACAGTATCTTCTGCCTTGTGTCCATTTTCGTAATCTTCGATATCAAAAGCATCGGCTTCGTACGCTAAGCGAAAGCTCAACGAAGACATTGTAGGTGGCGTATATCCAACACCAACACCCATACGGATGCCATCTCCCGAATCATCAAAACCATCTCCTGAAGGGCGAGAGCCATCAGCAAGCTTCATGTCTAGATCAATAGTCGACAGACCGATAGTGCCAAATGGACGAATGCCATTATCAAACGTGTAACCGAGGTTCGCCGTTACCGAAAAGATTTGAGGTGTCCAAGTGAAAACCTTATTACCAGATTTCGTTTTCAGGGCGATATCACCAAAATCTGTGTATTGAGCTTCAACCGAAACAATGCGGTTAAATTTGTAACCAGCAATTAATCGGTAAGTATTGTCTTCGGCTTTAAAAGTAATAGGCTCACTGATCGTGTCAGTTAACCCGCCCACTTCGACCATTAGCACACTTAAATAATTACCCGCTCCAACAGCAGGCCAATTTGCTCAATCTCCACAATTTAGAATAAGACGAACAGAAAACACGATGAACCACACAATAGACTTCAACGGCTTAATCATTGATATCGACGCTCGAACGATTACCAACCAGCAAGGAAAAAAATCACTTTGCGCCCTCGACTATTAGCAGTGCTCTGCTTGTTATTGGAAAATGTGGGAAAACCGATTTCAAGAGAGCATATTGTTGATGTGTGTTGGGACGGACAACTCTCGTCACCACATGTTCTTGCAAACGTAGTCTATAACCTACGCAATGTGTTCGCGCGATTAAGAGCATCCAACGTCCAGATCATTACCATTAGTAAGTTCGGATATGCGCTATCGATTGAACCCACGTAAAAGGATTTATGCAATCAATGGCGGTGACTAAGATCACCAAAAAACGCCCCATCGAAACGTTTCGATGATCATTATCACACTCTAAAACAATCAAACGTGCAAATGATAAATCAGACACTATTATCACTATCGAAACGTTTCGATGGCTTTTCTTGAGTTGTTCTCAACCCATCAAGCGTTATTTTTCGATAGGTCGTGATATGAAAAAAAGTACTTTAATAAACTCTGAACTCTCTTACCTAGTGGCGACTCTTGGCCACACAGATGAAATCACGATTTGTGACGCGGGCCTGCCGATTCCAGACCACGTAACTCGTATTGATCTTGCTTTGACTCACGGTGTCCCAAGCTTTCAGCAAACGGTAAAAACCATGCTGGATGAATCTCAAATCGAAGGCGTTGTGATTGCAGAAGAGTTTGCGAAAGTAAGCCCAGAGAACCACGCAGCGCTGATTGATTTAATCAAGACAGAAGAAGCACGTTGTGGCAAATCGCTTTCTATTACTTACATCACTCATGAAGAATTCAAACAGCGAACGCATGAAAGCCGTGCAGTGATTCGCACCGGTGAATGCACACCATACGCAAATGTTATTTTCCAAGCTGGCGTAACCTTTTAGCTCAAGCAAAACGCAACGACAGCTCAGTGTCATCACTGAACCAAAAACAATACATAGACAGAATAATCAAATACAACTGGCCCCGAGTAAAGGAACCGACATGACTCAAGCCATTTTAGAACTTAACTCAATTGAGAAAGCCTTCCCTGGTGTTAAAGCACTGGATAAGGCAAGCCTCAACGTTTATCCAGGACGCGTAATGGCGTTAATGGGTGAAAACGGTGCAGGTAAATCAACGCTCATGAAAGTGCTGACAGGTATTTATCACTTGGACGGCGGCACTATCGCCTACCAAGGAAAACCTGCTGCATTTAAAGGGCCACGTGATTCTCAACAAGCAGGCATTAGCATAATTCACCAAGAACTGAATCTAATTCCTGAGTTGACCATCGCCGAGAACATCTTCTTAGGTCGTGAAATCACTGGCACCATGGGTCGTATCTTGTGGAACGAGATGTACCAAGAAGCAGACAAGCTACTTAAACGCCTTAACGTGAAACACAGCTCGAAAACACCTTTAGGCCAGTTGAGCCTTGGTGAGCAGCAAATGGTAGAGATCGCGAAAGCCCTATCGTTTGAATCTAAGGTCATCATCATGGATGAACCAACCGATGCGCTAACCGATACCGAAACTGAATCTCTGTTTAAGGTGATTAACGAACTGCGCGATGAAGGCTGTGGCATTGTTTACATCTCTCACCGTTTGAAAGAGATCTTCGAGATTTGTGATGACATCACAGTGCTTCGTGACGGTAAGTTCATTGGTCAGTGTGAAGTAAAAGACACCGACGAAGATGGCCTAATCGAAATGATGGTTGGTCGTAAGCTAGAGGAACAATATCCACGTATCGGCCAGAGCCACGGTGAAACTTGTCTTGAAGTGATTGGCCTGACGGGTTCTGGTGTTCACGATGTTAGCTTTACGCTAAAACGCGGTGAAATCCTGGGTGTATCTGGCCTAATGGGCGCAGGTCGTACCGAACTGATGAAAGTGATTTACGGTGCCCTTCCAAGTGAACGCGGCGTCATCAACCTTGAAAACAAAACCATCAACCCTGTAAGCCCGAAAGACGGCTTGGCCAATGGCATTGCTTACATCTCTGAAGACCGTAAAGGCGATGGCTTAGTTCTAGGGCTTTCTGTTAAAGAAAACATGTCGTTATGTTCACTTGACCTACTAACAAAGAGCGGTCAAATCCAACATAAAGACGAAGTGATTGCAGTAGATGACTTCATCAAGCTATTCAACATCAAAACCCCGACGCGCGAACAGATTATTGGCAACCTTTCTGGTGGTAACCAACAGAAAGTGGCTATCGCTAAGGGCTTGATGACCAAACCAAAAGTACTGATTCTCGACGAGCCAACGCGCGGTGTCGATGTCGGTGCTAAGAAAGAGATTTACCAACTCATTAATAAATTTAAAGCCGACGGCATGAGCATCATTTTAGTCTCATCTGAAATGCCAGAAGTGTTAGGAATGAGTGACCGCATCATGGTGATGCATGAAGGCCGTGTAAGCGGTGAATTTGATGCTAAAGAAGCAAACCAAGAATTATTACTGGCGTGTGCGGTCGGTAAAAAGATCAACGAGGACGCAGCATGAGTACTAAAACCATGAGCAAAACAACTGAAGCTCCAAAGAAAAAACCGTTAATCAGCAAAGAGTGGCTGATTGATCAAAAGTCATTGATTGCTTTGCTCTTCCTGATTGTTGTCGTTTCTTTCTTAAACCCGAACTTCTTTACTGTCGACAACATCCTAAACATTCTGCGCCAAACCTCGGTTAACGCAATTATCGCTGTAGGTATGACGCTGGTTATCTTAACCGCGGGTATCGACTTGAGTGTTGGTTCTGTACTGGCGCTTTGTGGTGCGTTCGCAGCCAGCATGATTGGCATGGAAATCCCTGTGATGATCGCAGTACCAACCGCTCTTGTAGCAGGTGCAGCATTAGGTGCGATTAGTGGTGTGATTATCGCTAAGGGTAAGGTTCAAGCCTTCATCGCAACGCTTGTCACCATGACACTACTTCGCGGCGTAACCATGGTTTACACAGATGGTCGTCCTATTTCAACAGGCTTCACAGACACAGCAGACGCATTCGCTTGGTTCGGTACTGGCTACGCAATGGGTGTACCGGTTCCAGTATGGATCATGGTCGTGGTATTCGCAGCAGTATGGTACCTACTTAACCACACACGCTTTGGTCGCTACGTTTACGCACTGGGTGGCAACGAATCAGCAACTCGCCTATCAGGCATCGACGTAGACAAAGTAAAAATCGGTGTTTACGCAATCTGTGGTCTGCTAGCTGCAGTGGCAGGCATCATCGTGGCATCGCGTTTGTCATCTGCTCAACCAACCGCAGGTATGGGTTATGAGCTAGACGCTATCGCAGCCGTAGTTCTTGGCGGGACAAGCTTAGCTGGCGGTCGTGGCCGTATCATGGGCACATTGATTGGTGCTCTGATTATCGGCTTCCTAAACAACGCCCTAAACCTACTAGACGTATCTTCTTACTACCAGATGATTGCAAAAGCAGTGGTTATTCTTCTGGCAGTATTGGTCGACAACAAAAACAAATAAAACCTATTCACACTCTAGGTTAATACAAGTAACACCCTGTTTTACCTTAAAATATTAGAATCTATAAATAATGTAACAACGAGCTAGGACTCACCTCTTAGCTCCCCCTACACAAAGGACTTACACCATGAAAAAATTAGCGACTCTTATTTCTGCTGCTCTTCTTTCTACAACAGTATCTGTGTCTGCACAGGCGCAAGATACAATGGCAATCGTTCTGTCTACATTGAACAACCCATTCTTTGTAACCATGAAAGATGGCGCAGAAGCGAAAGCTGAAGAGCTAGGCTACAAGCTTATCGTTCTGGATTCTCAAAACGACCCAAGCAAAGAGCTGTCGAACATTGAAGATCTAACCATTCGTGGTGTTAAGGCAATCCTGATCAACCCAACAGATTCAGACGCCGTGTCTAACGCAATTCGCATGGCTAACCGTTCAAACATCCCAGTACTAACACTAGACCGTGGTGCAAGCCGTGGTGACGTAGTGAGCCACATCGCTTCTGATAACGTAATCGGTGGTGAAATGGCAGGTCACTTCATCATGGAAAAAGTAGGCGAAAAAGCGAAAGTAATCCAACTTGAAGGTATTGCTGGTACTTCTGCAGCTCGTGAACGTGGTGAAGGCTTCATGAATGCAGTAAACGGCAGCGACCTTGAGCTTCTTGCAAGCCAACCTGCTGATTTCGACCGTACTAAAGGTCTGAACGTAATGGAAAACTTGCTTGCTGCTAACCCAGATGTACAAGCAGTATTTGCTCAAAACGATGAAATGGCACTAGGTGCACTTCGCGCAGTTCAAGCGTCAGGTAAAGAAGTGATGATCGTTGGCTTTGATGGCACAGACGACGGCATCGCTGCTGTTAACCGCGGCCTACTAGGCGCTACAGTTGCACAACAACCTGACCTAATCGGTTCTCTAGGTATCGAAATGGCAGACAAAGTACTGAAAGGCGAAACAGTAGACGAGTACGTACCAGTACCTCTAAAAATCATCGCTAAGTAATCGTTACTAGGTAACGCGATATAAAGCAGGGAGTTCCCTATCTCCCTGCTTTGATTGGCTCGCTGACTCAAACAAAAGCAAACCCCGACAGTGCATCGCTGTTTCTCATTCCGCTCACAAAAGAGAGCGCACTTAACACCATGAGAAAGACCCATGCATTTTCAAATACGATATATCATAAGGCTCGTATCATGACTCAACTGATTGTTTTAGGTAGCGTTAACGCTGACCACGTACTGCAAGTTCCTTCGTTCCCTCGTCCGGGTGAAACCTTGATTGGCGGTAACTATCAGGTCATCCCTGGCGGTAAAGGCGCAAACCAAGCAGTCGCTGCTGCGCGATTAAACGCAGATATCGGCTTCATCGCCTGTGTCGGTGACGACCCATTCGGCATCAACATTCGTCAAGACTTCGCTAAAGACGGCATCAACATCGACGGTGTTATCGTGGCAGACAACACGCCAACTGGCATCGCGATGATCCAAGTATCCGCAACGGGTGAAAACAGCATCTGTCTTTCTGCAGAAGCTAATGACAAGCTGACTTGCGACCAAATCGAACCACATCTAGAGAAGATTCGCGGAGCCAAATACCTGCTAACTCAACTTGAAACGCCAATTGAAGGTATTGAGTACGCTGCGAAAGTAGCAAAAGAGAGTGGCACGCAAGTCATTCTAAACCCGGCTCCTGCTCGTCCATTATCGGATTCACTGCTTGCTTGTGTTGACGTGATTACACCGAACGAAACTGAAGCAGAAGTGCTGACAGGCATTACCGTGACGGACAACGCGTCTGCTCATCAGGCTGCGTTGGCTCTGCATGCTAAAGGCATAGAAACGGTAATGATCACGCTAGGCGCGAAAGGCGTGTGGGTGAGTCATCGCGGTCAAGGCAATGAAGCCAGCGAAGGTGAATTAATCGCAGGTTTCCGTGTTGAAGCAACAGATACAACTGCCGCAGGTGACACCTTTAACGGCGCGTTGGTGACAGGCTTGCTTGAAGATATGCCACTTGAGCGTGCGATTAAATTTGCTCATGCTGCAGCTGCTATCTCTGTGACACGCTTTGGTGCTCAAACGTCGATTCCAAGCCGTGCTGAAACCGATGCGTTTTTGGCAGAGCAACTGTCTGCTTAGTTTGATACCTATTTGAAGGCCTAACTTCTGAGCTAAACCGTGGTTAACGGATGTTAGCCTTCAAATTCGGTAACAACAAATAACAAGAATAAGCCCCTGTTTTCAGGCAGAATATCGCCCAACGTGGAAGGTTATTCCCACAAGGATTTTTTATGGCAACAATGAAAGACATCGCACGGCTCGCAAAGGTTTCGACTTCTACCGTGAGCCACGTGATCAACAAATCACGCTTTGTCAGTGAAGAGATTGCTGAGCGTGTTAACAGTGCGGCTAAAGAACTCAACTATGCGCCTTCTGCATTGGCTCGCAGCTTGAAAATGAAGCAAACCAAAACCTTGGGAATGCTAGTGACCACATCCACCAACCCATTCTTTGGCGAAGTGGTAAAAGGTGTGGAACGTCGTTGCTACGAAAAAGGCTACAACCTTATCTTGTGTAACACCGAAGGCGATAGCGAACGCATGAAATCCTCTATCGATACCTTGCTGCAAAAGCGAGTCGATGGCCTGATGCTAATGTGTTCTACCCTTGAAGGCGAACATATCGATGTATTCGAGCGCTACCCAGAACTGCCTGTTGTAGTCATGGATTGGGGCCCTATGTTGTTTGCGAGCGATAAGATCCAAGACAACTCGCACCAAGGTGGCTACATGGCAACTAAGCACTTGATAGATAACGGTCATTCTCAAATTGGTTGTATCACTGGCCCACTGCACCGCAATCAAGCTTCGTCTCGTTATCAAGGCTTCAAGCAAGCAATGGAAGAAGCCAATTTAGAGATCAACCCTAAGTGGATTGTTGAATCCAACTTTGAATGTGACGGTGGTTTTGACTCTTATCAGACATTGAAAACTCGTGGCGAAATGCCGTCTGCCTTGTTCGTCAGTAACGATATGATGGCGATGGGCGTGATTCACGCTGCGGCGCAAGATGGCACATCGATTCCGAATGATCTGTCTATCATTGGCTACGATGACATCCACCTGTCGAAGTACATGACACCCGCGTTAAGCACTGTCCACCAGCCAAAACATCGTTTAGGTAAAGCCGCAGTGGATACGCTTTTGAGCAGATTACAAACTCCAGATGCTTATCCGCAAGTCGTTGAACTTGAACCTACTCTTGTTGAACGAAGCAGCGTAAAAGCCATTTAAAGCGCCTTCTTAGAGATCTAAACAACAAAGGGCAAGGTTAAAAAACCTTGCCCTTTTCGCTCCTAATGCACTTCACTTATCTTCTTAGCGATTCAACACAGATGCGATTTGCTGTATTTCGTCTAACACATCAACGCCATTGTATTGCGGCGCAATCGAGAGATCTTGAATACTCACAGTTTCTACAGATTGCTTGTCGTTGAGCTGAAGCATTAAGTCACCCTTTGGTGAATAGGTTCTACTGCTACCAGAATAAGTCGCGGCAAACGCATCAACCACATCCTGCCCAACGCGATTACACGTCACGACATGACACCCCTCTTCTAAAGCTCTCGCTTGAGCAATAGCAAAGCTATGATGACCACCAAAATTCGCGGGATGTAGAATAACGTCGACCGACTGATACGCCCTCATGATCTCCGAGAACCAAATATCAAAGCAAATTGCGACACCAAACTTTAAGCCCTTGTGCTCAAATGTAAGGAGCTCACACCCACGTGAAAAATACTGTTTGTCGAATTTGGTTTGACTGACTTTTCTGTATTTATGAAGTAAACCTGAACCATCAACCACCACGACGCTATTGTAATATTGGCCGCTATCTTTCTCGGCAATACCAGCAACAATCAAGGTGTGATACTTCGCTGCCATCTGAGTTAATGAATCAATAGTAGTACTGTCGTTGAAGTCTTCAGCCAGTTCATGAATTTCTTCAGCATCGTTAAAAATATACCCAGTAGTGAACAATTCAGGCAACAGAGTGATATCCCCGACTGTCGATTCCGCTTCCAAAAGATCAGAAACCGACTCAATGTTCTTTTGTTTGTTTTTGTATTCAACCTCAAGCTGAATAAGAGTGATGCTGACATTATTCAAAATCGAATCCTTGCTAGGTAATACTTCAAACTGTAACGCTTCAAGCTTTAATACTTCAAACTAGAGACTAAGAACTAAGAACGACAGAGTAAGGCAATCCCCTATCGCTTTCTTATTCGCACGCCAAAGGTTGAAGCAGGCGCACAGTCCTGTACGCATTTCAAATCTGCCTACGGCGCTAATTAAGGCTCTGGTAAAACGGGAGGCGTGCTGTCCATATAGGTTAAGAAATTCACCCACACCTCATGCGTGCGCTGCTTGGTTAACGTCATCTTGCAGGAAAGCGCCATAACCCCTCGAATAGAACCTTCACGCCATTGGGTGTACACAGAATCACAATGTGCTGTCATGTACGCCTGCCAGCTCTCCTGAGCCTTCTTAATTGACGCCACCAGCTCAGCATCATAAGCATTGTGCTCAAAGCTGGCTGCAAGGTATTTATCCAGTTCCGCTTGTGCAGATTCCAACTCAATTGCCGCACAGTGATTGATCTCGATGGTATTCATCGCATTCTCGCAATCAACAACACCTTCGTAGGCCAACGCAGAGAATGAGAAGCACACCGCTATGAGTGCCGATATCAGTTTTGTCATAATCATCCTTTATGCTGCCACCACCAAAACGAATCGTGTCGTGACTTTATTTATTTAAACGTGGCTCAATATTTAGCTCATTCAGCTCATTCAGCCAGAGCAAATAACAATAAAATTTATCAGGATATAAGCATTTGTTATCCGCATAAATCATCAAAAATGACGCCTCGCCAACTCAAATAAATGAGATAACGCTCAGATTTTGCTGGTAAAACTAGAAAACATATTATTTATATCAATAATTCGTGCCTGCACTCACACTATTAATTATTTATATTGCTACCTAAACGCTAACTTTATAAATTAAATCGAATGCTCACATAAATCGGTAACGCTTCTCCAACTATGGATATCAAGTACCAAAACATTGCCAAGACTTCATTTTACTTTGCCATCTCTTTCTTTTTTTCCATGGCAATGCTCATTCCTTTTACACCGTATCACTACCAAACATTAACCGAAGACACATCAAGGTTAGTCGAAACCAGGTTAGAAGGGATCCAATCAAGGTTCGACCGTTTTTTATCTGAAGTTAGACCTGAACAGTCATGCGACGCGATCGTTAGACAGCTTCGACAAAACGTTTTTGAAGCCGATTGGGTAAAAGAAGCAGCGGTATTCAATAAACAGAACCGATTTTACTGTTCAACCACCGATGGTGACGTTTCATTTCGCCTATACAGCACCATCAGGCAGCGACTCAATGACGACCCGAATTTAACAACCCTGTCGTATTCCAACTCGGCCATCACGCAAGTTCAGTCCATCATGCTCATTTTCTCGAACAAAGAAGATGCCGGAGTGAGCCTGATGATTCCGCCACACTTCATCTATGACCTTGTTGAAACAAACCTGAGCAGCCATGGAATACAGGCCAAAGTTGAAGTGATCAAAAGAGATATCTACCCTACCGATATTGACTCATCAATCGCCAAGGTGCGGATACAATCAAACAGCTACCCGTTGACCATCACCTCATACATTGGGTATCAGTTTTATCTTCACTTCATGTTGAGCTATTTATGGTTTGGCTTTTTGATAGCCGGAATCACCACCATAATTCTCCTTTCCATCAAACATAAGAAGCAGAGCCAACGTAGCTTAGAGTAT
This sequence comes from Vibrio sp. ZF57, assembly GCF_001691235.1. Classification (NCBI taxonomy): domain Bacteria; kingdom Pseudomonadati; phylum Pseudomonadota; class Gammaproteobacteria; order Vibrionales; family Vibrionaceae; genus Vibrio; species Vibrio sp. ZF57. The sequence continues at coordinate 112,042 of NZ_MAKD01000091.1, read as the reverse complement.
TCGCTTTCAAGTGCGCTAAAAAACCAACACCTTCATGTTCACATGCAGCCTATCGTTAACCAAAATACCAACGAGATCGTCGGCTGTGAGTCACTATTACGATGGAACGATCCAATTGAAGGTAACGTCTCCCCGGCTATTTTCATTCCGCTTGCTGAAAGCTTAGGCTTGATTGAGGAGCTCACCTACTTCGTGCTGCGCAAAGTATTAATGACGTTGAAAAGCAATCAAGACGTGTTCGAATCAAAGTACATCAGCGTCAACATCAGCCGCAACGTTGTGTCCAACAGTAACTTCTCTAACAAGGTGATCAGCATCTTTAAAAGACACCCTGAGATCCTCAAGCAGGTGGTATTTGAAGTAACCGAAGATGGTGAATGTTCTGATGCCGATATGGTCAAAATTAGGGACAACCTAACCAAGCTTGCGAACATGGGAGTAAGAGTTGCGATTGATGATTTTGGTACAGGCTACGCAGGGTTAGATTTCGTAAGACAGTTCCCGTTCAGCATTCTCAAAATTGATCGCGTGTTCGTGAAAAACATATCCGACGAATCCAGCTTTGGTCTCCCTTTGCTAGAGTCCATGCTTCAACTATCACGCACCTTAGGGATGCAAGTGATCGTAGAAGGTGTTGAGTACGAATCCCAAGTGAAAATCTTATCTAAGCTCGGTGTCGACTATATCCAAGGCTTCTATTTTTATAAGCCGATGCCGATAAACCTGATTATCAGCTTACTCAAGCAGCAGCATTTTGAGTCCGATAACGTTGAGGAACAAACCAACCAGACATTCCTTGTTACATAAGGCACTAAAAAACAACGAAAGAAAATGCGAAGGCTATGGGTCTCCTTTAATGAACATTTAAACCATCGCATCATTGAATGCATCACAAGGGATATCATGGAAAAGACACTTCAAACCAAACTGGCGACTAGCCTACTACTGCTGAGAATCGGCATTTTTATCGTCTTCTTATTCTGGGGCTTGGATAAGATCCTTGTCCCTGAGCACGCGACAAAAGTACTGTCTGGCTTTTACGGCATCGACATCTCGAACAATGCGATGATGGCTCTGGGTGTCGCGCAGCTCGGATTTTTAGGCGCATTCGTTGTAGGCATGTGGAAAAAGTACACCTACGGAGCCATTTTAGTCCTTCATGCAGGCTCAACCTTTTCCTCTTTTGGAAAATACATGGACCCGTTCAACAACCTACTGTTCTTCGCCTCTTGGCCAATGCTCGCAGCCTGTATCGCAATCTTCTTACTTCGCAATTACGACACTTACAGCGTGTCCAACTAACACAAAGGGCGCCGTTATTGGCGCCCTGTTTGGTTGGGTTGATTCTTATCAACCTAAAATACTCTGTTAGCTGTATGACCCTATTTTACATTTCTATAAGTTACTAGAAACCCTGTCAAACCTATTGAGAGAGCAGCAATACATACTCCCCTTAGTATTGCATCATTGAGATAAGCTGAGTAGAAAAGCATTGCAATAAATGCACTACATGACACCAAAAAAGGTGCAATTGAACGATGGGTAAAACGTGAAGTATCAACCACACTATAACGATCTAGAACCAAATCCAAGAGCAAGAGCATGTGCATAACAAACAAAACATTTAGTACTGGAAGTACCCAGTAAAACCAACTATCTACAGGAAAGCTAAATAGTTGAACAAAGGTAAGGTGAGCCAATATAAAAAACAAAATACTTTTCCAACCATTCGAACTACTTTGTACTTTAATGCGGTATGTTCGTCGGGCGACAGAAGCAAGTGGCTTGACTGAAGAAACCCAAATAGCCAACCAAACTATAAGTAATACCATGGTTCAAGAGCCTCTAAATTAAGGTTTACGCAGCTATTTTGAATTAGATATCTAGAACTATTATCCCAAGATATCGACACTTTACGCCTTGCTAAGGTGTGAGCAAACCAATACCTTAGCCTCCGCATAATACCTTAAACACATAAACCAACGCATAGTAAAAATGCCACGCGTTGCGAATTATTCTTAAGCAACTTGTTATACCTCTTGGTTGAGGCTAAAATGACCAAAACAAAGACCACTTAAGAGACCTATTACATGACCACTAGAATTTTAGCCGATGTTGCTGCAAGCATTACTGAGTTGAAAGCTAACCCTATGAAAGTTGCAACTAGTGCTTACGGTGAACCTGTTGCTGTACTGAACCGAAATGAGCCAGCATTTTATTGCGTACCAGCCGAAGCGTACGAAATGATGATGGACAGACTCGAAGATCTTGAACTACTAACTATTGCGAAAGAGCGTGAATCTGAAGAGAGTATTTCGGTAAATATTGATGACCTATAAACTCGACTTTAAAAAGAGTGCACTCAAAGAGTGGAAAAAGCTTGGCTCAACGCTTCAACAACAATTTAAGAAAAAGCTAATCGAGCGTTTAGATAACCCGCATGTTCCGGCTTCAAAACTCTCTGGAGCTGACAACATGTATAAGATTAAGCTGCGCCAATCGGGCTACCGTCTCGTCTACAAAGTTGAAGACGATGTCATCATTGTAACCGTCTTAGCAGTCGGAAAACGCGAACGTAGCGATGTTTACCGTAAAGCTATGAAAAGGTTAGATGATTGATTGCGGTAGCCGCATTAAGTGGTGAGCAACGCACGACCACTGAACTTAAAGTATTGTGCCGTAGACACTTAACTTGAAGCAAACCAAAAATGCCGAGCGTTGGGAATCCCTCTTAAATGCTTTGTATGCATCTTTTTATTGATTAGAACAACAGCTTGCATATAATACAAGTCCCTGACATTAGGCGACAACGTCGTCACCCTTCATAGATGTCACAATGTGATGCTTATAGGATGCTAATGGGAATTATTGTTATCAATGTTTCTCATAGTTGTCCTAGTTAGTTAATTTAAAGTCGTGCGCTCGCGCTAGGCATGTCGGGGTGATATGGAGGGTTATGTATGGATAAACAATCTAAACATAGCCGAGTTAAAGAGCGTATCAATTTGCTAACGTCTATCATGGGCTTTGTAGTGATGCTACACAAGTTCGTGCCAGTTGCAATTGAACTCTTTAACATGGCTTTTAATTACCCAAGCACTAGAACGAAAAATGATTTATAAAGCTAGTTGGTCAAATCGATTTGAAGTAAAGCCAGACCGTTGGGTCTACAACCCTACCCCTGAAAGTAGAACGCTAGGGCAACAAATCAACAAACTACTGAATAAGTCGTGGAAGAAACCCTCATATTATTACCATTTACGTAATGGCGGTCATGTAGAAGCTTTAAACATACATTTAGAGCATCTGTATTTCGCAACTATCGATATTTCTGACTTCTTTGGAAATATCAGCCGCTCTCGCATTACAAGGTCGTTGAAGCCAATCACCGGCTATGAGAATGCTAGAAAAATAGCTAAGCTCTCTACGGTTAAAGCTAGTAAAAACTACTCTCATAGTCACCATTTACCCTATGGTTTTAACCAGTCTCCAATACTTGCATCGATTTGCTTGTTTGAGAGCACATTAGGGAAATATCTCGACAAGCTAAGTAAAAGCGAAGAAGTTCGTATTTCTGTTTACATGGACGACATCGTTATCTCAGCACAATACGATGAACTACTAAACAAAGTATTTGGTGAGGTATTAGTTGCCGCAGAAAAGTCTAAATTCGTGCTGAGCGAAGAAAAAACGAAGCCAGTCGCGATGAAAACAGAAGCTTTTAATATCGTGATAACTCATAGAAACATGAAAGTTGAATATGACCGATTCATCAAGTTTCAACATGCTTATTCTGCAAGTGATTCTGAAGCTCAAAGACATGGCATTGGCTCATATGTGGGCAGTGTAAACAAAGCACAAGCGAAATTGTTGATTTGATGCTTAACAGCTATATTAGACAGAATAATTCTATATTTTGTCCCTGAAACAATTCTGTCTAGTTTCCAAGACACACGACACTTAGTCTAATAACTCATTTAATAACATTATCTTACCTACTTATCTTCGTATCAAACATGACGAAAAGCAGAAATTTTCCATATAGTTTCTGCAAAATGCAGAAAACTCCCCAATATGTGAGTAAACCGCAGCTCGATAATGAATAGTCATATCTTTGAATATCGTGTTTTCAAACAAAAACGCCGACGTAATTGTCGGCGCTTAACTCTTGGTATTAATAGGTTAGAGGTAGTTACTACTTCGCCATAGTACTCAAAAACTCGGCTTCGAACTCTTCATCGGCTTCTCGGGTTAGGCATTCCACCAGCCAGTCGATGCTTTGGTGATCTAGCTTACTGTTGACCACAAAGGCTTGCTTTACGCCAGATTGACCCAGCTTGGCAGAGCCGTAGTTCTTGAATGATTTATTGCCGTGGTAATGGAGTGATTTAATCGCTTCTGCGTCAGGTTCTGGCAAGGCATCGAGGGTATTAGCAAGCTGAATCACCAACTCCATTGGGTTCTTAGAGGAAGATATTCGATACAGAAAACCGCCCTCCACTCTTTGGCGAACCCAGTAATCAAAGCCACTGCAGTCCATCACTTTGTCGCTGACCAGTGCGGCTTCACTACGATAACCACACGGCTCTACGACAACAGGTGTGTGTTTGAATTCTGGCTGGCCTGATGCAGCATCGGTATGAGGCAAGATCAAGTCACATGGTTTACTGTCTTTGGCGGTCGGTGCGTTCCAGTGAATCGGCATGAAGACTTGTTCACGGCGCATCTCTTTGGTCACCACTAAGCGCGCTTGGCACTCCCCTTGTGCGCTGCGCACTTTCACCACAGGGTTAATAGTCGCGTGGTTGAAAGCATCTAGCCCAAATTCATCCAAGTTCAGTTCTGAAACGGTATCTGGGTGGATGGCGACAAACGGTTCTGGGGTGTGTTCACCTAAGCCTGCCGCCAAACCTGTGCGGCTCATGGTGTGCCATTGGTCTCTGATTCGACCTGTGTTCATGATAAGCGGGAATTCAAGGCTGGTATCGGCAATCGGTTTGTCGTGCTCAACTGCAATAAACTGCGCTTTGCCAGATTCTGTAAAGAACTCACCATTGGTGAACATGCGTTGCTCAATGATCTCTGGTTGATACTCTAACACTGGCCATTGCTGTGGAGTGAGTTCGCCATAGCCTTTTTCATCCAGTTGCGTGAGTCCAATTAAGCACAAGTCTCGCGCTTTGCCCGTTTCATTGCCGAGCGCTGTCATCTCGCAATACTCTTTGAAGATCTCGCCTTCGTGGCGGTAATCAAACTGCTCTTTGAATCCCATTTTTTGCGCCACTTCTTTCAAGATCCACCAATCCGGTTTGGCTTCCCCTGGGCTTGGTAACACGCGGCGCTGGCGTGAAATTCGGCGTTCAGAGTTAGTCACGGTGCCCGACTTTTCGCTCCACCCTTGCGCGGGCAGCACTACATCAGCCAAGCGAGTGGTTTCCGTATCGGCAATGCAGTCAGATACCACCACAAATGGGCACTTCTCTAATGCGGCTTTGATTTTTTCGCTGTCAGGCAGGCTCACAACTGGGTTGGTTGCCATGATCCACACGGCTTTGATTTTGCCTTCATTCATGGCATCAAACAGGTCAATCGCTTTTAAACCCGCATGTGTGGCTAAGCTATCGGTTTGCCAGAACTCGCTGACGGTTTGGTGTGATTGCGGATCACCAAATTCAAAGTGCGCCGCTAAGGTATTGGCTAAACCGCCCACTTCTCGGCCACCCATTGCGTTCGGCTGGCCCGTTACAGAGAATGGCCCCATGCCCGGCTTGCCAATTTTCCCGGTGGCTAAATGGCAGTTAATAATGGCGTTTACCTTGTCGCACCCTTGTGTCGATTGGTTCACGCCTTGAGAGTAAATGGTCAGCACCTTCTCGTTCGATGCAAACAAGCTGTAGAACTGTTTTAGCTGCTGCTCTGTTAACCCTGTAAGCTCAGGAACACTTTTGTCGCCCCAGCCTGATTCGGTATAACCTGACTCTGTATAACGGTAGTGAGTCGCAGATCGAATCGATTCAGTAAAGCCTTGGGTGTGGTTTTCTATGTAGTCTGCATCTAGCTTGTCGTTATCATCGAGGTAACCCAATAAACCATTGAACAATGCGACGTCTGAGCCTGATTCCAATGCCAAGTGAATGTCTGCGATTTCACAAGTGTCGGTATAACGCGGGTCGATGACGATAACTTTCAATTCAGGGTTGGCTTGTTTCGCGGCTCTTAATCTTTGGAAAAGTACCGGGTGACACCATGCTAAGTTGGAACCTGTAATCACGACGAGTTCGGCTTGCTCGAGATCTTCGTAGCACACCGGTACTGTGTCTGCGCCAAATGCTCGCTTATGCCCGACCACGGTTGAAGCCATACACAACCTAGAGTTACTGTCGATGTTGCCACTACCAATGAAGCCTTTCATCAGTTTATTGGCAACATAATAGTCTTCGGTAAGCAGCTGACCAGATACATAGAACGCAACCGAATCGGCCCCATATTCTTCGATGGTTTGATTGAATTTGTCTGCGACCAACTGAGTGGCACTGTTCCAATCTAGCTCTTGTTTTTGCTCATTCTGAATATGAGCAGGCTGTGTAAGACGACCTAAAGGCGTGACGGTGTCGCCGAGCGCAATCCCTTTAGTGCATAGCTTTCCATAGTTTGATGGATGATCTTTATCACCACGCACTTCTAGTTTTCCTAACGATGTCGGTCTCGCTTCTATTCCACACCCTACACCACAATAAGCACAGGTTGATTTTATCCAGCCGCTGTTTGAATCGGTCATCCGTTTCTCGCTCAATTATCCATAATTGTAATAACTGAAACCAAGCAAATAGCACGCCACTTAACACCAGCCGACAAAAATGAAATATTTCACATTAAAAACAACAACTTAATAAAAACACAAATATCAACAACGAACCAAACAGAACTTAACCAAGATAGAAACTTAATTTTTGCACCATCTTGCAGAAAGTTGCACCACAAACGCTCATTTATATAAATATAACAAAAATTTTACATACCACTTTAGGGGTAATTACGTGCCACCTGCAATTTTTAAATCACTGAAATATATATATTAAATTTTATTTAAATGAACAAATCGCAATCTGGCACCCTCCTTGCTCCACTAGAAACCAAGACTTAGAAAAAACATTTTTGTTTTTCTTGATGATTATGAATTGAGTGGAATCTCAACCCGGTATTCATCTGCTAACGATTAGAAATTAGACGCTAGTGATGGTGACGCCGAGAATAAGGAATGGATTATGAGCAAGAAGAAAATCGTCGTTGTTGGTAACGGTATGGTTGGACACAAATTTATCGACAACATCCTGCAATCAGAGAGTGATGAGTTTGATGTGATTACTTTTAGTGAAGAGCCAAGGCTGGCCTACGACCGTGTTCAGCTAACGGCTTACTTTAATGGTAAAAGCGCTGATGACCTGTCATTGACCAGTGAAGAATATTATCAAAGCAACGGCGTGAACTACTTGTTGAATCAGAAGGTTGCCAAGCTAGACACCGCCAATCAACAAGTCATCACTGAAAGTGGTCACGTTGAAAGTTACGACAAGCTAATCTTGGCGACGGGCTCTTTCCCTTTTGTTCCCCCTATTCCCGGTAACGACCAAGAACACTGTCACGTTTATCGCACCATCGAAGACTTAGACGCCATCGAGCTTTCAAGCAAAGGCAGCAAATCTGGCGTGGTGATTGGTGGTGGTCTGCTTGGCTTAGAGGCCGCAAACGCAGTCAAAAACCTTGGCTTAGAAACCCATGTGGTTGAATTTGCTCCACGCCTGATGGCCGTTCAGTTAGATGATGGTGGCGGCGCCCTACTGCGCAGAAAGATTGAAGACCTTGGTGTGCAAGTTCATACCGAGAAAGCGACCTCTGAAATAGTCGACGGAGAAAACGCTCGCTACCGCATGAACTTCGCAGACGGCACCCACTTAGAAACCGATATGATCGTATTCTCTGCCGGTATTCGCCCTCAAGATGAGCTAGCAAGAAGCTCTGATGTCGAGATTGGCGAGCGTGGCGGTATTGTGATCAACAATCACTGTCAAACCAATATCGACAACGTTTACGCCATTGGAGAATGTGCCCTTTGGGATAACAAGATCTTCGGCTTAGTGGCTCCCGGTTATTCGATGGCAAAAGTCGCGGCTTCGCATATTGTCTCTGACGGTACTGACGACGCTGCGTTCACTGGCGCCGACATGAGCACCAAGCTCAAACTGCTTGGCGTCGATGTTGCCAGTATTGGTGAAGTGCACGGCAAGACAGAAGGTGCTCAATCGTATACCTACAACGATGAAATAGAACAAGTTTATAAGCGCCTGATCATCTCGGCTGACGGCACAAAGATTGTTGGTGCTGTGTTAGTGGGTGATGCAGAAGCCTACGGTTCGCTACTGCAAATCAAACAAAATGACATGCCTCTTCCTGAAAACCCATCAGTGCTGATTTTACCTAACGTGGCCGATGATTCTGGCTCTGCAATGGGTGTTGAAGCTCTGCCTGATAGCGCTGTGATCTGTTCATGTTTTGATGTGACCAAAGGCGATATTAAAGAGGCCGTTTCAGCTGGCTGCACCACGATGGCTGCATTGAAAGAAACCACGAATGCTTCAACAGGTTGTGGCGGTTGTTCTGCCCTTGCGAAACAGGTTCTCGATAGCGAGCTAAGTAACCTAGGTGTGGAAGTCTCTAACGATATCTGTGAGCACTTTGCTTATTCTCGCCAAGAGCTTACCGACATCATTCGCGTCAACAAAATCAAGACCTTCGACGAGCTGTTAGATTCTCACGGCAACGGATTGGGCTGTACTGTGTGTAAACCGGCTGTCGGTTCGATTCTGGCTTCCTACTGGAACGATTACATCCTTGAAGATCAACATATCGAGCTGCAAGACACCAATGACATCTACCTTGGCAACATGCAAAAAGACGGCACTTACTCGGTAGTTCCGCGTATTGCTGGCGGTGAAATCACTCCAGATAAATTGATTGTTTTAGGCGAAGTCGCTAAAGAGTTCGACCTGTACACCAAAATCACGGGCGGTCAGCGTGTCGACTTGTTTGGCGCACAGCTTAACGAACTGCCTATCATCTGGAAAAAGCTGATTGATGCAGGTTTTGAAACGGGCCACGCCTACGGTAAATCGGTTCGTACCGTGAAATCTTGTGTCGGTAGCACTTGGTGTCGATACGGTGTCGACGACAGTGTTGGCTTAGCGATTCGACTTGAGAACCGCTACAAAGGCCTGCGTTCACCACACAAGATCAAGTTTGCGGTTTCTGGCTGTACTCGTGAATGTGCAGAAGCCCAATCAAAAGATTTTGGCATTATCGCCACCGACAAAGGTTGGAACCTCTACATCTGTGGTAACGGCGGTATGCGCCCTCGCCATGGTGACCTTTTCGCTACCGACCTTGATGAAACCACACTCCTTAAATACATCGACCGCGTTTTGATGTTCTACACACGTACCGCAGACCGCTTACAGCGTACATCGGTATGGATGGAGAACCTTGAAGGCGGCATCGAATACCTCAAGCAAGTCGTGATTGAAGACAAGCTCAACGTTGCTGAAGAACTTGAGGCCGATATCGCCCTCAACATCGAAAAATACCAGTGTGAGTGGAAAACCACCATCGAAAACCCTGAAAAGATGAAACGCTTCCAGCACTACATCAACAGCGAAGAAATGGACACTAGCCTCTCTTTCATCAAAGAACGAGAGCAGCGTTTTCCTAAGCCGAGCTTGAGCTCTTCTTCCGATTCAAAACGCGATGAAAAGCTCGCTAAAGCAGACCAAATCGAAGTGACTGAGGTTTCATAAATTTCATCAGGTTCATCAGGTTCATCAATAAAAAAATAAAAACTCAATTTTAGACTAGGAGAAAGTCATGGAAAATTGGACAACCGTATGCAGCACCAGCGATCTAACCCCAAACGGGGGAATTTGCGCCAAAGTAGACGATAACCAAGTGGCTATTTTTTACTGCAAGCGCAGCGACACGCTTTATGGGCTCTCTAATTACGACCCTATCGGCAAGGCGAATGTGATGTCACGTGGTATAATTGGTTCATTAAGCGGAGAACCTTACGTGGCCTCACCCTTATACAAGCAGCATTACCACTTAGAAACTGGCGAATGTCTTGAACAGCCTGAGCTCAAGCTCGTGAAATTTGAAGTTCGCAAACAAGGAGAACAAGTTCAAGTTCTCGCACCACTTGCTATCGCCAGTTAACTAAACCGCCGACACCATCATGCAAACGCTTATTAGCGTGCGCAATTTCGGCACAGGGTTTATGCACATTAAAAGCGTTCTAAGTTCGGAAGTAACGCAGGTGCACAAACCGGGTAATTTTCCAGATTTAAAGGATTTAAACCATGGATAACACTAAATTTTCGCTGCTTTCATTTACGGGTAAGATGAAGGTCTTACACCTAAGCTGGATGGCCTTTTTCATTACCTTTGTTGTGTGGTTCAACTTTGCCCCACTACTGCAAATGGTAAAAACTACGCTTGGTCTTTCTACTGAAGAGATCAAAACCCTCCTGATCCTCAACGTTGCATTGACCATTCCGGCACGTGTCGCAATAGGCATGCTAACCGATAGATACGGCCCAAGGTTGGTTTACTCTTCGCTACTCGCGGTCTGTTCTATCCCTTGTTTCATGTTTGCTATGGCAGACTCTTTTATTCAAGCGGCGATTGCTCGTTTCCTATTAGGCTTCATCGGTGCAGGCTTCGTTGTCGGTATTCGTCTAGTGTCTGAGTGGTTCCCACACAATGAACTGGGTACGGCAGAAGGTATTTACGGCGGCTGGGGTAACTTCGGTTCAGCAGCGGCAGCATTCACGCTTCCAACTCTGGCTTTAGCGTTTGGTGGTGAAGACGGCTGGCGTTATGCGGTCGGTATTACTGGCGTAATGAGTTTAGCGTTCTCGTTTGTGTTCTACAAAAACGTAACGGATACACCAAAAGGTTCTACTTACTTCAAACCGGCTCAAGTAACGGCAATGGAAGTGACATCAAAGGGTGACTTTTTCTTCCTACTTATTATGAAGATCCCTATGTATGCCGCACTAGCGCTACTGACATGGAAGCTATCACCAAGCAACATCAACATGCTGTCTGACATGGCGGTTTACTCTGTGTATGCAGGTTTAGCAGCACTTTACGTGTACGAAGTGTCGCAAGTTTGGAAAGTAAACAAGAACGTATTTAAAGAAGAAGTGCCTGAGATTCACCAGTACAAGTTCAAGCAAGTAGCGGTACTTAACGTATTGTACTTCGCAACATTTGGTTCTGAACTGGCTGTGGTTTCTATGCTGCCACTGTTCTTCTCTGAAACCTTTGAATTAACACCGGTTCTTGCAGGTATGGTTGCATCGGCTTATGCCTTTATGAACCTAATGTCTCGCCCAGGTGGTGGTTGGATTTCAGATAAATTCGGTCGTAAACCAACACTGCTTATTCTAACGATTGGTCTTGCTGTGGGTTACTTCGCAATGGGTCAAGTCGACAGCACATGGCCTGTATGGCTAGCGGTTGTTGCGGCGATGGCGTGTTCTTTCTTCGTGCAAGCGGGTGAAGGTGCGGTATTCGCAACGGTTCCTCTAATCAAGCGTCGTATGACAGGTCAAATTGCAGGTATGACGGGCGCTTACGGTAACGTGGGTGCAGTAGTTTACCTAACTGTGTTGTCATTCGTGAGCTACCAAACCTTCTTCTTAGTGATTGCTGCAACAGCGGTACTTGGCTTTGTGACTCTACTGTTCATGGAAGAGCCTAACGGTCAAATCGCCGAAGTAAACGACGATGGCAGTGTCACGCTGATTAATGTTTCAAGCTAGGTCTGTACTATGAAGCATTGATATTATTGAATCGGGAGAAGCACCTTAGCGGATACATCAATGCTAGGTGCTTCGTTCAAAGGCTCTAAGTTCACTAGGGTTTTTGTTCTTCCTAGGATGTTCTGTCAAGGAAGCGGGAAGAAGAGCAGTTAAGAAGAAGACCAGTTATGACAATTTCATTCAGCCAAGGGCAAGTCATCACGCCAGAATCCAACAACCAGTTAACGCTTAAGTTTGGTGGTTATTCGAATCAAGGCGTACGAGATGAAAACCAAGATGCCATCATTGTAAAACACCCAAAAACTCGCGCAGAGCAAGAGTTGAAAGGCAGTGTTGCCTGCATAGCAGACGGCGCAAGTTGCAGTGAACACGGCCAGAAAGCCAGTCACACCAGCGTGATGCAGTTTATCGACGACTATTACGCAACTCCCCAAAGCTGGAGCATTCAACGTTCGGCGCAAAAGGTCTTAACGTCCCTCAATTCTTGGCTCTTCAACACGTCTGTTTCTAATATTCATCCCGCACAACAAGTGAACCACAATGCCCTCGTTTCGACGTTCAGCAGCGTGATATTAAAATCAAACACCGCACATATATTCCACGTTGGCGACAGCCGCATTTACTTACTCAGAGATGGAGAATTACGCCAACTGACCCGCGACCACACCCGTAAAAATATGGGACAGAAGCATTATCTTACACGCGCCTTAGGCATGGACAACCAACTCAACGTTGACTATCAAACCCTGCCTATCAAGAAAAACGACTGCTTTATCCTGACATCTGATGGCGTGCACGAGTTTGTATCTCCCAACACCTTCAAAGAACACATCGATAAACCCGGAGCGGATTTCGAATACGCAGCGCAAACCATCTGTAACACCGCTTTAAGCCACAATAGCTCAGACAACGTGAGCTGCTTGATTGTGCAAGTCAGCCATCTGCCTAAACCTTCGCTGATTGAATTCCATGAGAAGCTGGCTAAACGGGCAATCCCACCCGCTTTAAAGCTCGGGCAAAGTATCGACAACTTCATGGTACTTGAGGTGTTGTATGCAGGGTCAAGAAGCCATGTGTATCGTGTGATGCAGAAAGAGACACAAACCGAGTTCGTGCTGAAAGTCCCTTCCGTTCAATATCACGATAGCCCTTCGCAACTCAGAGCTTTCTTTAATGAACAATGGGCGGGGATCTTGTTAAAAAACAAGAGAGTAATGAAGGTTTACCCGACGCCAGAGAACTCGCAATTCTTATACCAAATCTGCGAATGGGTAGAAGGTATCACCCTAAGACAATGGATGTACGACAACCCAAAACCGTCACTCAATGAAGTGCGCGACATATTAGAAAAGATCACTCAAGGCATTCGAGTATTACAACGTGCAGACATGGTGCACCGAGACTTAAAGCCCGAGAACATCATGATTCAACGTGATGGTGAGGTAAAAATCATCGACCTTGGTGCGGTGTTAGTGAGAGGCCTTGAAGAGGGAGAGCTCACCGACAAAGACGACACACCATTAGGCGCGGTCAATTACATTGCACCCGAGACCATCAAGCACAACACGGCCACCACAAGCTCGGATCTGTTCTCTATCGCCGTGATCGGCTATGAGATGCTAACAGGTGGATTGCCCTACTCTGAAATGACTGCACAATCGCTTAAGCAATCTCGTCATCATCAGTGGGAATACCAACCCATCACACAGAAACGAGCGGACTTACCCAGTTGGGTAGATTTGGTGTTACAAAAAGCCTGCGCGGAATCACCAAGCGAACGTCATCAAGTGTTGGGGGATTTTGTGGCAGACCTTTACACACCAAACCAAAGCTTGGTCAAAAGCAAAGCCAAGCAACCTTTGATAAACCGAAACCCGATCCAGTTTTGGAAAGTGTTGGCTTTGTTGCTCGGCATTGTTGCGATTGTAGAGTTGGGCTTATTACTCAGTGCTAGTTAAAACCAAGTTCGAGTTAATTACAGGTTCGAGTTAATTCCAAACTCGAGCTAAACGCGAGGCTTCTAGCTAACCGTAAACTCGAGCTAGCCTCGTTTCACTAAGCTTCTTGGCACGAGTTCAATGCCAGCTTGGTAACGCTTGGCCGATGCATTTAGCGCCAAAGCAAAAGCACTATCAGCAATCACTTCAAATTGCTGTGGCAGTGAATGGACTTTAAAGGGTAAGAAGTCCAATAAACGGTTATCACCAAAGGTTGCCAGTTTTACTTGATTGATCAACTCTGGCTTTTCGACCATCACATCCAACACACCCTCTAACAAGGTGTAAGACATAGTCACAATCGCATCAGGCACCGTGCCTTTAGCTATCCAACCCTCAAAAATTTCACGCCCTGATTCTCTATCAAAGTGCTCACCATAACCCAAAACCGTCGGCTTGTTTTCGGTTAGCCCTGTTTGTTGAGTATGTGCTTTATTCGCCGCTTCAAAACCCAACTGACGTTCACGTGAAATGTTCAGATCAGGCAGTGCACCAATCAAACCAACACTATGAATGCTGTCATCAAGAATCGAGTGGGTCAGTTCAAATGCCGCTTCGAAGTCTTCACTGATCACGCAGGCAAAATGTTCATCGTCTAACGGACGGTCAATCGCGATGACTGGTGTGCCTGAGTTTTGCAGTTTCAAGTAGAACTCATTGGCGTCTGGCATAGAGCTCGCCACCAGCAAGGCATCGATACGACGGCTAACAAGCGCTTCCGCAACTTTACGTTCGGTTTCAGCGTCATCATCTGAACAGCCAATCAAAATCTGATAGCCCACTTTACGTGAGTTCTGCTCTATCAGTTTTGCTAAACGCGCATAACTGCTGTTTTCCAGATCAGGAATAATCAAACCAAATGAACGGCTATTACCAGCACGCAGCGACGAAGCAGCATGGTCTGGTCGGTAGTTATACTCTTCCACAACCGCCATGACTTTCTGCTGAGTCTTTTCACTGATTCTGTATTTCTGCGCCTTGCCGTTGATGACATAACTGGCCGTGGTTTTCGATACTCCAGCCAATTTAGCAATTTCATCAAGTGTCATATGGGTGACCTGTATTTTGTGCGTAGGATCATATAACCAATGATCTGATCCTCGGATTAGTTGAATTATATGCTGAATCGATTCAGTATAAAAGCTGAAAGGATTCAGCAAAATCTGAAAAGTGACTTCAATCATCCTTTTGAATGGATTGAGCGTCATTTGTCGTGATTCAGCTTCTTGTTGTTAACGAAACTGGAATTACGACACGCAGCAAAACTATTTTGAAAACCAAAATCGGCTTTGCTGAATTTTTTTACACTGAATGCTGAACCGATTCAGCAAGCATAAAGCAGCGGGCAAATATTGCTCTAGACTGAATCGTAGCGATACACAAATTCTCAAGCGATACGCTAAAGAGGCACCATGCTTAAATTATCAAAATCTGACATCACTCTAGGCCAAACTGCCGAAGACAAATTCAAAGCAATCCAAAACATTGCTGGCGACCTGACAGCTAAAGGTTTAGTTGACTCTGGTTACGTTGAAGGAATGCTGAACCGTGAAAACCAGAACTCTACGTTCCTAGGTAACGGCATCGCGATTCCTCACGGAACGACGGATACTCGTGGCCTAGTAAAAGAGACAGGCGTTGCGGTACACCACTTCCCTGAAGGTATTGATTGGGCAGACGGCAACCGTGTTTACGTAGCAATTGGTATTGCAGCGAAATCTGACGAGCACTTAGGCATTCTTAAGCAACTAACAAAGGTTCTAGCGGCAGACGGTGTTGAAGAGAAATTAAAGCAAGCTAAATCAGAAGACGAAATCATCGCCCTACTTAACGGCGAAGTTCAGCTAGAAGCCGACCTAGACGCTTCTTTAGTTCAGCTACTGTTCCCTGCGAGCGACATGATTCAAATGTCTGCCGTTGCGGGTGGCCTACTTAAGAACACAGGTTGCACAGACAACGCATTCGTTGCTGACCTAGTAACAAAAACACCAACTCACCTAGGCCAAGGCCTGTGGTTGTTGGGCAGCGACAAAGGCGTAACACGCACTGGCGTATCTTTCGTTTCAACAGCGAACCATTGTGAATACGAAGGCACACCAGTGAAAGCATTAGTCGCATTCGCAGCTTGTAACAGCGCGCACCAATCTATTCTGGCAAACCTAAGCAAGATGGTTTTCGAAGGTAAACAGCAACAACTGTTAACAACTGACGCAGCGCAAGTGATTGGCCTTCTGAAAGGTGAAGCGGTTTCTACAGCGTCTCAAGACGATGACAACTGCGCAGTATTCAAAATCAAAAACGCACACGGCCTGCACGCTCGTCCGGGCGCAATGCTAGTCGCTGAAGCGAAGAAGTTTGAATCAACAATCCGCGTGTCAAACCTAGATGGCGACGGAAAAGAAGTGAACGCGAAGAGCTTGATGAAAGTGATCGCTCTTGGCGTTAAACACGGCCATCAGCTTCAGTTTGTTGCTGAAGGTGAAGACGCAGCACAAGCACTTGAATCGATTGGCAAAGCTATCGCTTCAGGCCTTGGCGAAGGTTAAGGAGTCGATATGTCTGATAAACAAATCAAAGCCGTTACTGTAACGCTTAACCCTGCTCTAGACCTGACAGGTGCTATCGACGCACTTAACGTGGGTTCAGTGAGCCTAGTAAACAAAGGCTCTTTGCACGCAGCGGGCAAAGGCGTAAACGTCGCAAAAGTTCTTTCAGAGCTTGGCGCGAAAGTGACCGTAACAGGTTTCCTTGGTCGCAATAACGAAGAAGCGTTCTGCCAACTGTTTGAACAGATGGGCGCAGCTGACCGCTTCATCCGTGTTGATGGCGCAACTCGCATTAACGTGAAATTGGTAGAGAATTCAGGCCAAGTAAGCGACATCAACTTCCCAGGTGTTCCTGTTGACGCTGACGCGATTAAAGCGTTCGAAGAAACCCTATTAGAACTTGCTGAAACGCACGATTACTTCGTCATTGCTGGCAGCTTGCCACAAGGCATCTCTCCTGAGCTTTGCGCTTCTTGGGTTCAACGCTTACACGATTTAGGTAAGAAGGTTCTATTTGATAGCAGCCGTGACGCACTTAAAGCCGGTATCAATGCACAACCATGGTTAATCAAACCAAACGATGAAGAGCTGTCTCAGCTGTTCAATGCAGAGCTGACAACTCGTGACCAATGCCAACACGCGGGCCAAGCCCTAAATGAAAAAGGTATTGAGAACATCGTGGTGTCACTTGGCGCAGAAGGCGTGATGTGGCTTAACCAAGGTGAATGGTTACATGCTCAACCGCCGCGTATGCAAGTAGTGAGCACAGTAGGCGCAGGCGACACCTTAGTTGCTGGCCTATGTTGGGGTCACATGCAACAGATGCCGAAACCAGAACTTATTAAATTCGCAACCGCCCTATCTGCTCTAGCAGTTTCACAGGTAGGCGTGGGCATCACCAGCCAACAAGAGCTGGATTCAGTACTACAAAATATCCAATTACAGTCGCTTAGTGCTCCAACTAGCCAGTTAGACACAAGCAAATAGGACAAAAGGTTTATTATGAATATTACCATTATCACAGCTTGCCCTAGTGGCGTAGCAAACAGCATCATCGCAGCAGGCTTGTTAGAGCAAGCGACAAAAGCACTGGGTTGGAACGCCGCTATTGAATGTCAATCAAGCGTGCTACCTGACTCAACCGTATCGCAAGACACTATCGACAGCAGCGACGTTGTGGTTATCGCAGCCAACACCAACGTTGATAAAGCGCGCTTTGTCGGCAAGAAAGTGTACCAAGCAGCTATCTCGGAATGCACTGCGGATGCAAAAGCATTTCTAGAGAAAGCGGTAGTAGAAGCAACAGTACTAGACGCTTCTCAAGTTGAAAGCACTGTTGAAGTGACCGGTACCTCTCCAAACTCTTCTACAACAGCAAGCACAGGCAGCAAGAAGATCGTAGCGATTACGGCTTGCCCAACGGGTGTTGCACATACCTTTATGGCAGCTGAAGCGCTTGAAGCAGAAGGCAAACGCCTAGGTCACCAAATCAAAGTGGAAACTCGCGGCTCTGTAGGTGCGAAAAACCAACTGACAGACCAAGAGATCGCAGACGCTGATCTGGTTATCATCGCTGCCGACATCGACGTTCCTCTTGATCGTTTTAACGGCAAAGCGCTATACAAAACAACAACGGGTCCTGCGCTTAAGAAAACAAAGCAAGAGATGGAAAAAGCATTCGCAGAAGCTAAACCATACCAACACACAGCATCTTCTAATTCAGCACCTGCTGACGAGAAGAAAGGCGTGTACAAGCACCTAATGACAGGTGTTTCACATATGCTTCCTGTGGTGGTTGCCGGTGGTTTGATCATTGCACTCTCTTTCGTATTCGGTATCGAAGCGTTTAAAGAAGAAGGCACGTTAGCAGCAGCACTGATGACTATCGGTGGTGGTTCTGCATTCGCACTGATGATTCCTGTTCTTGCTGGTTTCATTGCATTCTCAATTGCTGACCGTCCGGGTCTGGCTCCAGGTCTAATCGGCGGTATGTTGGCTAGCTCAACGGGCGCAGGTTTCCTTGGTGGTATCGCAGCAGGTTTCATTGCCGGTTACGCAGCGAAATTCATTGCCGACAAAGTTCAACTTCCACAATCCATGGAAGCCCTCAAGCCAATTCTGATCATTCCGTTTATTGCGAGTTTGTTCACTGGTCTTGTGATGGTTTACATCGTGGGTGGCCCTGTATCTGGCGTGATGAGCGCAATGACAACTTTCCTAAACAACATGGGAACGTCTAATGCGATTCTTCTGGGTGTGATTCTAGGCGCAATGATGTGTTTCGACCTTGGTGGTCCAGTAAACAAAGCAGCTTACACATTCGGTGTTGGTCTATTGGCTTCGCAAACTTACGCACCAATGGCAGCAATCATGGCAGCAGGTATGGTTCCAGCTCTAGGTATGGGCCTTGCGACTTTCCTAGTGAAAGACAAGTTTGAAGCAGGCGAGCGTGAAGCAGGTAAAGCATCATTCGTTCTTGGCCTATGTTTCATCTCTGAAGGTGCAATCCCATTCGCAGCGAAAGACCCAATGCGTGTTATCCCAGCTTGTATGGCAGGTGGTGCACTAACTGGCGCTCTTTCAATGATGTTTGGTGCTCAGCTAATGGCTCCACACGGCGGTCTATTCGTACTACTGATTCCTGGCGCTATCTCTCCAGTACTTATGTACCTAGTAGCGATTGCAGCAGGTACGCTAGTAACAGGCTTTGGCTACGCAGCACTTAAAAAGATGAGCGGCTCTAAAGTAACGGCAGAGGCTTAATCCCCCTACTCTGGTTAACGGTTCAGCCCGATAACCAGAGGCTCTTGATAACCGGTTTCTTGGTAAAACGGCTCCTTAAAACAAAGGCTCCTCATTTGAGGAGCCTTTTTATTGTTCATGTATTTTCCGGTCGGAATGAGTTAAGTGCAATATTGGTATATTTGATTAGCTAGTAAGCGTTTCTTCAAAGACACCCAATTCACGACCAAGCCAGATCGCTCGTACTGTGTGATCCAAAGTTTCTTCACCGCCAGTTACAGGGTGAATAAGCACCGACATATCACCGCGTTCTTGCTCAAGCCATTCAACAATGCCCGACTCTTTGTTCGCAAAGTGAATCTCAAACATTGGCATCTTATGTGGACCAACCAAACGCTGTATTAATGGGAAAACCTCTAATACATCTTTACGTTTCGCTAAAATCTTCTGACGCAGTGTTTCTGCTTGCTCTGCAAATCGCAGAGGGAAATAGATATGACCGTGGTACATGGCACCATCCTTTAGAATTATGATGTCGCAAGTTTATACCTAAACCGCCTTTAATAGCCAAACCTAAATAGGTGAGCTTGCTTTCGGAAGGATCAATTTGAAATGGGAAAACTAGAGTTTGTTACTCGAACGAATCGAAAACAAACTCTAGTGATATTGACTATTTCTTTAAATCACTACGGGCGTAGTTTTAAAACACGGTCGATGTCTTCTGCGGAATGGCGCTCTGGTACTTGCTCCCACTCTTCGCCAAATGAACGATTAACCACTCGGCCGCGTTGGAAACCTTCACGCGCTTCTAGCTGCTTCGCCCAGCGCACAACGTTGGTGTAAGACTCAACTTGTAGAAATTCGGCTGCGTCGTAAATTTTGCCAAGTACTAAGTTACCGTACCAAGGCCAAATCGCGATATCTGCAATAGACAGCTCTTCACCCGCAACGAAAGTGCTGTTAGCAAGTTGCTTGTCTAACACATCTAGTTGACGCTTAGCTTCCATTGCGAAGCGGTTAATTGGGTACTCTTGCTTTTCATCCGCGTAAGCGTAGAAGTGACCAAAACCACCACCTAGGAATGGCGCAGAACCTTGTGCCCAGAACAACCAGTTAATGGTTTGTGTTCTTGCTGCCCCTTTTTTTGGTAAGAAGTGACCAAATTTTTCTGCTAGATGCATCAAGATAGATGCCGATTCGAATACATTCACGTCTTCGTCACCAGACTTGTCGACAAGTGCTGGTATTTTGGAGTTTGGATTCACGCCAACAAAGCCAGAAGAGAACTGATCAGCCTCGCCGATGTTGATCAAGTACGCATCATATTCAGCTTCTTTAACACCCGCCGCTAACAACTCTTCAAGCAAGATAGTGACTTTTTGACCGTTAGGTGTGCCAAGAGAATACAATTGAAAAGCATGGTCACCAACAGGAAGCTCTTTATCAAAGCGAGCTCCAGATTCAGGACTATTGATGTTTGCCCACTTGTTACCACCAGCAGTATCGTTAACCCAAACTTTTGGCGGAGTGTATTGTTCTGACATGATATTTCCTTATTAATATAGGGTCTCACAAACTGATATTAGGTCACATGCCTGCGGTTAAAACCCCTGAATACGATTTATTTTCAAACTGTTAAGCATGGCTTATTCCAGAAAGACATAACCCGCTTAAGCGTTAGTGTGTAGAAGGTAAGTCTGTATTCAAACTTCAATCTAATATCGATAAGTCCACTGCATCATTTAGCAATGATTTTACGAACGACATACCGACAGCTTCAAGAAAGCTGTGATAAAATCGGGGTATTACAATTGATAAGGATTTGGCAATGTCTTCTGATTTCACAGGTTCGAGTGCAGCGTATGCTCGCCAAGAGAAAGGCTACCGCGAAAAAGCACTAAAACTGTACCCTTGGGTTTGTGGTAAATGTGCGCGCGAATTTGTTTACTCAAACCTCCGAGAGCTTACCGTTCACCACGTGGATCACGACCATACAAACAACCCTGAAGATGGCAGCAACTGGGAGCTACTGTGCCTGTACTGTCACGATCATGAGCATTCAAAATACACTGACCATGAGCGTTATGGTGTGGATGCAAAAGCGAGTTTAGATGATCATCAGTCAGCGACACACAACCCGTTCGCCGATCTCGCTAAGATGATGAAGAAATAACACACCTTCAGAGTAGTCTTTGGTAGATGGTAACTGCTAGATAATAGATACATAACAAGTAACCCCAGTATGTCACCATACTGGGGTTTCTTTTATCTGCCGTCATAACCAAATAATAGAGTTCAGGTAGGCAGGATCAAAAAAGCCTTCCGAAGAAGGCTTTTTAAGAATCAAATCGAATTATGCTGCCGCTTGCTTGCGAGACTCTTCTACCTTCTTAGCGCGTTGTTTTAGCGTCAATTTATCGCGGTATGCAAACCAAACGTAAGACACAACCACTAAGAAGAACAGGTATGACAATGAGAAAATGAACGGCGATTGAATGATATCGTTCGAGATACCCCAAGAAACACCGATAACAGTCACTGCAATTTTCGCAAAAAAGCCACACATCAATAGCACTAATGCCAACTGTGGGAAACGCGTACTGCGGAATGCAAGCCAGTAGCAACTACCAACTGCTAGAGCCGCAACATAGAAGCCGAATAGGAAAGAGTGAATATGGTCAGCTGCCGCTACACCACCAGAAATTGACATCAATAAAATTAAAAACAGTTTCATAATACTCGCCTCACCATAAGTTGGAAACGCATCCTTTCAAATTTGGAATCTCAGTTTGCATACTATTTTCCCACTTTTTACGGACAACACAACCCCTCCAATCGAACAAAATGTAAGCAAAAGTACTAACAAAAATCACCCTTAACAATTGATTAACATTCTGTTTTTAATAAAACTCCGTTACTCCTTGTCTCATATGAATAAAGCGCTGTTACGATTTATTTTGTTACACAAATTTAACCTTGGAAATTAATTAAAATTATTTGTAACTCTGTGATATCCGCACGCAATACGCGTCTATTCAAAAACCATCACCTCAAAATCCCTGAAATAATAAGAAGACAGAGCGAAAAAGAACAAAATAGAGAGGTGTTAAAAACATTTCAAAAACCAATGAAAAACAACTTATTAACAAATTGAATTTAATTTACCAAAAATGGAAAAAGAGATTCCAATCACATTTTAATTGGTTATAATCCGCGCTCTTTTGCGCTATCTGTTGATAAACGCAAACTAATTTTGAAGAAACAATCACAATAACCCGTCTTTAGTTAAGTGGCTCTCCACTAACCGATGACAAAACTGAGAATAAAAATGAGCAAGATTGATAAAGCAACACGTATCCTGCTAGCAGGCTTCTGTATCAACCTTTGTCTTGGCATCCTGTATGCTTGGAGTGTATTTAACAAAGCGCTAGTAACTGAAGCTGGTTGGAGTGCTGCTGAAGCATCTTCACCTTACGCTATTGCAACTATCACATTCTCTGTTTGTCTTCTTGTTGCGGGCATCCTACAAGACCGTATGGGTCCACGTAAGATCCTTATCCTAGGTACAGCGCTTACAGGCCTAGGTATGATTGCTTCTGGTTTCGCTACAACGCCTATGATGCTGAACATCACGTTCGGTATTATAACAGGTGCAGGTATCGGCTTCGGTTACGCATGTCTGTCTCCATCAGCAATGAAGTGGTTCCACTCTTCTAAGAAAGGTATGGTTAACGGTCTTATCGCAGCAGGCTTCGGTCTTGCGGCTATTTACCTAGCACCAGTAACTTCTGCGCTAATCGACAGCATGGGTATCCAAACTAGCTTTATGATTCTTGGTGTTGGTGTACTTGCAATCGCAGTACCTCTAGCAGCAACAATCAACAACCCACCAGCGGATTACACGCCAGCTGAGCCTAAAGTAAAAGCAGGCCAAGCTCCTAAAGCGGTTAAGAAGACTGAAGACCTAACTTGGAAAGTAATGCTGAAGACTCCTCAGTTCTACTCTCTATGGATCATGTACGCATTCGCTGCATCTGTTGGTCTAATGATCATCGGTAACATCACTACAATTGCTAGCGTTCAAGCTAACCTGCCAAACGCAGTTTACCTAGCGTCTATCCTTGCAGTATTCAACTCAGGCGGCCGTGTTGCTGCGGGTATGCTTGCAGATAAAATCGGTGGCGTACGTACTCTACTTCTAGCGTTCATCCTTCAAGGCGCGAACATGGCTCTATTCGCTACGTTCAACTCTGAATTCACGCTAATCATTGGTACGGCTATCGCAGCGGTTGGTTACGGTACGCTTCTAGCAGTATTCCCAACACTAACTGCTGAGTTCTACGGCCTGAAAAACTACGGTACTAACTACGGCGTGCTTTACACGGCATGGGGTATCGGCGGCGCTATCGGTGCAGCAGTTGTTGGCTTCTCAATGTCAAACGGCGAAGGTTACGGCCTAGCTTACACAATCTCTGCAGTTATGATGGCAGTGTGTATTGTTCTAGCAATCATCACTAAACCAATCTCTGAAGCTAAAGTTGCTGAACTAAAAGCATCACAAGCTTAATCAACAGAAAAGATTGAATTTGTTACTGAAGAGCTTAACCTTAGGGTTAGGCTCTTTTTGTATCAAGCGACTTCTCCATTGACGACCGAAACCACTCTTCAGCTCTCCCCCACTTATTATCTCGACAACTTCAATCGACTGGTTGAACACGCTCAAACGCTCTACCCCGATCTTCTGAGTGATGATGAATGTCGTTGGTTGTCCGCATACAAACGTCTTTCTGTTTCAAGCCAATGCCTAATGGTTCGTTTGCTTTCTCGTAAAGGCCGTTGGTTTCGCAGCGATAAACTCAACTATGTTGAGATCCCAGATCTAAAGACCGTACTGCAAGAGCTAAACAGCTCAGGCTTCATTGGGTTGAGTCATCCCGAAGAACAGCATGACCTCGCCATTAGTGAGGTCGAGCTCGGGTTTCACTTGCTCACCAAACCAGAGCTGTTGAGTGTATTCCCCGCCCTTAAGAGCCATAGAAATGCCAAGAAAGACGAGCTGTTGTTACGGCTTGATCAGCAACCTTTTGATCAATTTCAAAACCTCTCTTTCGACTGTATTTACGTCATCGAATCTCAAGTGATTGATGTATTACTGTTGCTGTTCTTTGCCAACACCTATCAAGACTTAAGTCAGTTCGTGTTAAGCGACCTTGGGCTAAACACCTTTGAGAACTACCCATTAAGCAAGCAACACCGCTTCTTCACCTCTAGGGATCAGCTCAATCAATTAATCCAGATGCGCGATATTCAACGCTTGTATTCAGAAGGTGACCGCAAAGATGGCGAGTTTCTGGAACTGCTTTTAAATGCGATTCCTGAAGAATCAGAACACAGAAGTATTGCCAGAAAACGATCGCGTTTGATCAATGATATTGCTCGCGATCTTGAAAGGCTTAATCTAAACGACCAAGCTATCTTTTGGTTCAGACAATCTACACTTCCTCCGAGCAGAGAACGACTTGCACGCATCTATGATAAGCAAGGTACGCTAGACTTAATGTGTGACATTGTCACGCAAATGAAAGCTACTCCATCGGATGTGTCAGAGTTGGAAGTCGCTATTAAGCTTGAAGACCGGCTGCTACGGAAACAGGGGCACAAAGTTTCACGAACCATAAAGCCGAGCTGCAAAGAGTTAAAACTGGAATTAGACCTCAGCCAAACTCGAGTCGAGCTTGCGGTAAAGCAGCATTTTGAGAACCAAGGTTGGGACGTCTATTTTTCAGAAAACAGTTTTCTGTGTGGCTTGTTTGGTTTGGCTTTCTGGGATGTCATTTTCGCAGACGTTGAAGGCGCCTTTATCAATCGTTACCAACATCGACCATTGGATCTGTACCATTCAGATTTCGTAGACAAGCGAGCCGAACAGATTGAAGCCGTGTTTCAAACGATATCCAAACATGGGCTGAACCATTTTCTTGATACTTACGATGAAAAGCAAGGTATCGCGAACCCCTTTGTTCATTGGAATTATTTTCCTAAAGCACTCATCGAACACGGCATGGCTTCAATTCCAAATGCCTTGGTTGTAGACCTCTTCAAAGTGATATTGAGTGACTTAAAGCTATTTAGAACTGGGATGCCGGATTTGATTGCGTTCAAGGGCGATGAGTTTCATTGGATTGAAGTCAAAGGCCCTGGCGATAAACTGCAAGACAACCAGTGGCGCTGGATCAAAGAGTTTGAGCGATTGTCTGTCCCCTTCTCTGTTTGTTACGTAAATCAATGAGTCTTAGCTCTTAACTCTTAACTGCTAGCTTTTAGCTCTTGGGACTTAAATCTAGCTAAGTCTAAACACCAATTTCTGAGCACTAGCGAGTGACGCGCATCGACAAGTCACTCGTCCCATCAAGATCTTGTCTACAAAATTGTTAGAACATGAGCATTTTCAATCATTTTCGATATAATTATAGAAAATGCCTAATATTTAAATACGTATGAATTTGAAAAAACTCTTCATTTTAGCTTTTGTTAGCGTCTTCTCAGGTTGTGCCGTCTACGCGGGTTTAAACTTCGACGAACTGTTTGGTGAACAACAAGTACGCGATCGCCAAGCACCTATTCTTTCAGCTCAAGCGCAGCACTTCATTGACGAAGTAAAGCCCATCATTGATAACCGATGCGTGGTTTGTCACGCTTGTTATGACGCCCCTTGCCAACTCAAAATGTCTTCAGTGGAAGGTATAGACCGAGGCGCGAGCAAGGCACTCGTTTATCAAGGCACCCGCTTAACGGCATCAGCCCCTACTCGCTTGTTTGAAGATGCTTTAACCACGCAAGAGTGGCGCGATGCGGATTTTCATCCTGTCCTCAATGAGCGCATGCAAAACTCAACGGCTAACCTCGATGCTGGTCTTGTTTCTCGTATGTTGATCCAGAAAGAGAATCACCCTCTGCCCGATCAAACCCAGCTTGAAGGTTTCGACTTTTCAATCGATCGCGACCAACAGTGCCCAACCATTGAAGAATACGCTCAATACGAGAGAGATTACCCAACTTGGGGAATGCCTTATGGGATGCCAAACTTAGACAAAACCGAATACGCGACTTTAATGAGTTGGTTGGAAAATGGCGCGTTAATGAACGACCACATTCCATTGACTGATGCAGAACAAGAGCTCGTTAATGTCTACGAAAGCTTTTTAAACAAGAGTGACAATAAGAGTCAACTTTCAGCACGTTACATCTACGAGCACCTGTTTTTATCTCATGTCTATTTTTCTGATTTAGCTCAGCCAACACGCTTCTTCACTGTTGTTCGCTCTGCAACACCACCAGGTGAAGCGGTACAGCGCATCACGACTCGTCGCCCTTATGACGATCCAAAAGTAGACCGTGTTTACTACCGTCTGATTCCAGAACAAGGCACTATCGTCGACAAAACGCACATGCCTTTCGCACTTAATAAAGAGCGTCTACAAAAGTGGAATACCTGGTTTGTCGACGTAAATTACGAAGTAAAACAACTACCTAGTTACGACATCGATGTTTCAGCTAACCCAATGACTTCGTTTGAAGCACTGCCAGTAAACTCGCGCTTCAACTTCATGTTAGATAACGCGCAAAACACCATCATGGCCTATATCAAAGGACCTGTGTGTCGTGGTCAACTTGCCTTGAACGTAATTAACGACCGTTTTTGGGTTTTCTTCATCGACCCAGAGAAAGCCGATGTTCCGGAAATCAACGCCTTCTACGCAAGTCAAAAGAAAAATTTAAAGCTACCTAGCGAACTAAAAAGTAACACCGTACCTGTGACCAACTGGGTAAGATACGCAAAGCAACAAGCGCAATACCTAAACGCGAAATCAGACTTCACTAACCAATGGTTCGAGAGTGGCGTCCACCTAGACACTGGCATCATTTGGGATGGCGATGGCATCAACCCGAATGCTGCTCTCACCGTCTTTAGGCACTTCGATAGCGCCTCTGTTGTACAAGGGTTAGTTGGCACGCAACCTAAGACTGCGTGGATTCTTGATTATGCTCTTCTAGAGCGTATTCATTATCTTCTCGTTGCAGGCTTCGATGTTTACGGCAACTTTGGCCACCAGCTGATTACACGCATGTTCATGGACTTCTTGCGTCTTGAAGGTGAGAGTAACTTCTTAAGCCTTCTTCCTAAAGACGTTCGTCACATTGAACACTCTAGTTGGTACCAGAACCAAAGCGCACAACTGAGTGACTATTTGCAGCGAAACATTGCACCTTTTGATCAGCCGACCAGCGTGGTTTACAAAACGGCGGATCCGAAACACGAACTGCTTGATATGATCAAAGATAAGCTCGCACCTGTTCTCGATAATCGCTTTGAGATTGTTGAAACAGGTTTTGGTAGGAAGAATGAAGCACTGCTTAACCAAGTGAATTTGATAAAGGGCGAAGGCCTGCGTCATGTGCCTCAATTAGTGATGATCATGATTGAAGGCGAAAACGGCGAAGAGCAACTGTTCACCATGATTCACAATAACGCGCACAGCAACATTTCTAGCTTGTTTAATGAAGAAGGTAACCGTGATTACGCCAATGATGACCTTACCCTCGTACGAGGCGTTGTCGGTAGCTACCCTGCGGCTTACCTATCATTAACCGAGAGCGAGATTCCTACTCTGGTTAAAACGCTGCAAAACTTAAGCACAGAAGAAGACTACGTGGCGTTACTTGATAAGTTTGCTGTACGACGCAGCTCTCCGGAGTTTTGGCCGTTCAGTGACCGTGTCCATCGCTGGTATCAACAAGCGCAACCTATCGAGTTCGGCCTGTTGGATTACAACCGCTTTGAGAACCGCTAGTTTTCACGCATAACTTTTAAAAACAAAAATCCTCTGTCTTGGCAGAGGTTTTTTGTTTATGGGGAAAAGTATCGTAAATGCTATTGAGAAGCGAGAAGTGCTCTTAAGAAGCGAAAAGTGCTCTAGATTGAACCCGATGTTTCCGGTTGGTGTAGCTCATCAAAAAACGCACGCGCGGCGGGGGAAAGGGAATCTACAGGTTGCTTCAACACCACATAAAACTGACTCTTAAGGCTCCACTTCTCGGGCTGAAGCGGAATCAAGGCTTGGTCATAATGGCCACGGTCGATTAAATGAGACGGTAAAAAACTCAGGTGTGTGCCCGCCAAGGTTAAAATTACACCCGACTCGACATGCCAGCCATCCAATGAGAAATCCTTGTCCATGATCTTCTCAGCCAGATCCTTACGCGCATACAGATAACTGTGCTCTTCAAACAGTGGGTATTTATGTTGAAACGCTGATTTTTGATGTGACCCTAGAACCACTATCATCATATCAATCTGGTTCTTTGTTAACTTCTCATTCAACTGGGTGAAATCCCCGACATCAACACTCACCTCAACACTGTTACTGCGTTGGTAAAACGTCTCGATCGCTTTGGGAAGTGGGTTATAAGGCAAAGTGACGGTGTTATCCAAACATCCAATTCGCACATGCCCAGAGAGTTCCGTCTGTACACCTCGTAACTTATAAGCGAAGTCGGTTAAGGTCGATTTTAGTTGGTTCGCATATTTATACACTTGCTCACCTTCATGAGTCAGCTTAAAACCACGTCGACCACGTTGGCATAATGTTAATTCTAAGCTTTTTTCCAAGGCAATAAGCTGATTACTCAGCACTGGTTGACTAATCCCAGTGCTTGCGACCGCCTGATTGATGCCTCCTTGTTCAACAATTTCACAAAAAAGCTCTAATCTACGTAGGTCTCTTTTATCTAACTTATTGTTTGGATTCACTTTGCCACTCACATTTGTTTTTTGTTATGTTTACATCTGATTATATTCATTTATTAACAATAAATACATCAGTATGCTTTATTCACACTTATGGAATAACAATGCATGGATGGCACTATGGCGGCAGAAGCTTACGTGAATAAACCCGAAGCAACACACAGCCACAAAAAGATAGATGACTTCGAGTTGGAACCCGTTCCCGAGAAGGCCAAACGATCTTGGTGGGTCATCAGCCTTATTTGGTTGGCAATCGGCATCGACATTTCGGGACTGTTTCTCGGCTCGATTCTAAGCAGCGGTATTGGTTTTGAAGACGCACTGCTTGCCACGTTTATTGGTTCAGGCTTATTGGCGATCATCGCGATGCTGTGTGCCAACATTGGCTTTCAAGCTGGCGTGTCTACCCCGCTGGTGAGCAGCGCGGTATTTGGCCGTAACGGCGGTAAAATTCTTGGCTTCATCAACGGCATCTCATTAGTCGGCTGGTTCGCATTCCAGGCTGATTTCTTCGCTTTCATCATGGTCGATGCACTGGCGAAATACGACATCATAATTTCACACCTCACCGCTCTTATTGGCGGCAGTGTGTTAATGATGATGACGGCTATCTATGGCGTTCGTGCTTTAGGCAAACTCAGTACCTATTCTGTTCCATTGATGGTGACGTTGATTACCATCGGTTTGTTTATAGCTGCTGATTATCAAGGTGGCGCAGCGCCATCGATTGAAGATCCTTTGACGCTTGGCCAAGCCATCTCTTTTGTTATGTCTATCTGGATTCTAGCTGCGGTTGCTGCACCTGATATTGCTCGCTACGCCAAAACACGCCGTGATGCGATTTTAGGAGCGGGTATCGGTTTCCTCGTCGGCAACAGCGCCATCATTCTTATCGCATTGATCTTGACCAAAATGACCGGCACCGACGACCTAGTCGAAGTCTTCTTCACCCTAGGTTTAGGCATGGCGGCCATTATAGTACTGGTATTCGCACAATGGACCACCAACAGTAGCAACCTAACCTCTGGCGGCTTATGCATGTCGATGGTTCTACCTAAGATTCCGCGCCCTGTTCTGGTTGTGATCATGACCATCGTCGGCATTGGTATCGCTCAACTCGGCATGGTGAACAAGTTTACCGACTTCTTAATGCTACTCAGCGTAACCATTGCGCCTGCTGCGGGTGTCTACATCGTTCAATATTATGTTTTAGATTCGACAAAAATGAGCTTTGAGAACATCCAACAAGTTCCAGCTTGGATGTTTAAAGGCTTGGCTTCTTGGGCATTTGGTACTGCATTCAGCGCTTGTACTGCACCAGAGTTTTTCAACCTGTTTTCGTTCACCAGCATCTCGGCGTTAGACGGCATTCTTGCCGCTGGTGTGATTTACCTCGCCCTAATGAAGCTTTCTCCTTCAAGTGATAAGGAATAGTAGTTGTGATTATTACTGAACAAATGATTGATGATATCGCGCTGGGTGCGACGGTATTAGGTACTGGCGGCGGCGGTGACCCATACAGCGGTGCCTTGATGGCGAAAGTAGCCATTGCAACGGCAAAGCACCCTGTACGCATGATTCCTTTAGAAGACGTGCAAGACGATTGGATGACAGTGCCCTCTTCAATGATTGGCGCACC
Source organism: Vibrio sp. ZF57 (assembly GCF_001691235.1). Classification (NCBI taxonomy): domain Bacteria; kingdom Pseudomonadati; phylum Pseudomonadota; class Gammaproteobacteria; order Vibrionales; family Vibrionaceae; genus Vibrio; species Vibrio sp. ZF57. Next base: position 81,437 of record NZ_MAKD01000091.1, on the reverse strand, counting down.
AACAGTCGCAGTAGAGAAACTCAATTCGAAAGATCAAATGTTGATTGCTTTCGAAGCGATGGAAAAAGCGCTCGGCACTGAAGTGGCGGCAACGTTTCCTATCGAAGTAGGCGGCTTCAATTCATTGATTCCAATTCTCGTTGCAGCACAAAAGAGCATTCCTGTGATCGATTGTGATGCGATGGGACGTGCGTTCCCAGAAGCTCAGATGGTGACCTTCTTTCTTGATGGTCTCCCTTCTGCACCAAACACATTGGCCGATGAGCGTGGCAATGTCGTCACACTTTACCCAATTGACGGTATTTGGTCTGAAAAGTTTGCGAGACCAATTACCGAACAGATGGGTGGCTCTGCAGCAATGTGCGATTACCCAATGAACGGTAAGAACCTAAAACGCAGCGCACTGCCCGCAACACTGACCCAAGCAATGAAAATTGGTGAAGCGATTAGAATGGCGAACGACAACAATCAGAGTGGCACACAGGCCGTCTTAGACATTGTCGGCGGTCATACCATCATCAGTGGCAAGATTGTAGATATTCAACGTGAAACTGATGGTGGCTTTGCAACAGGTGGTGTCGTGATTGAAAAGTTGGCTCAGTTTGAAGATACCGGCGTCGATAACGTGTTTGTGCAGTTCCAAAACGAATTGCTTCTCGCGCACAAAGGTACAAGCCGCGCAGACATGAACCAAGATAACCTGCTGGCATCAACACCGGATCTTATTTCGATCTTGGATCATGAAACCGGCAAGCCAATCACAACCGAACAACTTCGTTACGGGCAGCGCATTGACCTTATCGCCTACCCTTGCGACCCAAAATGGCGCACTGACAAAGGTATTGAAGTCGCGGGCCCGGGTTACTTTGGCTACACCGTCGAGTATCAAACCATTGAACAACTAAAGTCTACATTGAAGAGGTAGTAGCATGACAAACATTACGCTTGATTACTGCCGTTTGGGCATTGACGTAGGTGGCACCAATACCGACGGTGTGCTGCTCGACGCAGACTTGAATGTGATTGCCAAAGTAAAAACCGCAACCACACATGACATTTCAACAGGTATTGATAACGCGATTGCTGCGCTATTAAGCCAAGCAAACATTGATGGTCAGCAAGTGAAACATGCGATGCTTGGCACGACTCAATGCACCAACGCAATCGTTGAACGAAAAGGCTTAGATAGAGTCGGGATGATTCGTTTAGCGCTTCCAAGTGGTGATAGCGTCCCGCCCCTTTGTGGTTGGAGCAAAGCGTGGCAAAACTTGCTTGGTGAACACTTCTACCAAGCTCACGGCGGCTATGAATACGACGGCCAGTTGATCGCCGACATTCAAGAGTCTGAGATCCGCGAGCTTTGCCAGAAAATGAAAGGCCAAGTGGATTCCATTGCTATCTGCGGAGTGTTCTCTCCCGTCAACGGCGACCAGGAGCTTCAAGCAGCAGAATGGATTCAACAAGAACTTCCGGGCGTGAACCTATCGTTATCCCATAAAGTGGGCAGTTTAGGGCTTTTAGAGCGTGAGAACGCCACTATCCTCAATGCGGCTCTGCAAGGGACAGCAAAACGATTCGTTGACGGCTTTTGCAGTGCACTCATCAATCATGAAATCCACACCACGCCTTATTTCGGTCAGAACGACGGAACACTGATGTCACAGCAGTTCGCATTGATGTACCCGATTCTTACCGTGGCTTGTGGGCCAACAAACTCGATTCGTGGAGCGAGTCACTTAACTAAGTTAAAAGACGCGATTGTGGTCGATGTGGGCGGCACTACGTCTGATATCGGCGTACTGACTCACGGCTACCCAAGAGAATCGAGCTTAGCAGTAGAAATCGGTGAAGTGAGAACCAACTTCCGTATGCCTGATATTTTGGCGTTAGCCATTGGTGGTGGTACCAAGGTTCGCTTTGAACAGCAGCGTATAGAGCTAGGCCCAGAAAGTGTTGGCCATACCTTGACGCAAACGGCGCGTAGCTTTGGTGGTGATGAACTTACGCTCACCGATATTGCACTCAAAACAGGACAAATGCAGTGGCAGGCAGAACATCAACTGAGTGATGAGATTGGTGTTTCAGCCGAACAAGCAAGCAAGATTTATCAACAAATGGTCACGGATGTTGAAGAAGGCATCGATAAGATGAAGACCTCTGCGGCGAGTGTACCCGTAATCATGGTTGGTGGTGGTAGTGCCCTATTCCCAGATCATTTTGAAGGTGTGAGCCAAGTGGTTCGTCCTGAGCACTTTGAAGTGGCTAATGCGATTGGTGTTGCGTTGGGTGAAATATCAGGTCAATTCGATAAGATCGTACCGATTGACCCAGCATCACGTGAAGAGACCTTAAAGGGCTTGGAAGCGCAATCAAAGCAACTGGCGATTGAAGCTGGCGCATGCAGCGATAATGTCGCGATCATTGAACGCAGCGAGATTCCATTAAGCTACCTACAAGGCAATATGGTTCACGTTAAGATCAAAGCTGCTGGACATATCAAGATGGCTTAGAGCCGTTCCTTGAAAGCCTTACTTAGATTCTTATTCGACAATAAAAAAGCAGGTCACTTCTTCATATTAAAACGGAGAAATAGCCTGCTTTTTGTTTTCTGTTCTTATTTTGGGGCTTTCCGCCCAATAGCCACTCTATAGTTGCTCTCGGAGCGCTGCTAACGAGTCTTTCACCAATTCAGGTAATGAGTCTGCATTATCGCGATATTGAAGTAATGGATCCTCGCTCGCTTCAATGCTCTGGCATAAAGCAAACAGTGCAGATAATCCTAGGCTGCCGGCAGACCCTTTCAGTTTATGAGCTAAAGACTTAATTTCACGAGCGTTGTCAGCGGCACTTGCCACAATCAGTTCATCGAGAGTGACTTGGCTGCTTTGGTCAAACAACCCAACAATCTGCACTATTTTTTCTCGACCGAGAATGGCCAAGTCGTCTTTGATAATCTTAGGGTTAATCATCTGCACAATCGGTTCTCCTTGATTATGTTCCGCGTCTTGGTTTGCTCGTTGTGTCGAGCTTGCAAATGCCAATGCTGATAAGTCTAGCTCGGTTTCCTGAGGTTTAGAGTTTAGCTGACAGCAAACAGCATCTGACGGATCCGGCTGAGGCAGCAACAGCGTGTAACCGTCCAACTGCTCAACAATCAATTCCGATAATGCTTCCTTCTCTAACGGCTTAGGTAAGAATCCATCAAAGCCAGACGACAAATAGCTTTCCACTTCTTCGTTAAACACATGAGCCGATACTGCGATCATTGGGGGTACTTTTCGAATTACGTCTTCTTCACTTTTATGCTGAAGCGCATCGTCTTTGAGTTGTTGAATTAACTCGACGCCATCGCAGTCGGGTAAGTTAATGTCCACCAGCGCAATATCGAACTCTTGCTCACTGAATATGGCTCTCGCTTCTTGTCCGGTTGTCGCAATCACAACCTCGTGCCCCAAGTTATGCAAGAAGCCTTCAGCAACGATGCAGTTTACGGGGTTATCTTCAATCAGAAGTACTTTAGCTCGAATACACGCTTCAATGACCGGTACTTTCGTTTCTATCTTCTCACCGGCTTCAAGTGGCAGTGAGAACCAAAACTGGCTACCCTCGCCTTCTTCAGAATGAACGCCAATATCCCCGTTCATTGCCAACATGATGCTTTTACTGATCGCTAATCCAAGCCCTGTGCCGCCGGTTTTGTTGCGACCGCTATCGGTTTGGGTAAAGGCATCAAACAGACAAGCTTGTTCGCTAGCATCAATACCGACACCTGTATCTGACACTTCAAACATCACTCGATTTTCATCTTCGATATCTAAGCTGATAAAGATATCGACCGAGCCACTTTCCGTAAACTTAATCGCGTTACCGACCAAATTATTCAAGATTTGGCTGATTCGCGTTACGTCACCACGCCAATAGCGTTGCACATCACTTTCAATATGGAAATCAAAGTTCAGCTTCTTCTCAGCGGCACGCCCTTCCATCAATTGGTAGGTATCTTGAACCATCTGATGAAGATCAAACGAAGCAGTGCGGATTTCTAAATGCCCTGCTTCAATCTTTGAGTAATCCAACACGTCATTCAAAATCGCGAGTAGGTTCTTACCGCTGCGGTTAATGATGTCTGCATAGCCGGATTGCAGCGGGTCTAACCCGGTATCTTTGAGCAATCTTGCAGTACCTAATACACCGTTCATCGGCGTTCGTATTTCATGACTCATCGTCGCAAGGAAAGCGGATTTTGCGCGGCTTGCTTGTTCTGCGGCGTTACGAGCCTTAGCGTGGTTCCCTACCTCGATGTTCAGCTTCTCATTGGTCTTTTGCAGCTGGTAGGTTCGGTCTGTGACCAACTCTTCTAAGTGTTCTTTGTGCTCTTCAAGTTCGCGTTTCGCCTTTGCTTCACCCACCGCAACCACTTGTAGCGCCTGCGCGGTGTTTCTGGCAGTGATGATCGCCTCGCCCATATGAGCCAGCTCATCATTACCCTTTACCGAGATATCAATATTCAGGCGACCTTGTGCGATAGACATCAAGGCCGATGAGTATTCAGTAAGACGTTTAACAACCGAGATATACACCACTCGCCACACGATAAATGCAACGATAACCAAACCAATAACCGAAATCACAGACAGTGACCATTGAGCCAAATTCAACGTGCTGGTCAGCTCATCAACCGCTTTTTTGGTACTGCGGTTTGAATCATCAACCAGTTGGTTAACCGTTGTATTCAGCTGAGAGAACAGCTCCAACGTATTTTGCATCAGAAACTCTGACTTTTTGGTGTTCTCATATTGTTCTAATGAAATATCGAACACGACTTGGCGTTTTCTGAGCTCTTCTAGAAGCTGAGACATCTGCGCTGAACGAGTAGGATCTTCGACCGCTTTAACGCGGCGCGCCATGATTCTTAGGTTGGATTCAAATTCTGATTGGATTTGATGAATACGCTCTACGTTGGTAACGGTTTGCGTTTCTTCAATTTGGTTAAGCATTTTGAACGCCAGCAAATGCAATTCGTGTAGGCGCTCAGACAAATCAAGGTCAACCTCTACAAGCGCATCTAAGGCTTGGTAGGCTTTATCCGTTTCTTTGGTTTCTAGCAGGTCATAGATATGCGTGACGTTAGCAACCGCAATGGTAGCCGTGTTCAAAACTTGGGTTCGCGTCAACTGCTCTAGCTCTTCGGCCAATAGGCGCATCTCTTCGACACGAGACGACAACTCTTTGCTTAACCAAAGCTTACGCTCAACCGACACACCCAACTCAGCCAGTGTGTTAATAACGCTTTGAACATTGTTTTCGAGTTTATTGAGGAGCTGAGAATCGAAACTGTCGACACCAAGCTCTTTGATATGTTGAAGAAGCGACTCAAGTTGGTCAAACAGTACGGTGCCAGCCTCTTTTCTTTCGGCCTCGTTTCTCGCATTAGAAAGTGTTTGTACTGACGAAATAATACGGTTACTCAACTCAGAAACCTGACGAGCTTCGATCATGGCAGGAAGCGCCGAATCAACGACGTTTCTTTCCGTTTTGGCTACAAAGCTAAAACCAGAAACACCGATCAATGCAGACAATAGAACCAACAGTGCCATCACTAAGAATGAGGCCAGCAGCTTGCGTCCAATACTCGCTGAAGCTAACAACATAAACTCTAAACCTTAAAACGTTCTTCTTTACCCATGCAGAATACGCTATATTTTGCAGTGTTTCTTATCTAAAACCAACAAAACGGCAATTCATGCTATCTAGACCTTTCGCTTCAATAATTCTTCTCTCACTACTGGCCTCAGTAACTACTGTCGCAGGTGCTAGTGAGCCTTTGAGCCCAATAAAGCCCGCCAATGCCACATCACAAAAAGAGAAAATCTGTGCCATTTATCCGCACCTCAAAGACTCTTATTGGTTGTCGGTAAACTATGGAATGATCTCTGAAGCAGAAAAGCAGCAAGTTGAGCTAAGAGTATTGGAAGCTGGCGGTTACCCCAACGTGGCCAAACAAGCCTCGCAACTGGTGCTTTGCACGCAATGGGGAGCCGATGCCATTATTTTAGGTACGGTTTCACCCGATGCGTATCATGACAATCTCAGCGATTGGGTTGGCTCGACGCCTGTGTTTGCTACGGTAAATGAGTTAACCGTCAATGAAGAACAACAGAGGGTATTAAAAGGTACGGTCGGTGTCGATTGGTACCAAATGGGATACCAAGTCGGAGATTTTTTGTCGAAACGACACCCGAAAGGATCAGGCGAAACACCTATCGCCCTGTTACTTGGCCCACAAGCGAGTGGCGGCACTAAGCCTGTAGCACTGGGGTTTTATGATGCGATCAAGTCGAGTGATATCAAAATTGCGATCAGCTATTGGGCAGATAACGATAAAGAACTTCAAAGAAATCTAGTACAGCAGGTGATAGAAGAACCTGATATCCAATATATAGTCGGAAGTGCCGTCGCGATTGAAGCAGCGATCAGTGAGCTACGAGCGGCCGATAAAACCGAAGATATTGGGTTAATCTCAAGTTACCTAAGTCACGGAACCTACCGTGGTTTACTCCGTAACAAGGTACTTTTTGCGCCAACAGATAAAATGGTTGAGCAAGGTCGCTTGTCGGTAAAACAAGCCACGAGTTACTTACGCGGTCAACCTTACGAGCAACACAGCGCACCGATTATCGAAGCGCTGACACCTGCAACTCTCAAAGATCAAATTATCGCCGACTCATTGTCACCTTCTGAGTTTCGTCCGGTATTCAGTGTGAATCCATAGTGCTATATTGGCTGAAGAACTCAAAACAATAAAAACGAAACAACAATTTAGGGAACATTCATGCAAAAAACAACGCGCACTATGCCAACACACAAGCATATCGCTTTGGTCGCTCATGACCACTTCAAACCTGAGCTACTAAGATGGGTCAAAGAGAACAAAGAAAAACTACAAAAGCACTTCCTTTACGCAACGGGCACGACTGGTTCTCTACTCAGTAAAGAGACAGGCTTAGCAATCAAGAGCATGATCAGCGGCCCTATGGGCGGTGACCAACAACTTGGCGCGCTTATCTCTGAAGGCAAAATCGATATGCTGATTTTCTTCTGGGATCCGCTTAATGCTGTACCACACGACCCAGACGTAAAAGCACTGCTTCGTATCGCAAGTGTTTGGAACATTCCTGTGGCAACTAACCGCGCTACCGCTAACTTCCTGTTTAACTCTTCATTGCTTGAAGAAGAAGTAATCATCGAAATCCCAGACTACGAAGCGTATCTAGCAGAGCGCACGTAATCGCACGTTAAATGTGATCTCTACTGAACAGACTAAAAAGCCCGCATTTTATCGCAGGCTTTTTTATGTCTCGTTTCAGACATTAAACAGTTCAATCATAAACAGTGTAGTGAGTCTCTACTTATCACTCCACACTGCCATCTCGTTGCCACTTGGCTCTCTGAAATGGAAACGTCTGCCACCGGGAAAGCTAAAGATCTCACGGTTTATCTGACCACCAGCATCAATTACATCGCGCTCGGTTTGCTCAAGATCTTGGCTATAGAAAACCATCAGTGCCGCGCCATTATCCGTATTCGACGCCAGATCCGCCAAATAGAAGCCGCCCATTAAGCCTTTGCCTTCAAAAGCAGAATACTCAGGGCCATAGTCTTCAAAGCTCCAACCAAACACTTGGCTGAAAAACGCCTTAGTTGCTGAGATGTCTTTCGCAGCAAATTCAATGTAGTTAATAGAGCCGTGTTCCATAGCAAATTCCTTATGCTTTATGCGTCTGACTTGTGATATTAGGGCAGGGATTGAAGATCTAATCTTAGACAATCAAGTCAAGTAACATCACTTTTTACGAACAACTGGGTAATCAGAACCATGCAGCTCCTGCACAAAGCCAGAGCCGTCGCCACTGTGCGTGATCCATACTTTCTCTTTTGCCCGCGTCATTGCTACATAGAATAAACGACGCTCTTCAGCATAAGGGAACGCGTCTGATGATTCAGTCAATGCGCCATCAATATGCAGCTGTTTCTTCTTGGTCGGGAACTGTCCTTCGTCAACACAAAGAATAATGACAAAGTCCGCCTCTTTACCTTTACTGCCGTGGCAAGTCATGAACTTGATATCAATGGAAGTGAAGATCTTCTTCCAGTCTTCCAACAACTCTGGCTTGTGGTAATGATTACGTCCAAGTAGCAGCACCGATTTATTGGTTTTGCCTTTGGATTGACGGTTCAGTTGATCAAGAATCTTCTCAACTTCTTTACTTGGCGCACTGTACACCGCCTTCTGCTTCTGTTGCTTGAAGCTGTTCAGTTCTTTCGGAATCTGAATTGGGTTTTCTTGTACAAAGCGATTAGCCACCGCACCTAACTGATTGTTAAAGCGGTAAGTCGTATCTAGGTGATGAATGGTCGAGCTTTCAAAACGATCCTTAAAGCCCGTGGTCAAATCCACATCCGCACCTGCAAACTGGTAAATCGACTGCCAGTCATCGCCTACTGCAAAAATAGAGGCTTGATGCTCGGCTTTAGACTGATTACACAGTGCTTCAACCAAGGCAAGACGATCAGGTGAGATATCTTGGTATTCATCGATCATGATGAACTTCCAAGGTGAGATAAACTTGCCCTTCTCGACATACTGAGTCGCTCGGCTGATCATGATTGAGAAGTCGATATGATTCTGTTCTTTCAGCTCCTTTTGCCACGCGGTTACACATGGCCAACACAGTGAAAGCTCGCTGTTGAGGCGCGTATAGTCTCGGTGATCAATCAGCTGTTGCTGTACTTCTTTTTTGGTTAAACCCGACGCATTCAACTGTTCTAGCTGCTTTTCAAGCCAACCGATCAATTTGAGGTTTGAAACGTGGCTACCAAGCTCATCGTCACCGGTTAAATAAGCGATTGGCCATTTAGACAAATGCTTTTGCCAACGTTTAAAGTTGGTCGGTGTCATCCAGTGCTTCTTCAACCAATCAATGCACCATGCTTGGCGTTGGTTGTCATCGAGCGCTAAAGGAGAAATAACCACACGTTCGGGTTCAACTTGATTCAGTATCTTTAAACCCAACTGGTGGAAAGTGCTGACTTGCACCTTCTCTGCTGATAAACCAATTTTGCTGTCGAGACGTTGCTTCATCTCTTCTGCCGCTTCACGACCAAAAGCGAGCAATAGCAACTCTTCAGCTTGAGCTTGATGGCTTTGCAGTAAATACGCGACGCGAGCCGTTAGAACACTGGTTTTACCCGAGCCTGCACCCGCTAAAATAAGGTTGTGATCATCATTCATCAACACCGCATATTGCTGCGATAAGTTCAGTGGTGACGACTCACATTGCGCAAACAACACTTCCCAGTTTTTTCGCTCGGTCTCTAGCCATTGCTGGTTTCTTTCAGCTTGCTTGATTTCCGTTTCAGATAACCATGGCTGCATTCTTGCGATGCGGTTTGGCATGCGTTGTGCGGCCTCTTCTAGCGTCATTGTCATACTCTCTAAGCCTGAGTTGACCATATCAACCCAAGTGTTGACCTTAGAGTGCGGTAGAAAGGCTGGTAATTGCTCAAGACGTGTTAATTCAGCTTCCCACTGAGGCACGTGTTCAGCCAATTGTTCACATTGAGTGTCGTGCCACTTCTGATAAGCACTAACTGACGCGCGTGCAAATTGACGGCATTGATCCCAAGGTAAGCCTTGTACTAACCAACTGCGCTGTGTTCCATCTTGTTGATTAGCAAAAAATTGTAGCGATCCCCAGAACAATCCGCGCTTTATCGCGATCTTGCCACTCCAAATAGTAAATGGGATACGCTCTTCACTGCCTACTGAAGATAACAGCAAGCGTGGACCATCAAGTTCAACCTGATGATATTCATTTTGAATAAAAAACTGTGCAGTCTTGTTAGCGCTTAGCTGCATTGGAGTGTGCTCTTAATTGGGAATATTGAATTTATATCATGATGCAATGAGAATTAATAATATCTCATATCTTATCGACGCTTTCATGACCACCTACGGGCAATTATGGATAAGTATCAAATTCTTGTGCTTGATTTCTGTTAGGATTATGGTTTTTAGTGTGTCAAGTGAGCGACTGTGGACTTTTCAGCCAAATTACGCCTCTATTGGGCGAATAAAACCATAAATTACAGCGTATTAATTCTCATCACTCTGCTCGGCGTGGTGGTGCCTGCTTGGTATTATGAACAAAACACACTGATCACGCCTTTGATCTTAGGCGTTATTGCTGCGGCTCTTGCGGAAAGTGATGACAGCTTTACCGGACGCTTGAAAGCACTCACGCTGACCTTTATCTGTTTCGCCGTTGCGGCTTTCTCTATTGAACTTCTCTTCGATACGCCTTGGCTGTTCGCGATCGGGCTTTTTGTTTCAACCTTCTCTTTTATCATTCTCGGGGCAATTGGCCCTAAATACGCGAGTATCGCATTTGGCTCTCTCTTAGTTGCCATCTATACCATGCTTGGTGCACACGAGAGCACCAACCTTTGGTTTCAACCGCTTCTACTGTTAACTGGCGCCGCTTGGTACTACTTCATGTCGATGATTTGGCAGATAGTGTGGCCAATGCAACCTGTGCAGCAAAACCTAGCCACGGTATTCGATCAAATCGGTAATTACATCGATTCAAAAGCGGAACTCTTCTACCCCGTTTCAGACTTGATTCCCCAGCCACACCGAATCATTGAAGCCAAACTCAACGCGAGTACCGTTAACGCACTCAACATGTGTAAGGCGACGCTACTTAACCGCTCTAAGCGCGGACACATTGACGGCCCTAGTGACCGATTTCTTAACACCTACTTTATCGCACAAGATATTCATGAACGCGTAAGCTCAAGCCATTATCGTTATCAAGAGCTAGCAAAACACTTTGAACGCTCTGACGTGTTGTTTCGATTTAAGTATCTACTGGAAGCGCAGGCAACAGCTTGTAAAGAAGTAGCGAGCTCATTGAAAGTTGGCGCTGAATACCAGCATGGTGACAAGTCTGTATTAGCACTTGATGAGCTGATGTCTTCGCTCAATCATCTGCACCAACAGAATAATCCTAAATGGAAATCACTGCTGAACCAGTTGGATTACTTATTCAATAACCTAGCAACCGTTGAAAAACAGCTCTCGAATATCAGCAACCCAGATGCAGAGAAGATTGAAGAAGGTGTATTGGACGATACCAACCCTCATACTTTGACGGCAATGTGGCACAAGATCAAAGCTAACTTGCACACCGATTCTATGCTATTCCGCCACGCGATTCGCATGGCGATCACTTTGACGCTGGGCTACGGGATTATCCAGGGTTTTGATATCGAACGAGGTTATTGGATTCTACTGACGACACTGTTTGTGTGTCAGCCAAACTACAGTGCAACCCGTCAAAAACTGACGGCGCGTGTCATTGGCACGGTCGCAGGCTTATTGATCGGAGTACCGTTACTGACTTTCTTCCCGTCGCAAGAGAGCCAATTAGTGTTCATTGTGATCAGTGGCGTGATGTTCTTTGCGTTTCGAATCAATAACTACGGGTTTGCGACCGGCTTTATCACACTGCTTGTGCTCTTCTGCTTTAACCAATTAGGTGAAGGCTACGCGGTAGTATTGCCAAGGTTAGCGGATACCTTTATTGGTTGTGCTCTCGCCGTGCTTGCTGTCATTTATGTGTTGCCTGATTGGCAATCGAAGCGACTGCACAAAGTGATGGCGGATGCGCTCGATTCCAACAAGAACTATCTCGCTCAGATCATCGGCCAATACCGTGTCGGTAAGAAAGATAGCCTAAACTATCGTATCGCTCGTCGTAGCGCTCATAATAATGACGCAAACCTGACTGCCGCCATCAGTAGCATGTTGGTTGAACCGGGTAAGTACCGTACCTCTGAAGATGAGAGCTTCCGATTCTTAACACTCAATCATGCTCTGCTTAGCTATATCTCGGCTCTGGGTGCTCACAGAACGCGTATTGATGATGAAGCGACACACAAACTTGTGCTAGATGCGCACAGAGTAATCCACCAGCATCTCGACGCTCTAAATGATCAGCTCTATTCTCATAAAGAGCATTGTGAAGTGAAAAACGCTTATGACCCGGAGCTGGATAAACGTTTGAGTGAATGGCGAGAAGAAGATGAGAATTCTGTCAAAATGGTTCTACAACAGCTCCATTTGATCTATCGCATGCTTCCAGAACTGCATACCTTAGCGACCAAGTTTGCAGTTAAGGTTAAGATCGACAAGTCGTTTGAAACAGAAGCTTCTTGAGCAACAAACAAAATACCGTAAAAACAAAAAGATAACGCCAATTGCTTATCTTTTGATCATCACAAATATTTATACATTGCTTTACCCATACCCCTAATTGGGTAGAGAAATTACTTACCTACCCTTGTGCCACAAGGGTTGAAGGCGTTTTTACATTATAGGAATTTTCTGACTTTGATTGACCAAGCCTTAACTTTGCCTAACATTTCTCGGACAAAAAACGACCACAGGAATTTATAATTGTCTTAGTTTCAAGAAACTTCAAACATCATTTAAAATTCACTTAATCTTGTTTGATTTCCTGAATCAATAGGCTATGCTCTAAAGAGCATATGGATTTGAACAAAGGTCACACTATGAATACACAGCAATTTGAAGCATTTAAGCAGCAAATACAGCTTCTTAGCCCACAACAATTAAAAGCACTTCAGAGTGAGATCGACGGCAACCTCGAAACAGAGAAGCCTTCTTTGCTTACTGATGAAGAATTAAACGCGCTAAATGACCTGTTCAGTTAATAGACAGACATCACTATTTTAGCTTAAGTTCACATTTTCACAGTAAATTTCATCTGTTCACCATTGCGCTCAAAATATCGTCCGCCTAGACTCATTCCATACGTCAATAAAAGGTTCTGATATGTCGATATCTGGTATTCAATCTGGTTACGCCATTATTCAGCAATCCACCAACATGGCTGAAGAAGCCGCAATCGAGCTCAACCAAGCCTCCAAACACGCTCTAGAATCCGACGACACTTTCGAAGCTAGCGATCTCAGCTTTAATCAAATAGAGCCTGAACAAGCCATTTCCTTTAAAGACAAAGAACCTGAACCTGCTTCATCTTCAACCGATTCCTTGATTAAACTGACACAAAGCGCAAGTTATAACCGCGTTGGTGCAAGTGTGGTTGATCGTCAAAACGAAGCCATCGGTAGCCTTCTCGACATTCATATCTAAATTTCGCTCAAATACAGCCTATATTTCGCGAAACTTCGCTGCTTTTTGCTTCAACAACCACACAAACTGTAACTCATTATATCAGGCGCTTGTTTCTGGTTTATTACTCGGTAGAATCAGCGCAAACCAATTTGCTGCACAAACTTTACTTCATACTATTTATGCCAAAACTAAATCTGCATCGCCGTGACTATGTTTCTATTTTAGGAGGCGACATCTCCGCAGACGAATTAGAAAAAAAGCTTCAGCCTCATTTTGAAAAGCCAGTAAATAAGCTGACACCTAGCCCCTACGTGACAGAAAAGAATCTCACACGTCGCTGGACAGCGCTCGATAATGCAGATTCACAGCAAGAACTGCTCGACCCTCATACACAAAGTCAGTTCCAAGCTTATGAGAAAAACATTGAGCACTTTATTGGCACCGTTAAAGTCCCTGTGGGAATATCTGGCCCTTTAAGAGTCAATGGCCTATTTGCTACGGGCGATTACCTCGTACCACTCGCGACCACAGAAGCTGCGCTTGTCGCGTCTTATAACCGTGGTTCTAAGCTGATTACGGCTTGTGGTGGCGCAAGTGCTATGTTGCTCAATGAAGGCGTAACACGTACTCCTGGCTTTGCATTTCAAGGATTAGTTGAAGCCGGACAGTTTGTGGCTTGGGCTGTGACTCAGTATGACCAGTTCAAGATCTTGGCAGAATCAACAACATCACACGGCAAGCTGACCGACATTAATATCAACATCGAAGGTAACCATGTTTACTTGGTGTTCGAATTTCTAACCGGAGACGCTTCTGGTCAGAATATGGTGACCATCGCAACCAATGCCGTGTTTGAGTACATCATCGAAAATACGCCAGTTAAGCCTGACCACGCTTTCCTTGATGGCAACTTGTCAGGCGATAAGAAAGCCAATACCCAAACCTTGCGCAGCGTTCGTGGCAAAAAGGTAACTGCTGAGGTTAATATCCCTGCAGAGCTTGTCGCGAAGTACCTACACACGACACCAGAGAAGATGGTCCAGTTTGGCCAAATGACCACAGTCGGTGGCGCTTTGAGCGGCACTATCGGTATCAACGCCCATTATGCGAATGCACTGGCGGCACTTTACATCGCTTGTGGCCAAGACGCGGCCTGTGTCGCCGAGTCAGCGATTGGTATGACGCGTATGGAACTCAACAAAGAAGGCGGTTTATACGCTAGCGTGACACTGCCTAACCTAATGGTGGGGACTGTCGGCGGTGGTACTGGCTTGCCAAGTCAAAAAGCCTGTTTAGATTTACTTGGGCTGCATGGTAACGGTAAATCACAAGCCCTAGCTGAAGTTTGTGCTGCACTGTGTTTAGCGGGTGAACTATCGATTGTGGGCGCATTTTGCGCAGGCCACTTTTCACGAGCGCACCATAAGCTAGCTCGTAAATAACCTTTATCCAATTTGGCTTGTTCGATTTTGTCGTTCATGCAAAATCACAAGCCAATCTGAATGCGTGAGTCATAAATGGATTACTTACACTTATCTAGGGTGAGCCTTAAGCACCTCACTGCGCTTCATATTATGCTGAACACCCACAGCGTCACTCAGACCTCAGAGCAACTCTGTGTCAGCCCTTCGAGTGTAAGCAAAACCCTGTCTCAGTTGCGTGACATCCTGAATGATGAGCTTTTCTATCGAGATGGTACCAAGCTTATCCCGACTCCCTTTGCTCTGAAGATAGCGCCCACTGTTCACGCAATTCTTTCAAGCATGAATGGACTGCTTCATCAAAAGAGTTTTACCCCTCAAGAGTACCAAGGCAGTTTTTCACTTTCGATGCGTGAAAGTACTTTCGAAGTATTTGCCTCAAAGATCAGTAAAATTACCACTGAGCTCGCGCCAAGCGCGAAGCTCAACATCTATTCGAAACAACAGCTCGGCTTCGATGCTTTACTCAGTGGCAAGGTCAATTTGATCTTGTTGCCTCATGATATATCTCAGCCGCCGACCGATAACAAAGAGCTGGTTTGGGAAACAATTCTTCCAGATGAAATGGTTTGTTTGATGGGCGCACACCACCCTCTCGCTCAGCAAGAACTGACGGTAGAAGGCTACTTAGATTACAAGCACATTGGGATTTTAGATAACGAACTGTCTCAGCCTTACTTTGAACAAAACTTGGTTCAATGCCACCAACCAAGAGAGATGGCAATATCGGTCGCGGACTTCGGCGCTGCGGCTGTGTTGTGTCACCACACACCTTTCCTGTTCACTTGCTCTAAACAGTGGGCTGAGCATGCTAAACAAGCTCAGGGCTTAGTGAGCAAGCCCTTGCCTTTTGATTACGGTAAGGTGGCTTACAGCTTGGTGTGGAATAAACCCAACATGAATGATCAAGCGATCAAATGGTTGTGTGACCTGTTTTTAGAAGCTTAATATTTTTAGAGACTTAATATCTTTAGAAAGTTAACGTTCTTAGAAGCCTGATTGACCGCCTAAGAAATCTAAAGACTAGGTATAAACCTCAGGAGTTTGCATCGGTCTTTGAACTATGGTGTAGAGCTTATCGTGAAAGCTCTGCATCTGTTTTTCGGTGCATTTCGGCCAATCTAACGCGTCGCCAATGACACCATGATGCTGAAACGCATTGAGTCGAATTCGAACATCACTTGGTAGAGTCTTCAAGTAACGCCCCACTTGTTCAATTTCGTCCTCAAGATCGCTTTTATTTGGGATATGTAGCAACCTAACTTCGTGCAGTTTTCCTTTATCTGCTAAGTAGTTAATGGTTTCAAACACCCTATGATTACCTCTACCCACTAACCATTGATGTGTTTCCGATTGCCATGATTTTAGGTCAATCATCGCGCCATCAAGATAAGGCAACACCTTGTCCCACCCTTGAAGTGACAGCGAACCATTACTATCAATAAAACACGTGAGATGCGCTAACTGTGAATCACGTTTAATCGCTTGAAACAGCTCTATGATAAACGGCAACTGCATGGTCGCTTCACCGCCAGAAACGGTAATGCCACTCAAGAAAAACTGATTATGCCTGACAAGCTCCAGAACCTCTGAGACCGTCATTGTGGTAATTTTCGGGCTCGACTTATGATCGCAGACATCAATGCACTGATCGCAATTCGTACAGGCTGCTGGGTCCCACTTCACTTTGCCATCAATAAGACTCAGAGCACTGCTCGGACAGCCGCTAATGCAGTCACCACAATGGTTACAGTGATTAATTGTGTGTGGGTTGTGGCAAGTAATACAGTCAAAGTTGCAGCCCTGAAGAAACAGCACCAAGCGGTTTCCCGGGCCGTCAACACAAGAAAAGGTCAGCACACGGCTGACCTTCGCTTGTTTTTCTGTCTTATTATTTTTAACCCTAGCCATTTGAGTTGTTAGATCAGAAATTTTCATAATTCACATTGTTCGTATTCGAAACGCATAACACACGTTAAAGCTATTCGTATGTCGGCGACATCTCTAAACTCGCCACGCGTGGTTTACGCTCTAATATGCCCGTGTTCTTCGCAGCTTCGGCACCTAAAAAGGTGGTATTGGTGCGTGAGCCTTGCTCGTCATATTTGGCAATGTCAGATAGCTTAATCATGTAACCCGTGACACGAACCAAATCATTTGATGCAACGTTAGCCGTGAACTCTCGGTAACCCGCTTGAATCGCGCCTTTACACAGGTTAAACATCGCTTCAGGGTTAGATTTCACTGTTTCGTCGATGGTCAGAATGTCACTGATGCCCGAGGTGTAGAACTTATGGTGACCCGCGGTTGCACGAACGTAAGAGACAGGATCCGGTTCGGTACCATAAGGAATACGGACACCCGGCGTCACATCTTCATCTAAGCTAATACCGCCTTGAGCATGCAGCAGAGCTTTACCTTCTAATCCATATTTCACTTCAGAGCGTTCAACGATCTCAGCCAGCTTTTCAGAGATACGATGACCAAGCTGATTCGCCAGTTCATCGTGACCATAACGCCCTGCTTGACCTTCTTTCTCCAACAAGATGTTGACTGCTTCCGCCATGCCGTAAATACCAAACATTGGCGCAAAGCGATCCTCTTCGATCAAACCTTCTTTGGTTAAGAAGCCTTCGAAGAAGTTAGACTCTTCATGCAAGAAGCGGCTTCGAACGTTCATCAACTCAACCATGATGCCACTGTAGTTCGGCAATACTTGTTGTAAGAAATCAGCACTGTCCTCAGACTTCAACGCCACTTGCTTAAGGTTCATACGCACCAAGGTGTTTGAACCACCCGCTAACGGCAGAGAGTTGTAGCAGCTCACAATACCAAAACGCTTATCGCCGTAAGCCTCGGCATGCGCTTGATAGTTTGCAATATGTGGTTTACTGCATTCACAGATGTTGCTCGCCGCATGACGAAGTAGATCATCAGGTGTCACGGCTGGGTCGTACATAAAGGTTAAGTTTGGCGCGATCTGCTTCAATTCAGCGTCTACACGTAAAATCGTACGGCAGATAATGTTGTCTGTCGGGCCGATATTCACATGCATAAAGGCGTCTGGCAGTGTGCGATCCAACATGATCCAGAACAGCTTAATCTTTTGGTATACCTGCTCTTCTGTTAAGTCGCCCACGAAAGGCATCAACACATCATCCAACTGACCTAGGTAAACCGGAATTGAAGTGACAGACGGAACATGGTGGTAAAGGATGGTAAGCATGTTCAATGCTTCATCGAAGTTGGTTGCCGCGCTAAGCTCTAAATACTCTGAGCCTTGATGTAAGTATTTAGAATAATCTGGAAGTACATAGCGCGGCTTAAATGGGGCGTGCCCTTCAAACATGTCACACAGCACACCTTGTTGTAAGGCTTGCTCTACTTCTTTGCTTACCGGCATATACGGTAAGCTGGCTTCAGCTTCTAAGGCAAGATAGCTCGACTTCTGTTTTGGTGACAGGTTGGCATCTGAAATGATATTGCTAAAGCGTTGTTGTTGCTCTGAAAGTGGTGAAGAAGTAGATGACGCAGATTGGTGGCTCATGATTAAACCCTTAGTGTTGTTATGGGCTTATTTTATATCTCACCGTTATATTTCCACTAATGAAATGTATGCAAGACTACATTTCCAAAATGGAAATAAATAATTTGTAAATTAGCGGTGTTGAGTTTTCTATGAGCGAGATGAGAAACAGAGAAATAGAGAAATAGAGAAATAGAGAAACCAGAGTTAGTAGTGAAGAAATGAGAAAGCGCTAATTCGTTCTGTTTAAAACGATAGCGCCAAAAAGAGAAAACCCACATAACTGACGTTAGAGTCGTTAATGTGGGTTTAGTAGTTTAAATGAGCATTCTGAATGCTAGCTCAAGGCATACACACGATTACAGATCTGGAAGCGCTTGTTTACGTCCAACACCCATTAATACCTTTAACTCTCCTTGTGGAGTGTCAATCGAGAACGGTGTAGAGACTTCAACTACTGCAAAGCCCGCTGCACTCAATACATTTTCTGAGCGCTGTTGGCTTACACCGTAGTCTTCACTGTCGCTTTCCAAGTACCAATCCCAGTGTACAAACGTACCGTCGTTTTCAAGCAGCGTGTAAATCAGACTGACTGTGTCTTGTAGGTTCGGGATAAAACCACACACCGAAGAGGCTACCACTAGGTCAAACTGGTTTCTGAATGCTGGATGCTGCGCTGCAAGTCCGCGCGATAAAATATCAACTACCGGTTCAACGTTAGGTAACTCTTTCTTATCTAACTCTTCAATCATCCCTTCAGAGATATCAAGTGCGATGATCTCTTTTGCTAAAGGAGATATTTTCTGGCTGAGTAGTCCTGTACCACAACCAAAATCAAGGACACGGGTTCCGTTTAAATCAACGAGCTGTGTTAACTGGTCAAATACGGATTGTGCGAATACTGCAGTTGCGGGATCTTTATCCCAATCAACGGCGTATTCGTCCCATTGTTTCGCCATCATGGCCTCCATCTTTACTTCTTGTAGGTTCGGAACTTCCCCAGAGTAAACCAAATTAGTCAATTCGTCATAGAGTTATCATGCAAAGATGGACTATTTCTAAGATAGTCAGCACAATATTCAGATAATATGCACCAACCCCCGCTCAATATGGAAATGAAATGAACCTTTCTCAAGTCCAAGCCTTTTGTTCCGTTGCTGATTTAGGATCAGTTTCTGAAGCTGCACGCCAGTTAGAATGCAACCGAACCAAACTCAGCATGTCGATTAAAGCCTTGGAAAAAGAGTTAGATGTCGAGCTGTTCGTCCGCAGCGGAAACCACGTTGAGCTTTCAGAAGCGGGTAAAGCGATTTACAAAGATTGCGAAGGCATGTTGGTGACAGCCGCGCGTATTAAACAAACCTGCTTGCATGTTTCGGGCGAATTCAACGCAGAAATTTGGATAGCACGAGATGACTCCCTACCCGATGAAATGTGGCAGGACTTATCTCACGCCTTAAATAACAAGTACCCTTCTACCTCATTCAACTTCGTTCTCGCATCGAGCGGTGACTTAGCTAACCTAGTTGAAACTCAGCAAGTCGACTTCGCATTTGGTGTCGATTACGAACGCGTCGATGACCCAAGAATTATCTACAACCCGCTTGGTAAGATTCGAATGATGTCTGTATGTAAGAAAGGACATGATTTGAGTGCGATGCGACGAGTGTCTGATGAAGTACTGAGAAATTCGATGCAAGCAACCATGGTTTATCTTAATGAAAAGGATAATCCTGAGCTTGAGCCCTTCTCGCGTCGTTACATTGGCTTCTCTAGCTTCGACTTTATGTTGGATACGATTCTACGTGAAGAAGCATGGGGCGTAATGCCTGAGCCATTGATTCGCCATTTACTGCGTAAACAAGAGCTTGCCGTGATCAAACACACCTACGGTTTAACACAAGAAGACTACTGTATGTTTACCGCGGCTGGCATGGCAGAGCACCCAGGAATGAATTGGTTGGCCGACCAGCTTAGTGATTATTTGTTTGATTTCTAGCTCGCGCTTATTGCTTATCGTCGATAACAAAGGGAAAAACCACAAACAGCACTACTCCTAAAAGACCATCACGTGATCCACTAAATAGCGTCCGTCTTCTTCAACCAATACCATTTCAGCGACAAACTCACCTTTGGCGATGGTGTAAGCTTGTTTCCACACAAAGGCGATGGAGTCTGAACGTCTAAATAAAGCAACTTGCTCACGCTCAGCAAAAAAGCCATTACTGTGCTGATAATGGTGACACACCTTTTCTAAATATTCTGGCGTAACAATGTCTTTCATCCTTTGAGTAAAATCTCGACAGTGCTGTTCATGATCAACCTTAGTTGAACCATCCATCAGATTATCCATGATCGGGTTAGCAATCGCCCACAACTCATTATCACTGATATCGTCAAACTTCATATTGATTCACTCCTTGTCCATCGCAGTCGCAGTCAAATCTAGAAGACCAATAAGACCTTAGCGACTAATGTGTTTTATTAATCATAAACGATCCTATTTCAGTTGCACACCATCACCAAAAAACACTCAACGTCAACTTTATTGACACCACACCATGATCTTAAGTCACTGAATTTTATTGATTTATATGTTCGAATTAAATAAGACATATAAACATCATCAGATAAAGTTTGTAAAGTTAGCTCATTATTAGAACAATGAAGTTATCAAAAACATCTGGAAAATATTATGTGTGACAGGAAAAGCCAAAACGAAAATCGAGTACTATTGTTCTCAGCCCTTTTAGCATCAGGCTTCGCAATTGGCGGATTGGTGTTGGGTCTTCTCGTTGGCTCTCTGGTCATAGTGTTTGACGGTGTCTATTCTCTTATCAGCTTACTGTTAACTTTATTGTCACTAGCTGCTTCAAAATACATTAACCGCCCTTCAGATAGAGAGTTCCCGTTCGGTCGAGCTATCATCGAGCCGATTGTGATTGCGATTAAAGCCGTTGTGATTCTTCTTGTGGTTGGTTATTCACTTTACTCTGCGATTGGTGCCCTAATGACGGGTGGCCGTGAAGTTGATGCTTCTATCGCAACTCTGTTTGGTATTTTCAACGTACTGGGTTGTGGTTACGCTTGGTGGTACATCGCGAATAAGAGTAAACGTATTTCTTCAGGTCTGATTCAGGCTGAGTCTAAACAGTGGCAAATGGATACGCTACTGAGTGTAGCGGTAACCGCGGGTTTCGTAGCGGCTTGGTTAATTACTTTTTCTCCGCTTGCAGAATACGCAGTGTATGCCGACCCAATGATGATGTTGCTAATGTCTTTCTACTTCATCAAAGTGCCTTTCGACATGTTACGTGAGGCGATGCGCGAACTGCTTATGATGTCGGCAAACAAAGATATTTGTGATGCGGTAGATAAGAACGTTGTCGCGGTAGACAAAGAAGCGGATCAAGATTTAGAGCTAATGGGCGTGACTAAGGTTGGTCCTGAGCTAAGAATCAACGTTGATATTCATACCAATGACCAAGATGCAATTGCGGTTGATGATATTGAACGTACGCGCCGCCAACTTAAGCGACGCTTATCGAAGATGCCTTATGAGCTCCAATTGAATCTCAATATCGCGAGTTAAGAATCGAGAGTTAAAAAAAAACAAGAATTAACCCATCAACCTCTGGTTAACTAAGACTCTGATTGAACCTTTTTAGAAGCCGACGCCGTAACCGTCGGCTTTTTGTCTCTTGTTACCCACCAGCAAGCCAGTGAACCAACGGTTACCATACATACGCCCTGCCAAAACGTCATGGTCAATGACAAGCCCAAAATCACCGAGGAAAGTAGTGTCGCGAAGATTGGCGTAAAGTACGACATGGTTGCCAAAAACACCATGTTGCCACCAAGAATCGCCGTGTTCCAAAGTGCGTAGCCTGCCCCCATGCAAGCGCCAGCTAGCGCTAAATCAATCGCAGCACTGGTTGTCATCACCATGCCGGTTTCGTTACTCAATGCGTATTTGATCCACAAGGTGATTGTCGTTGCGATAAAGAAAAGTACAATCGCATTCTGCCCTTTCGCGACACGCTGGGTGTAGTTACAGTAAACAGCCCAAATAATCGCACCGAAAAACGCCATAGAATAGGTTTTAGGGTTGGTCGCAATGTTGGCAGCGATTTGTTCAACAGAAAGCCCCTGATCGCCGCTGATGCTCCAAGCGACGCCAAAGAAGGCCAAGAAGATACTTGGGTAAACCAACCAGTTAATTTTCTTGTCGCTCAGCAGCACCGCAAATAACACCGTCAGTGCTGGCCATAAGTAGTTGATGACAGCCATTTCCAAGGCTTGATGTCTATTGTTTGCCATTCCTAAAGCCAGAGCCAAGAAGATCTCATAACAAACGAACAAGGTGCCGCCAATCAGCAAATAAGACTTAGAAAAGCGTGACAGCTTTGGTAGACCCATAACACAGATCAACAACAGCGCACTCACCGTGTAAAGGCTGGCCGCACCACCGATTGGGCCCAGTTGTTCAGATACGCTTCGAGACAGCGCGATTAAGCAGCTCCAAAGTAGAATGGCAGCAATGCCGTAGCAGCTATGGCGATGAGATTTAAACACACCTCTTCCTTTTCTTTATTGTCATTGGGTAATCAAAGCGAGCTTAAAGCAAAGATAGACTTAAGCACCACTATCGATAACTTACAGTAGGTAAAAATAAGTAGCCGAGCACATAACTGCACTCGGCTATCAATCATTCACTCAAAAATCTAAAAGCAATTATGCCAATAACAGAGCTTGCAGGTCAGCTAAAGACTTAACTTGATAATGAGGGTTAATACCTGCTGGTGCTGCTTTCTCTTGGCTGTTCAACCAACACGTCTCAATACCAAAATCCAAGCCGCCTAAAATATCTGAATGCGGGTTATCTCCGACCATCAATACGCGTTGTTTTGCTGGTAAGCCAACAAGCTTGTGTGCATGTTCAAAGATTTCAGCGTCTGGTTTCGCGACACCGACTTCTTCAGAGATGATCACATGGTCAAAGTAATCTGTCATGCCTGTGCGTTCTAAACGTATAGATTGCAGCTCGGTAAACCCATTCGTGATGATACCCATGTTCACTTTGCCTTTTAAAGACTCCATCAACTCTTTTGCACCTGGGAGCAGAGAACAGATATCCGCCATTGCGGTCAAAAATGCACTGTTTAGTTCTGCTGTTGTTGTCTCTAACTTTGTTGCCCAGCTTTCAAAACGCGCGTGCTTCAGTTGAGCTGCCGTAATGCGGCCATCTTGATAATCTACCCAAAGTGGTAAATTAACCTCTTGGTAAACCGAATAATCCTGTTCACTAAAGTCCACACCAAAACGGGAGAACATCAGCTTCATTCCTTGAAAAGCATCAAAGTGGAACAAGGTTTCATCCGCATCAAAGAATATCCAATCGTACTTCATTTTCTGTCCTGTTATTCGCGTTGTTGAGCAGTGCTGTGTTTGTTTTTATCGTAGTTTTGCTTAATTTTTCTCTTCGCCTTGTAGGCTGGCAATCACTTTACTCGTAAATCTGTGAGCCTGTATATAAATCTAATAATTTATAGAAAACAAGCAGCAAGTCATGATGTATCGCAAATTTTGCCACATATTAAACCAATACCATACAAGAAATACATTTAAGTACCGAGAGGTATTATGAAGCACTTCTTACCGTCATCTGTCATGCTCACCCCATTTCTTGTCAAATACTATGACGAGGAGCCAGAAGACACCCTTGAGTCTGAAGAGTCGCAAGATCCTCAAATTGAGTGCAGTGATGACTCCGATAAAACGTCGACACCAGCCTAACTAGAAGAGTTTTCAATGAAAAACCTTATTTTTCATTGTTATAGAGCTCCATACTGTCTCTAATTTAGTCGATTTATCGCGATCTATTACTGACAATCAACACAGCCAAAAACCATGAAAACGATTGCTATATGAGCCCTATCACAACGACTAGCCACAAAGTGGTAGTTCGAATTCAAAGTTGTTCCAGATCAATGGTCGACCACTTGAATGCCGACAACATGTAGGAAATTAAAAATCATAATTAACGGAGTTTTCCAATGTCTACTGCATTTTACATCCCTACAATCAACTTCATGGGTACTGGCTGTCTGAAGGATGCTGCTGATAGTATTCAGTCTCAAGGCTTTAAAAAAGGTCTGATCGTAACTGATAAGATCTTGAATCAAATTGGTGTAGTTAAGCAGGTACAAGACCTTCTTAGCCAGCGAGGCGTAGACGCAGTTGTATTCGATGGCACTCAACCAAACCCAACCATCACGAACGTTAACGATGGTCTTGAATTGCTGACTGACAACGATTGTGATTTCGTTGTTTCTCTAGGTGGCGGTTCTCCACACGACTGTGCAAAAGGCATTGCTCTGGTTGCTTCTAACGGCGGCAAGATTGCAGACTACGAAGGCGTAGACCAATCTGAAAAGCCAATGATGCCTCTTATCGCTATCAACACTACGGCTGGTACAGCATCAGAAATGACACGCTTCTGCATCATCACTGATGAGGAACGTCACATTAAAATGGCGATCGTTGACAAGCACACAACACCGCTTATTTCAGTAAACGATCCTGAACTAATGCTTGCTAAGCCTGCATCACTGACTGCTGCAACAGGTATGGATGCGCTAACACACGCAATCGAAGCTTACGTTTCTATCGCAGCGACACCAATTACAGACGCTGTAGCGATTAAAGCCATTGAACTTGTACAAGCTCACCTAAGAACGGCAGTAGCGCACGGCGAAGACATTGAAGCACGTGAACAAATGGCTTACGCACAGTTCATGGCGGGTATGGCGTTCAACAACGCGTCACTAGGTTATGTTCATGCGATGGCGCATCAGCTAGGCGGCTTCTACGATCTTCCACACGGTGTGTGTAATGCTATCTTGCTACCACACGTTCAACGCTACAACGCGCAAGTTTGTCCTGAGCGTCTACGTGATGTTGCAAAAGCAATGGGCGTTAACGTTGAAGGTATGTCACCAGAGCAAGGTGCAGAAGCTGCGATCGAAGCAATTGTTCAACTAGCAAATGACGTGAACATCCCAACAGGTATCGCGCAACTTGGTGCGAAGCTAGAAGATATCCCTACTCTGTCTGACAACGCACTGAAAGACGCATGTGGTTTTACTAATCCTAAACAAGCGACCCACGAAGAAATCTCTGCGATTTTCGAAGCGGCAATGTAATCTGCCATTAAGTCACTTATAAACTTATCGACAAACGGGCTCACCTACTGAGCCCGTTTTCTTTACCTGCCATATGTTATTCAAGTCTCTGTTTTGAATAGCCACTGATTAAGATAAATCTCTTTAAAAGTCGCATTGTCATAACTGCTTAGTTATAGTCAAACTATTGATACATAGAATGACAAACAGGTTCCATTGAGTCGTTGGATAGTTAACTCCTCATTATTAGCATCGCTCGTTTCCCACTCTGCCTTCGCGGAGGAACAGGATGAGTGTCACAGCCAACCGTTAGAAGACACGCGCGTCGAAAAAGCTTACCACTACCTAAACAGCAAGTTTTGTCAGCCCGCAATATGGTTCGATAACTTCTTTGTGGATGACCGTATTACCGAGGACGCCAGAGCCGGAACCTCTGTACGTTGGTATAATGATTTCATCTATTCTGAGGGCGGTGACGTGGATTATTCCACCAAGCTCAACGCACGCCTGCATTTACCCTTTGTCAGCAAAAGGCTTAAGCTAATCTACGAGTCTGTTGGCGATGAAGAATTCTTAGACTTCTTCCCACAAGATTCTGAAGAGTTAGAAAATGCACTTGGCCTTCGTTATGACGCCTATGCCAAGGGTTACAGTAGTTTCAATATCAAAGCGACATTACGCCCAAGAATAGAGGCTCGCTATCGTTTTACCTACCCGCTCACCACAGATGCAGTATTCAGGCTGACCCAACGTGTATATCAAGAAAAACAAGAGACTGGTGAGATCACCGACATCGACTTTGATCTTTCTTTAAGTGATGATTTCTTGGCTCGATGGTCAAGCTTTGCAGGATATAACGACGACCTTAAAGGTTGGAACTATGGTACAGGGCTAACCTTGTATCACTACCTTGCCCAAGACCAAGCACTTCAATATAGCGCCACGATTAATGCAACGGATGAGCCTCATAATCATTACGAATACGCTCAGGTTTCGGTTACCTACCGACAAAACGTATGGAAAGAGTGGCTGTTCTACGAACTCATCCCTCGTTATCAATGGGAACGAGAACCTCATGAGAAACACACCGAAGAAGCCAACATCACCCTTAGGCTTGAAGTCTTGTTCAACAATGTCTAGTGAGTGTTTGTGAGATTGGGGCATCGTTAGATAGAAAACGAGGCACAAAAAAGCACATCATGTGATGTGCTTTTTCAGTTCTATATAAGGCTTAAACTGTAGTCTTAACCCTTGTAGTTTCTTACTCGTGCCGCTTCTGCTTCACGCTTGTCGACAACGGTTTTACCGATTGGCGCCAATGAGATAACCGCGAGCTTAAGGTGCTGAATCGCAAACGGAATACCTATAATAGTAATGAAACACGCTACTGCTGACATGATGTGACCAATCGCCAACCAGATCCCCGCAAATAAGAACCAAATAACGTTACCAATCACACCTAGCGGGCTCGTGCCGATGTCCATTTCATTGGTTAGCTCATCACGCGAAATCGCTTCCTGACCAAATGGGAAGAATGAGAAGTTACCCATAACAAAACATGCTCTACCCCATGGAATACCAACGATGGTTAGGAATGCGAGCAGTCCGAAGAACCACCAAGCTAGTCCCATAAATACGCCACCGAACAGAAACCAAATGATGTTTCCTATTGTTTTCATTCTGTATTCTCCAAATCTTTGAATGCTATTTATTTAATATGCCGAGTAAGGCAATGATTGTTGTAATAGGTTCATTATTGTTGAACCTTTATGAACCGTTTATGAATCACTTACATTTTATGTGATTGATATACACCACGGTTCTCTAAATCTACATAGGGCTAAACCCATTTATTTGATACCATACACTTAGATTTTTAGTACCAAAAAGCTAAACAGACTCAACAACGAATTTAAGGCCGAATTTATGAATAACACTGAGCAACCTAAAAAGAAAATGAAAAACTGGGTGCCAATCGTCTTCTTCGGACTTCTCAGCACTGTTCCAGTGTTCATGTTCTTAGTTGATGTGTACATCAACCAGTATATGTAACAGAGCCGGACATCCTAGCTATATAAATGGATATAAGAACCCTTTCCTGTATCCATTTCAGTTCCAATTAGATCAGTTCTTCTTCAGCCAGCTCTTCGTTAATCAAATCAGCTCTTCGCTAATAAAATCTAGAATGTCTATCAGCTCATGATCAGGCAAATTTAGTAGGTTATCCCCTACATACCATTCAATCTTACATTGGTTTGGCAACTCACTGATCGCTGGGTTTCCTATCCAAATCTTGTGTTTCTTCGCTATGTTATCTCTCACAATAATGCCGTCTTCATAGCTCACAGGTAAATATAGGTGAAGCATGTTGACCTGCGGTTGCTGCGGATTAACGGTGAACTGAGGGTAATCTTGTAATATTTGATAAACCTGTTTGGTGCGTTCATACAGAGCTGGCATCAGTTCTAATCGCTCATCAAACTGCATCGCAGCAGATACCACATAAGGCGTTCGGTGATACACGTTACCACCTTGGCGCTTCATCCACGCCGATGCCTTCGCTACAAAAGCTTTATCGCCTAACAGTAGCGAACCACCAAGGCCATTGAGACCTTTATACAGCGAGACATAGGCGCTATCGAACCCCTTAGCAATCTCGCTGTATGACTTTTGGTAATAGGCGCCACACTCCCACAAGCGGGCACCATCCATATGAAGGTGAATCGATTGCTCTTTGCAGTACTGTTTAATCGCCTCAAGCTCTTCCCATTCGGGTAACTGCCCACCAATTTCTCGCATCGGCAGTTCATATAATGCGGCTGCGATTTCATCAGGCCATGCCTTTAAGTCATCGACATTCCAAGTGCGGAATACGTTACCGACAGGAAGAACACTAAAACGATTTTGAAGCTGATACCCTTGGCGTTCATGGCGCATAATATGACTCGATTCATGCATCGCCACTACTGGGTTTCTTCTCTCTTGGCACGCAATTTCTAGTGCAGTCGGTTGATTCATGGTGCCCGTAATAACAAACACAGCCGCTTCATAACCGAGCAGATCTGCCACTTTCTTTTCAAAACTCTCAATAAACTCGCCATCACCGTAGCTATCGTGAGTAACATTATTTGTTTCACACCAGTGAGCCATCTGAGCGAATGTTTGTGCCGGAGTTGGTTCTAAGTGACCAGAAAGCAAAAAATCACATTGTTGACGCAGATCTGTACTCATACTCTTTCCTTTATTCGTTATCATTGTATGAAAAGTTGTCGAATGGTTTCGTTCTAACGTTAAGGTGACATAAAGTAAAAATGTTAGCTTTTATTATTAACGAATATTTAGTTTTACAAGCTCATATCCTTTCGAAGTATTGAATTGTATAAACAATACAGTGCCTTAAAACAAGGTAAACTATACGAAATGAGATAATGAAAAAACAATCACTATTAGCTAATTCGTTGTTCTTCAAGCATTCTTCTATTATTGTATATCTATAATCCCAATAGGTATTATTCGTTTATATACAAAGAGGGCTATATGTCGAAAAATCGAGTTTTAGTGCTATTCGCACACCCTTCTCAACATCGTTCTGAAGCAAACAAACCGTTATTTGAGCAAGCAAAACGCGTTGACGGTGTCACGTGCGTCGACCTCTATGCCGAATATCCAACGTTCAAGATCAGCATCGATCGTGAGCAAAAACGCCTATTGGACCATGACATCATCATTTTTCAGTTCCCCTTATATTGGTACTCCACACCGGCAATTCTCAAAGAGTGGCAAGATCTCGTTCTAGAGTATGGCTTCGCCTATGGAACCGATGGCAACGAGTTACAAGGTAAGAGCTTACTGTGTTGCATCACTGCTGGCGGTAAAAAGGATGCTTACCAAAGTGATGGCTACAACCACTTCACTATTCGAGAACTGCTTCACCCAATTGAACAAACCGCGTCTTTATGTGGGATGAACTATCTTGCGCCTTTTGCGCTTTTTGGATCTCGTACCGCTTTAGAAGAAAACCGTATTCAACAACATGTCGATAGCTACAGAACGCTTTTACAGGCCTTGGTTGCAGGTGATATCAACATCAAAAGAGCCAACAAGGCAGAAAAGTTGAACCATATTGTGGAAGAATTGATGGCAGAGGTTAAATAATGACGGGATACTTTCTACAAGCATTTATCTATTTAATTGCAGCCGTGATTGCGGTCCCTATTGCCAAAAGACTTGGACTTGGATCAGTTCTCGGCTACTTAATCGCTGGCGTTGTGATTGGTCCCATCATTGGATTGGTTGGCGAAGAGACAACAACCATCCAGCACTTTGCCGAGTTCGGTGTAGTGATGATGCTGTTCTTAGTCGGGCTTGAACTTGAACCTAAGATGCTATGGGCGATGAGAAACCGATTGATGGGGCTTGGTGGCCTTCAAGTTGGTGGTACGACCGCTATCGTGATGGGAATTGCACAGTTCTTTGGTCAACCTTGGACGATTGCTTTAACTATCGGTTTGATCTTTGCGCTTTCATCGACAGCCATTGTTCTACAAACGTTCAATGAGAAAGGCCTGTCTAAAACGGAAGGCGGTAAAAACGCTTTCTCGGTACTTTTGTTCCAAGATATTGCCGTTATCCCAATGCTGGCGTTCATCCCTTTGTTGGCTCTTCCTGAATTGGTTGCTTTGGCAGAAAGTGCCGCCCAAACCGCTGCACACCATGATGAACTCAGTTTAGTTGCAGGTTTGCCAAGTTGGGCATACGGACTTGTTATTACGGCTTCAATTGCGATTGTGGTCGTCGGTGGACATTATCTAAGTCGGCCACTGTTTCGTTTTGTTGCGAGCTCTGGCTTACGCGAGATCTTCACTGCAACTGCACTGATGTTGGTGATTGGTATTGCCGCGCTAATGAGCCTTGTTGGTTTGTCGCCTGCCCTAGGTACTTTCTTAGCAGGTGTGGTACTTGCCAACAGTGAGTTCAGGCACGAACTGGAATCTAACATCGACCCGTTTAAAGGGTTATTGCTTGGATTGTTCTTTATCACGGTAGGCGCAGGTATCAACTTTGGCGTTCTATTTAACGATTTCGCACTCATCATTGGCTTAACTCTTGGCGTGATGGCGCTGAAAGCCTTGGTGTTGTTTACACTGGCTTTAATCTTCAGAATCAAAAACAGCGACCGCTGGCTATTTACATTGAGCTTGGCTCAAGCGGGGGAATTTGGTTTTGTACTACTCAGCTTCTCAGCACAGAACCATGTATTACCTGCGGATATTGTTCAAACACTATCACTGGTTGTTGCCCTCTCTATGTTCTTAACTCCTGGTCTGTTCATTCTGTTTGATAAAGTCATTCTGCCCCGTTACGAGCAAAAATCGAACGATCGAGAAGAAGACAAAATAGAAGAGAAAGGTACCGTTATCATTGCAGGCATCGGCCGATTTGGTCAGATCGTAAACCGCTTGTTGGTGTCGAACGATGTCAATACGGTGGTTCTGGATCACCAAGCGAACCAAGTAGACTTGCTGCGCTCTATCAATATCAAATCTTACTTTGGTGATGCGACTCGTCACGACTTATTGCATACCGCCGGAATCGAAGAAGCCGCGATGCTAGTAGTGGCAATCGACAACCAAGACTCAAGCGTTGAATTAGTGAAATACGTTAAACACACCTACCCTAAAGTGAAAATCTTAGCCCGCGCATTCGACCGAGGTCATAGTTATCGCCTAAGAGAAGCGGGGGCAGACTTTGTTGAATCAGAGACCTACCATTCTGCTCTTGAAATGGGCGCTGAAGCCTTGCGTTCTTTGGGTCATCACCCATTCTTCGTCGAGCAGCAAAAATCGACTTATCAACGCGTTGAGAGCCGTAAGTCTGAAAAGCTTTACCAAGCTTGGTCTGAAGCGGAAGAGAACCCACGCTACGACAACAACTACCGACAAATCTTCATTCACCTTGAAGAAGCAATGAAAGAAGATATGAAAAAAGACCGTTCAGACAAACACTCTCGTTCTGAACGTGGTTGGACACCTCCACCGAAAGGTTATGCAGATGGCTTTGAGGAAGAAGAGTCTTAAGCAGAATCTAGACTACAGCTCTAGATAACCATGCTATTCAAGCATCAAAAGCGGCTATTTAAGCCGCTTTTTCTTTCATTTACCCCCCTACAAAGCGTCAAATGAGCATGAGTAGCGGGTGCTAGAACTCGTAATCCGAAAGATTTATGTGATCTAGCTAAAATTTTTAATTTCTGACCACATGGCAAAAGTGAATTCACTTTTTACATTATTGAAACATTCCAACCTCGCATAAACCACACCATAGACATGGCTATATATGCACTCATTTAAGTCATTCAATCATCGCCCCAATTCATAGCGACCACCCTCTAAGGCTTGAGTTACAATGCATATATCTAAATACGCCGCACAAGCCTCAGCCCAACCATTCACTGTGCAAATAAGTGGCGCACTGCATTCACAAATTCAAACCATCAAAATTAACACAAACATTTCAAAGTATGTCTAGCGTTACAATTTGTAACGAATGGCGGTTGTCGGTATAGTCCTGCAATTCAAAAAGTGAGACCTCTGCGCTCACCTTAAAGGAGATATAATAATGATTACTAATGATGCTGTAATAATGGGCATGTTAGCTGTTATTCTTGGCGGTGTTTTTATCACGGAAAGTAGCCAAAATAGCGCACTGAAAAAATTCTACTCGTTCGTTCCGGGTCTATTGCTTTGTTACTTTGTTCCCTCTTTATTAAACAGCTTCGGCATAATCGATGCTTCGAATTCTAAACTGTACTTTGTTGCAAGCCGTTACTTACTTCCGAGTGCACTCGTTCTACTGATCATCTCTGCAGATCTGCGCAAGATCTTTGGACTAGGTTCAAAAGCCGTCATCATGTTCCTAACCGGTACTGTCGGTATTATCATTGGCGGCCCATTGGCTATCTTGATCATCGACCAAATAAATCCTGGCCTTGTATCGGGTGATGTATGGCGTGGTCTAACAACGGTGGCAGGTTCTTGGATTGGCGGTGGTGCAAACCAAGCTGCAATGAAAGAAGTATTTGAAGTTGACGATCAGTTGTTCTCTGCGATGATTACTGTGGACGTAATCTGTGCCAATATTTGGATGGCAATATTGCTTATCATGGCAGGTCGTCAGAAGAAGATTGATGCATGGTTAAAAGCCGATACTTCATCTATCGAAGACCTAAAAGAAACCGTATCTAAGTACCAAGAAGAAAACGCGCGTCCGACGACGACAACGGATCTAATGAAGATCACTGCGATTGCGTTTGGCCTTACGGGCTTAGCACACTTCTTTAGCGACATTATCGCACCATGGATCTCAACTAATGCTCCTGAACTGGCGCAATACAGCCTGACTTCTGGATTCTTCTGGTTAATCGTAATGGTGACTACGTTTGCACTCATTGCTTCATGCTTCAAATCAACACGCAGCCTTGAGCACAGTGGCGCATCTAAAGTGGGCTCTGCATTCATCTACATCCTAGTTGCCACTATTGGTATGCAGATGGATATCACAGCTATCTTGGATAACCCAGGCTACTTCTTCATCGGTATCACTTGGTTAACCATCCACGCGATTATCATGATTGTGATGGCAAAGCTAATCCGTGCACCACTGTTCTTCATGGCAGTAGGTAGCCAAGCTAACGTCGGCGGTGCTGCATCGGCTCCTATCGTAGCGGCAGCGTTCCACCCAGCATTAGCTCCAGTAGGTATTCTAATGGCTGTACTTGGTTACGCACTCGGTACATACGGCGCTTACATCTGTGGCCTAATCATGCAGGCTGCTGCATTGGGTTAACAACTCATTGCTGTAAAAAATGGGCAACTGAACCTTGATCATATCGCCCATTTTCTTGAGTTCCGAGATGTAAAAAAGGCGACAGTAAAAACTGTCGCCTTTCTAATATCTTGTTACTCAGCTAAAGCTTATTCCCAATCAAGAATTACTTTACCTGACATACCAGAGCGCATCATGTCGAAGCCTTTCTGGAAATCGTCCACTTTGTAGTGGTGAGTAATGATTGGTGTTAGATCTAGGCCAGATTGGATCAATGAAGCCATCTTGTACCAAGTTTCGAACATCTCACGACCGTAGATACCTTTGATAACCAAGCCTTTAAAGATTACTTGGTTCCAGTCTACCGCCATGTCTGATGGTGGAATACCTAGTAGAGAGATCTTACCGCCGTGGTTCATGTTAGTTAGCATGCTATTGAACGCAGATGGGTTACCAGACATTTCTAGGCCTACATCGAAGCCTTCTGTCATGCCAAGATCAGACATTACGTCTTCAAGCTTCTCTTCCATCACGTTTACTGCGCGAGTCACACCCATTTTCTTAGCAAGATCTAGGCGGTATTCGTTTACGTCAGTGATTACAACGTGACGAGCACCAACGTGCTTAGCAACAGCTGCAGCCATGATACCGATTGGACCAGCACCAGTAATTAGCACGTCTTCGCCAACTAGGTCGAAAGAAAGTGCTGTGTGTACTGCGTTACCAAACGGGTCAAAGATTGAAGCTAGATCGTCAGAGATTTCTGCAGGGATCTTAAATGCGTTGAACGCAGGGATCACAAGGAACTCAGAGAACGCACCAGTGCGGTTAACACCAACACCTGTTGTGTTACGACAAAGGTGAGTACGGCCGCCACGACAGTTACGACAGTGACCACATGTGATGTGACCTTCGCCAGATACACGGTCGCCGATTTCAAAACCACGAACTTCTTGGCCAATGCCAACAACTTCACCCACGTATTCGTGACCTACTACCATAGGTACTGGGATTGTGTTTTGTGACCACTCATCCCAGTTGTAGATATGTACGTCAGTACCACAAATTGCGGTTTTCTTAATACGAATAAGAAGATCATTATGACCCATTTCAGGTTTTTCAACCTCGGTCATCCAAATGCCTTCTTCAGGCTTTAGCTTAGAAAGTGCTTTAATTTTCATAATGTTACCTAGTTCATCTCGCCTAACTGTAAGGCGAGAATCAAAAATCTATATGTTCTACTGGGTGTTGTTCTATCTAATTAAAGGATGCTCGTGGCACCCCTTTAAAATTAGATGATACCCATGTCTTTACCAACTTGGATGAACGCATCGATTGCGCGGTCTAGTTGCTCACGAGAGTGTGCAGCAGACATTTGCGTACGGATACGAGCTTGACCTTTTGGTACTACAGGGAAAGAGAAACCTACAACGTAGATGCCTTTCTCTAGTGCGCGCTCAGCGAACTCAGCCGCTACTTTTGCATCACCAAGCATGATTGGGATGATTGCGTGGTCTGCACCGCCCATAGTGAAGCCAGCTTCTTCCATGCGAGTACGGAAGTGAGCAGAGTTTTCCCATAGTTGAGTACGTAGGTCGCCAGATTCCGCAAGAAGATCTAGAACGCGGATAGACGCAGATACGATTGCAGGAGCAACAGAGTTAGAGAATAGGTATGGACGAGAACGCTGACGTAGCCAGTCGATCACTTCTTTCTTACCAGAAGTGTAACCGCCTGAAGCGCCACCCATTGCTTTACCAAGAGTACCAGTGATGATATCGATACGGTCTACAACGTTGTGGAACTCGTGAGTACCCGCTCCGTTTTCGCCCATGAAGCCCACTGCGTGAGAGTCATCAACCATTACTAGTGCATCGTACTTGTCTGCAAGGTCACAGATAGCAGGAAGGTTAGCCACTACGCCGTCCATTGAGAACACACCGTCAGTTACGATTAGTGTGTGACGAGCGCCAGCTTCTTTAGCAGCGATAAGTTGCTGCTCTAGCTCTTCCATGTTGTTGTTCGAGTAACGGAAACGCATTGCTTTACACAGACGAACGCCATCGATGATAGATGCGTGGTTTAGTGCGTCAGAGATGATTGCGTCTTCTTTACCTAGAATTGTTTCGAACAAACCAGCGTTTGCATCAAAACAAGATGTGTAAAGGATAGTGTCTTCTTTACCTAGGAACGTAGAAAGCTTTTGCTCTAGTTCTTTGTGAGAATCTTGAGTACCACAAATGAAACGTACTGAAGCCATACCAAAACCGTGCTGATCCATACCATCTTTAGCTGCTTCGATAAGAGCTGGGTGGTTAGCAAGACCTAAGTAGTTGTTTGCACAGAAGTTTAGTACTTCTTTACCAGTCGAGATAGAAACCGCTGCTTTTTGTGCAGAAGTAATAATGCGCTCAGACTTGTAAAGACCTTCTTCTTTAACTTCTTCGATTTGAGTTTGAATCTGTTGGTAAAATGCAGAAGACATTGTCTCATTCCTTCCTAGTTATAATTTAGCAGCATCGCGCGCCGCTTTATGTAGGGATGTAAACGATCTCAACACGATCATTTACACTGTAAAACTTATGCCTATATTCTAGTTGAACATCCCCGTTCCGATTATCCCTTTAGTTGGAAAAACATTAATGAATCACAGGCACTAATAATAGTTCATCCCAGTGACATAGGGCACATTAACGCCCTTCACCTGCTTTTTTAAACGCCAAATTAGCTATAATTTCCGTCTAATTTCGCTTTCATATCAAATCTCAATTTTTCATCTCAGAATGCGCAGCAGCAACGCCGCTATACAGATGAGCTTCAAACACAACAACCTATCAGAGCAATCACGTCAATCAATTAATGAAATTGATTCACAAATCAAAGTAAATCGCTCACAATGACCATTAAGTTCATCGTTGAAACTAGCTTAACTGGATACTTATGATTAACCCAAAACTCATCGCCCTGCTTCCGGATCTCGCCTCGTTCATTTTGGTGGTTAACGAAGGTAGTTTTACGGCTGCAGCAAAACAGTTAGGCGTGACACCATCAGCCTTGAGTAAGCTCATCACCCGCTTGGAAAAAGCGCTATCGGTGAAACTGTTTGAGCGTACCACTCGTACCCTTATCATTACGCAAGCGGGTCAATTGGTTTATGATCAGAGTGTGGTGATGATCAACGCAGCGCAACAAGCCGTTGAACTGTCTACCTCCGACCATACCGAACCTGCAGGCTCGATAACGGTAGCGGCGCCTGAAGCCTTCTTGAATTCGGTATTGCAGCCTTTCGTTGTTCCATTCTTAAATCAGTATCCAGAAATCCAACTTAAATTGAGAGCGGCTGACGGCGACATCGATATTTTACGTCAAGGCATCGACATTGCTTTCCGCCTGACTGATAAGCCCGACGAAAGCTTAGTATTGAAAGAGTTAGGAAAAACAAACCTCGTGTTGTGTGCAAGCCCTGACTATTTAGATGCCAAGGGGATTCCTCACCACCCTACCGAGCTGTCTGAACACGACTGTTTGTATCTTGCAGAGACAGACAAAGATCACATTTGGGATTTTCTTAAAGATGATGAATTTCACACAGTACCCGTCAGTGGACGTTACGCAGTTAACCACTCGCAGATGCGACTGAAAGGTGTGAAAGAAGGTCTAGGCGTCGGTATTTTCCATGACTTCGTGATTCAAGATGCGTTGGCTGAAGGCTCCGTGGTACAAGTGTTGGAAGATTGGACCATCAAGAGTAACTACCATGGTGCTATCGCGATGCAATTTGCTCAAACCAA
The DNA here is from genome assembly GCF_001691235.1 of Vibrio sp. ZF57. Lineage (NCBI taxonomy): Bacteria > Pseudomonadati > Pseudomonadota > Gammaproteobacteria > Vibrionales > Vibrionaceae > Vibrio > Vibrio sp. ZF57. The sequence continues at coordinate 44,409 of NZ_MAKD01000091.1, read as the reverse complement.
GTATATGCCCGCACGACTGCGTGTATTCATTGATTACGCCATGAAGCACTTAGGTGACAAGTTGGCAGGAGAAATAAACTGATGCTGAAAGGAATACACCACGCGGCCATAATCTGTTCAAACTACGACGCGTCGAAACACTTTTACACTGAGATTTTGAAACTTGAGATAATTGCCGAAAACTATCGTGAGGCTCGCCAGTCGTACAAACTTGATTTAGCGCTACCTAATGGTGCTCAAATAGAACTATTCAGCTTCCCTAACGCGCCAGAAAGGCCTAGCTTTCCTGAAGCTCAAGGGCTAAGACACTTAGCTTTTTGTGTTGATGACGTTCAACAAATCAAAAGCTATTTGGAAGAACAAAGAATCGAAGTCGAACAGATCCGAATTGATGAATTTACAGGTAAAGCATTTACTTTTTTTGCCGATCCTGACGGGCTTCCGTTAGAGCTTTATGAAATCTAGAGCTTTATCAAATATAGAGCTGTACAAGTCTAACGTCTTCTTAATAAACAGAGCATGTCATCTGAATAATGAAACTGACCTCCTCAAAAAGGAGGTCAGTTTGTATATCAATTAACTCAATGCCGTCTTGAATTTCTCAACGCGTGAAAATAGTAACCAATCCAGCAGCATTGCTGTCACGATCGTCGCTCCCGCCAGTGGAAACAGTACTGAAATAACTATCACGATCACTAAACCTGTCTTCCAAAGCCCTGCATCGCCAAACTTCGGTGGCGTGCCAAGCTTTCTTTGACCTGAAGGTCTACGTATCCACCACATCACACCGCCAGTCACGGACACAACAATGAACGCCAAACAAAACAAAGCATTTAGAAGCTTGTTAATGATGCTGATGTCACCTTGATGCAATGAAATACCTACCGCTAACGTTTTGGCAATGAAGTTATAATCTTGCCATGTCACCTCACCCAGAATACGACCTGAGTATTGGTCGAGGTGCGTAGTACGATCCTGCGTTGGATCGATGATGTCACCGCCCATAGTGTTGGCTGTGACCGTGTAAACACCTGTTTCTGAACGCGGGAAATTCACCTTGTATTGAGTGAAACCAAGTGAGTGCGCTTTTTGGATAACATCATCAATCCCGAAACTGCTTGCTGACATCACATGTTGAGAGTGGTCTTCGCCCATCTTAGAGTGATCATGAGGTTCAGATGCCTCTTCCACGTGATGTACATGTTCTGCAGGCTTATCTTGAGACAACGGCAGCGGTGTTTGTTCTAGATTCCATGGAAGTTCTTCCTCTGAGCCATGGTTAAGCGATGTGTGCGTCTTATCAGACAGCGGAATATCGTCCCACATTTGAGCAGGGAAAGTGCTCCATGCTTGAACTAATTTACCGCCCCAGAAGCCTGTCCAAGCCAATCCAGACAGAATAAACAACAACAGAACGAGCGATAACACACCTCCAATGTTCGCATGCAGATCACGCATTAAAATACGCGTTCCTGAACCAAATCGAAGCTTAAGAAAACCAGCGCGGCTCGCGTTATCTCTAGGTAACCATAAGTAAATACCACTGATGAGCAACAGAATAGACAAGCTTATTGCGACTTCAATTAGATAATCACCCCAATCAACAAAGTGCCGTGAATGTCATTCGCGAGTTGGTACAGGCTGTCGCTACGCGGAATCTCTCCGACCACTTCGCCCGTATATTGATTTACCGTGGCGAAGACCGATGTGCCGTCTACAAGTGCTACCGAAAAGCGGTTAGCCAGATCAGGAGCTTTGCTCGGAACAAACTGGGTAACCGAACCTTGTGGGTATTGAAGTTGTACTGCAGCTAACTGTTGTGACACTTTAATCGGCTCGCCCGATGCAACAATCTCTAGGGCTTCGTGGTGGAAAGTCAATTCGATTTCATCATCAAACAGCATCACCAAACCTGTAATGCTCAGCATTAACATAAACGGGATAACAAATAGCCCAGCATAGAAGTGCCAGCGCCATGTGAGGAAATAGAGGGTTTTATTGCGGTCTTTGCTTTTTATATTGGTTTCCGAACCGGTTGTTGCACTGCTTTTAGACTGCGAAGTTGCTTGTGCTTTCGCAGGGGTTAAATGTGTACAAGAGATTGGATTGACCTGATCAGTTAATTTTCCGGATTGGTATGAGATTCATTTCTCAACATTATAATTTCCTTTGACACACGCAAACATACCTTCTGAAAAATCAGAAAGTAATCTGAGCATGTTTAACTTTACTTAATACTTTATTTTTTAATTATTTTAATGGGTTAGGTTTAAGCAATAACAAAGGGAGGGCCGCGCGGGGCTTGCCTCGTGTAGCGTTCGCTTAGAGCCAAAAAAGCGTAGCTGTCGGAGACAATAGAACTCAGTCGAGTTGTCAGTAGTGTAGTGGGAAGTTCATCTTGGTGAAACGTGGAAAAATGGCTAAACGGACACGGCTTTCCTTTATGAGTATTAGGTTCGCCTTCTTCGATTTGAACCAATTCAAAGCCATTGACCGTACATAACGACGCCCATACTCCCGCACTATTACCATGAGCATTGATAACAGGCATTAATGTCACTAGCGCCCAGCTTAATGCTGTTGCAAGTAACATGAAGAAGTTGAACGAGGTTCGGCGCATTATTCCAAGTCTTTATAAATTTCCCTTATTATGAGGGACTTGGAATATAGGTAAACGTAAAGATTAACAGCAAGTTAAAAAATTGAAGCTAACGCACACTCTTTTTCGTTAAATACTGGTTACAACACTAAAACTAAGAAAGTAATACTCATCTCTTTGCAGCAGGCTTTCGATAAAAGAGACAATAAAAACGCCGCCTTACACCTTCCTCGAAAGAGGGTAATGTAAGGCGGCGTTTTAGAAATCGAATCTTGAGGTTTGCTCTTTGTTACCTATCTAGCAAACGTTCATGATTAACGAATTAACCGAAGATCTTGCTCCAGATGCTTGGGTTACGCTTCTCATGGTACTCTTCACGAAGGCCATCAATAGTACGAAGTTCTTGCTGTGCCGACGCTAAGTCACCTTGGTCTAGCTTCTGCTCAATGCTATCCAGTGATGCACTGATCTTTTTGAAGCCTTCCATGAAGTTGTCTTCTTTCTCGACTGGGTAAACACCCGTTTTCAGCTCTGCCACTAGCGTATCTAAACGAACGATAGGCTTTTGCATCTCTTCAATGCTTTGAGCTTCTGCCGCTTGTTTGAACGCAAGCTTCATTTCTTGCATGTTTTTCTTAAGGTCTACATTAGCAAATGCGTTGCCAGACAATACTGAAGCAGCGATTAAGCCAGATAAAAGGATTGAGCGAGTTTTCATTGTTTCTCCAAGTGAAGCGGTGTCTTTGAAGTTAGAGCCGTCATTACTGTGGCACTTCGACTTTATTATTTTCGGCTAGTGTATACAAAAATCTTTCAGGCACAAAAATTGATTGTGTCGAAATGCAAACCCGCCGACATTCTCTTAAACAAGATCTGAATATTCTGGGATTTCATTACGACCGCGCAAGGCCAAAAAGGCTAGGAACTGCTTTGGCGAATGGGTAATCACTTTACTCGAATCTACGCCCACTTCATCTAACAATGCTGCGACTAAGTCTAAGCCACCGACATCTAAACAGAAATGCGCATCGCTGCCTGTTGTAATAAATGCACCCTTCGCTTTCGCTATTCTTGCAATCTCATAGCAGCGGTCAACACTGCCAACTCGGCTATTGCCTTTGAGTGTGGTGTTGTTGATCTCAATCGCCACGTTGTTCTCAACCGCACATTGAATAACGGCTTCGAAATCGAAATCAAAATTAGGATTGCCTAAGTGACCAAGCGCATCAATTCGACCGCCCTTAATCACATTCAACAATGCTTCTGTATGGGTAGCGACATCCGATGGGCGAAATACTGGCTCATGAAAACTCGCGATCACCCAATCCAAGTTCTTATCCACACTCGGATGAATGTCGATTTCACCCTGTGTGTTCATGATGTTTGACTCAACACCTCGAATAATTGCGATATCTTCAATAAAACGAGGGAGCACACGCTGATTGCTGAAGAACCAATAGTGTGGCGCGCCCGGCATTGATTCTGAATGATCAGTAGTACAAAACATGGCTAAACCATTTTGCTTTGCCGACTTGGCGTTTTCGATCAATGTGCTGTAAGCATGACCACTTGCGTATGTGTGGGTGTGAGTATCTACTTTGAGTTCCATGAATCAATGCCCTCTTCGCTCGGTCAAAATACGTTTTTCAGAAAGTAACTCTGAATCTCTTTCAGGAAAAGAATACTTCAGAAAATGAATGCCTAATGGCAACAATTCGGCCAGTTTATCAGCTGAAAGTGACAATTAGCACCCAAACATAAAGGTTTATTACTGGTTCATTTACACGACACGGGAATACGTGGCTAACCAGAGCCAGCCAGCGCTTGGTCTTATCTAAGTCGAACCGCACACACTCGGTAATTGCGCCAATTTTTTGCAACCTACCCAAGTTCGTCAATACTTAAACCAGCCTACAAACTGGAGTGTTAGATGAGAAGAAGACGATATCCGCTGAGTATCCACATCACTAGCCTTTTCCTAATTTTGACAACACTTGTCGGTGCGGTATTGATTTCGATTAGTTATCGGCACTCCCAAGAGCTGCTGCTAGGCACAGTGCGCGAGATCAGTAATGAGCACCGCGACAAACTGGAATCAGTATTTAAACAAGCCATTGCCCCTGTTATCACAACCTTAAATGTGATGGCGGTGAGCCCGTTTGTTGCTCATCAAGCTTCCGCTGTCGAAAAAGACTCTTGGCTTGCTTCGGTCGATATCATATTCAAGCAAAACACCAATTTGGTCGCTCTATTTTATGGTTCTGAAGATGGTGACTTCAGAATCTTTCGTCCATTAAGCACCAATAAACAGAGAGCCGAAAACAGCGCGCCCGCTAAAGCGACCATGATGGTCAGCAGCACCAATCTAGACGGTGAAAACTTTATTACCTATCTTGATGGCGCACATCAAGTGATCAGTACTCGACAAGCAGAGAGTAAGTTCAACCCCACCACTCGTCCTTGGTTTCGTAACGCAAAGCCTGATGGCTCAATACAACTCTCTGAGCCCTATCTATTCTATTTCCTGCAAACCAATGGCATTACACTCTCTAGGCGTTCTGCCGATGGCAAGCATGTGGTTGGTGCCGACTTTACGTTGAGTTCCCTCTCTTCTCAGATCAGTGAATTAGCTTATTCTCCGCAAACCCGACTCGCCTTGTTCGATCAACATTTTAATCTTCTCGGTCAGCATCAACTTGAGCTATCAGTACCCAAGCCTGACTCCCAATCTGATGACACAAGTAAAACTGAGCAAACGAACAACCAAACGACGGGGAATCTCTCTGGCAGTGAGCAAGACCAAAGCTTCTTTAATGTGCCCAAACGTGAACAGATGGAAGCATTGAAAGCGTCCGTTATTGCGCCGCTTATCTCTGATGAAGAGAAGTTTAACCTCAATCTAAAAAACGTTGAGTACAACTTAAACACTTGGGCACTAACGCTAACGCCGGTTCAACTGACTCAAAATGTCACCTTATACTTGGCAGAAGCGACGCCACACAATGAGCTGCTCGCTGATCTTATCTCGATGCGAGACAAGCAAGTTGCGGTCGCGATTGGGATGTTGTTCATCTGCTTCGCTATCGTATGGTTTGTTGCTAATCGACTGTCTCAGCCGCTCAATACGCTGATGCAACTCACCGACAACATCGCTCGGTTCGACTTCAGGCGTACTCATTATCCCAAAAGCATGATTCAAGAAGTGGCTAACCTCGCCCACTCGATTGAGCTAATGGAACACACGCTTCATGATCTGATTACCCTACTTCGAGACACCGCCGGGAATCAGGAGTTTTCGATCTTAGCCAAGAACATTGCTCATCAAAGCTATTTAATTACCAAAGCAGAAACCATTGTCCTTTTCACTCAATCCAAAGAGAAAGACGTGTTTGATACGGCAGCCAACCTTGCCATTCTTCCTTTTAAGGCCGACATCAATGACTTCATCAAACACACGCCTTGGTTGCTGTGTCAGCTTAAATCTGGTGAGACGATCCATTTGAACAGAGAAGACAATGTTCTCAACTATTACCAAGATTCGATCTTCAATTCAGACCTGTACCTATTTCCACTATTAAACCGAGAGAAACTGTTGGTAGGGATTGTGGCAATTGGCTATGAGAGACCAATTACCAAGATGCAGGCAGACAAGCACGCCTTTTTAAGAGAGTTGCTCAGCTTTGCGGAAATAGCGAAAGACAACATCGACCAAATGCAGCAACAAAAAGACATGCTTAATGCCTTTATTGAGCTGATTGCATCGGCGATTGATACCAAGTCACCTTATACGGGCGGGCATTGCCAACGAGTGCCTGAGCTCACCAAATGGCTAACTCAAGCAACCATAGATGATGACCGCTATTACCCGCAATTCTCATTGGACAGTAAACAGTGGGAAGAGTTGATGCTCGCCGCTTGGCTTCATGACTGCGGCAAGGTGACCACGCCTGAATATGTGGTAGATAAGGCAACAAAACTGGAAACCATTTACGACCGAATCCACGAAGTGCGAATGCGTTTTGAGTTGTTGAAACAGCAAGCGGAAACCGATTACTGGAAAGCGATGGCGAACGGTGCACTACAAGAAGAACAACTCAAAATACTCGAACAAAGCCTGTCTGAACTGGATGAGGAGTTTGCCTTCGTTGCTGAGTGTAATCTTGGCGGCGAATATATGACGGAAGAGCAGCTAGAACGCTTAGATCAAATAGCTAAACGCCAATGGAAACGTACACTGGATGATCAATTGGGTTTGTCTTGGTCTGAAAAAGAGAGATTTAACACCCAAAAAGAGTCGGTTGAGAAAGAGAGAACTGAGCCAACAAGTCAGGAAAAGGGTTTGCCTGTCATGGAGCCTCTGCTTGCAGACAAACCGGAGCATAAAATACCTTGGGACAATGGCTTTAACCCTGCCGATGTATGGCAAGAAGCGTTTGTACTTAAGCCCGGAGAAGTTAAATACAACCAAGGTGAACTGCACAATTTGAAAGTACGCCGTGGTACGCTAAACGATGAAGAACGTTTCATGATCAACGATCATATTATCCAAACCTTCACCATGCTCAACAAGTTGCCTTACCCGCCTTACCTTCAAAACATTCCGGATATCGCCAGCGGACACCACGAACGTATCGACGGTAAGGGATACCCAAGAGGCTTAAACGAAGACCAGTTACCTCTGCCGTCCAGAGCAATGGCAATTGCTGATGTCTTTGAAGCGCTCACCTCTAGTGATCGCCCTTATAAGAAAGGTAAACTCTTAAGCGAATCACTCAACATCATGACCGACATGGCCACCAGCGGTCATATCGATCCCAAGTTGTATTTACTGTTTTTGGAAAACAAAATCTACGATAAATACGCTGAGCGATTCCTAGAAATGAACCAACGCTGCGAGATTGACCCGCACGAACACATCGACCGAGTAAAAGAATACATACGCTCATTGTTCTAAGTTTTAAATTAACCATTCAGAGGATAAGCCATAACTCAATGGTTAGCTTTTAGCTGCCGAGTCCAATACCGCAACGTCCACTACAGTCGCTACAGCCACTGTGGTGTGCGGTTTTTGTTTGGCTTTCGCCTTGCTGTGTCTTTTTGCCAGCAATGTATTGGTGATGCTCGCCACGACAATCAGGTTAATGCCAATCATCTGCTGTGTAGAAAACACATCATCAAAGAACAAGCCCTGCCAAAGCGCGCTAAACAGCATGTTAGTAAAAATCAGAGGTGCCAACTGGGAGCCACTGTCTGCAAGCTTATACGCCTTGGAACGGAAGATTTGGGTATTGATGGTAAACAGTGCAAGACCAAGTGATCCGAGAACAATCCAGCGTAAATCGTCAAAAGACAGCAACGCCGACAAGGTTCCTTTCTCTGCACTTTCAAGTACATCAGGCACCGCAGAAACAGAAGTAAACACCACCATTGGTATCACAATAATTGCCGCAACTAAAAAGGTCCACGCGTTAAGCTCTGCCGGAGTCAGGCTGGTTTTAGACGCTCGGTACAAACTCACTTGCGAGCCAGAATTAAATACCCCCGCGAGAAGCCCAAGCAGAAGCGCAGGTCTAAAGAACTCCGAACCCAACTCAAACTGCGACCAATCCCCCGCCATCATCACTACGCCAACAAAGGTGACAGCTAAACACACTATCGTCGTTGTATGAATCTTGGTTCTAAATATTAACTTTTCTAACAATGGAATAAACAGAGGACCCGTACTGAATAACACAACCCCTTCAACCAGCGTTAAGGTTTGCAGTGAAGTAAGGAAACACCACTGACACGCCACCATAAAGATCGCTCGCATCACCAAAGGTTTCCACATTTCTCGTGTCGGCTTGCTGATTTTGTAAAAAGTCAGGAAAAGAAATAAAAACAGACTGGGTAACAAAAAACGCACAAAACTGAGTAACGAAGTGGGCATCACTTCAGATAGATACTTGGCCATCAAGCCACTTAAAGACAAACTGAACGTCGACAACAACATGAAAGTCGTCGCCTTGGTAATATCAGACATAATTATCACCTCCTATGACATCTATTTTAGAGGCGTGACGTAATGAAAAATAGCGAGTAATATTAACGATAACTGTAAGGAAAACTTACCAATGAAAAAACTCGTTCCGCTTAAATCCGTTTACGCTTTCATTGCTGTCGCTGAGACTGGCAGCATGACCGACGCCGCTCGGGTGCTGTACGTCAGTCACTCTGCGGTAAGCCAAGCGATAAAGTCGTTAGAACAACTGGTCAACAAGCCTTTGTTTCAACGAGTCGGTCGTCGTGTTGTTCTTAATGCCGCAGGTAAGCGATATTACCGCAAAGTCGCGCCCGCACTTGAGCAAGTGATAGAGGCGACCGAAGAGCTTGCCAGAACGCCTAACGACCACCGCATTACCCTCAACATGGTCAATTCGCTCGCGATGCACTGGTGGATCCCACGAGTTCCCGACTTCCAAGCTTTCGCTCCCTCACTTGATATCCGTATTTCGACGCTAACTGGCCCTTTCGATATTGAACAGGAAGGGGTCGATGTTGCGCTCGTACATGGCAAGCCCAATGAGTGGGAGCAATATTACAGCGAGAAACTGGGCGACGATGATCTGGTCTTGGTGTGCAGCCCTACTCTATTAAAAAACCAGACCGGATTGAGCGTCGAGCAACTCGTCAAACAAAACCCGACCATTGGCGTTTTTAACCTCAGGCGGCAACACGACTGGCAAGTGTGGTGCGACAATTACCAAATTCCACTGCCCACATTCCATAGCAATCTGACGTTCGATGTCTCCATTCAAGCGGTGCAAGCTTCAATTCGTTCGTTAGGCGTACTAGTAACGCATCGCTTGTTTGTGAAAGATGATATCAGCCATGGGATGCTTGTCGAATTGGGTAAACCGGTTGCTAACCCGCACCAAGATTTTTACTTTGTTTGCCCAAAAAACAAATTAAAACAAGAAAGTGTGCTAAAACTGAGAACATGGTTAAGACATGAATTCACACGCTCAGAGACAGCACTGAACGATGACATTCAAGAGCAAGACCAAACTATCAATCAATAAGCGAGTGACAGCTCAGCAAGCTTACAAGAGGCCATTATGATTATTACCACCACACAATCAGTCGAAGGCAAGCGCATTGTCGATTACAAAGGGGTTATTGCCGGAGAAGCCATTCTAGGGGTGAACGTTTTCAAAGATATGTTTTCAGGAATTCGTGACTTTGTGGGTGGACGTTCTGGCACCTACGAGAAAGAACTGGAAAAAGCACGTAACTACGCGTTCAAAGAGTTAGAACAGAAAGCGATTGAAGCGGGTGCCAACGCGGTGGTAGGCGTAGATATTGATTACGAAGTCTTGGGAACAGGTAATGGCATGTTGATGGTCTCTGCTAGTGGCACGGCAGTGGTCGTCGCTTAATCGCCTAGTCGCTCAATCGCTTGGTCACTTAGTCACTTAGTCACTTAGTCACTTAGTCACTTAAGATCTCAACACATGAGCACTTGGGCATATAAGATGTTGAGCACTTAATCTATTAAGCTATTGAGCAATCAGGCAGCCTAATGAAAACTCGTTCCAACCCTTTGATGACTAGCCACCAAAGGGTTAGAACAGTTATAAGCTGATACTTAGCTTGATGTTACTCGTGCAACCTTTTGCCCGGAGAGCATGTCATCAAACGAGGCAACTCTCGCCAAGAATGCACCTTTATTTTCAGGTAAGATAGAACTTGCTAAAGGTAAGTTCGCTTTCATCGAATCCACCGCTCTTCCACGCACCAGCACTTCAAAATGCAAATGCGGCCCGGTTACGCGACCAGTCGTGCCAGACAACGCAATTTTCTGCCCACGCTTAACCTGTTGCCCCTTCTTAACCAAGAATCGGCTCAAGTGCAGATAGCGAGTTTTGTAAACGCTGTTATGCTCAATCACTATGTATTTCCCCGCATACGGGTGGTTACGAATAGCAATAACTCGACCATCACCGGTTGAATAAACTGGCGACCCTACGGGTGTTGCGAAGTCAGTACCATTATGCGGAGATATACGTCCGGTCACTGGGTGCTTACGGTATGGGTTAAATGGCGAAGTAATTCTTCGGAATTGTTTGTCTATTGGGTAGCGATTGAACGCTTGCTCAAGGCTGTTACCCTCTCTGTCGTAGAAGCGTCCATCTGAAGCAAGAAACGCGGCCACTTCCTTACCTCGTAACCTAATCGATATGCCCTGGATCTCTGTTTTTCCTGTTAGATGGTCGCCTGTGTATTGCTCATTGACCAACACATTAAACTCATCGCCCGCTCTTAACTGCTTTGAGAAGTTAATCTTGTCTCTTAACGTTCGAGTAATATTGGCGATCTGGGCGGTTGTTAATCCCGCTTTGTATGCTGACGTTGAAAAACTGCCATGAACGGTGCCCGTATAGAGCTTTTCTTTCCATTCGCCAGGCATTTCATGGAATTGGTAATTAAAGCTTCCATCATCATTTCGAGTAAAGGCTGCTTGCTCAACCAAACTCTCGTGATAAATCAGCTCCACAAGCTGTTTTGAGTCACTATCCAAAAGCAACTCTAGATGGTCACCAGGTTTTATTGTGTCGAGTTTCAAAGACTCCAGATCCGCTTCCATCACCTTTTGAACGGTTCCATATGGCAGTTGCCATGACGAAAAGATGTTGCTTAGCGTATCGCCAACTTTCACAAAATAATGGACCTTAACCAAAGAGTTGGGAGTCGCTTGCGAGTCGATGACTTCCTTATCATTAGGTTGAGAACCTTGGTAAGGTGTTATTTTGATAGAGATTTCTGGTGCTGGTTTGGAGTGAAAAGAGAGCAAAGCAGCAAGGGAAAATGCGCTGATCGCAGTAACGATCAGACCAATACGGAGGAACTTCATAAAATACTTAGCGGTTATAACGAGGAACTTAGAAAGTGTTATAACATAACAATTAAATCAAAAAAATAAATGAAATGTAAGAAACCATAGCGCGATAGGTGTGAAAGTATGGTGAGCATGCAAAGCCCACCACCTTAGTTAACACGGATCTTTACCTCATATTACTCTTCACGAAGTACTTCGAAGCGTTCTAAGCCTCGCAGCATCTCAAAGTCCGGCTCTTCAGTTAGCAGCTCTCTCATGGACCCACTGGCTTCAATAGCGCGCTCTAAGTCATCGATAGCTTGACCTTCTGCCCCTAATCGAGCATAGGCGCAAGCACGTTGATACAAGGCATGAGCATTTTGGTCATCGACTTCTAATACACGGTTACAAAGACTCATTGCCCAGTGGTATTCCTGTATATCCATAGCAGCGTCAGCTTTGGCAGTAAGTGCTTCTAAATCTCCAGGACGAACCTTCAGTATTTCATCGTAGATTTCAATTTTTTGCTCTGCCGTTTGTGCGTTCTGTGCTCTCAACCATAGGTTATGAATCTCATTGATAATTTCAATTTCGCGGTTGTTGTCGGAAATGATTCTGGTCTTGCGCTTAAGATCCCGTTCAAGAACATTAAACTTCTTCTCATAGTCTTGAGCGATAGAATTAAGTCGCTTATCAGCCATGTCTTGAGTTGTGTGTTTAAGCTCTTTGATGGATTGCCAACCCACCAGCGCGATAAGAGAGGCCACACCAGCAATAATGTAGAAGAAGTAGGTTACGGTTACATTGGCGTAATTCAGAGACTTGTCTGCCACAGTCAGTTCCCGGTCAGTCATCTGAATGGTCAAGCGTCTTTCAAGATCCTGCTGTTCCATTCGAAGCTGCTTCAACTCATCCAAGATATAGCGTTCCATCAGCGGTCTATCCAAATACTCTTGTTCCGAGTACTTAACATCTTCGCTTGCAAAACTCATCGTGCTGAACACCGAGATAACTGCAACCAATAAGATTCGAAGCATTATACATTCCTTATATGTTTATATTTAGACTAACTGTATCTCGTAATAGGCATACAAGCTAGGAAGTCGACAAGTTTGCTATGTCCATATTGGAATTAACACTCTAAAACATCATTGATAATTATAAAACACCTGAAGCAACATCATTAATTTCTAAATTATAAAAATACCGCGTAATACTGTTCTATATGATTAATTCGCGATGCGAATATACCGAAAAATGGTTTATTGCATCGAGATGAATCTTATATTAATAACGATCAGAACGAGGTTAATTTGAATAATCCACGATACGATTTAGTAAGCCGTGTACTGCACTGGGTAATGGCTTCTGTAATCATCTATGCAACGATCGCAGGGTATGTGATGCACTATGTCACCAGTCATCCAGAGCTGTTTTCTTTTCTGTCAGTGCTCAACATGTCATTGGCGACCGTTGCGACGCCACTGCTTGTGGTTCGTTATATCTGGAGCCACTTTCGCTCGTCGCCAAGCATGCCAACCTCTGTGCCTGAAGGGCAAAAATGCGTTGCCAAGCTTGCACACTCTTTGATGTATCTTGTGATGTTTATGGTTTTCAGCACCGGCTACTTAATGCTAAAAGAACCGTACTCTTTATTTTGGTTAGTGAGCGTAAATAATCTAATTACCGACTCTGCAATCAACGGCTTCTTTTTCTATTTACATCGTGCCAGTTGTATTGCCCTAGCCTGTTTAATTGTGCTGCATATCAGTGCCGCACTTAAACATCACTTTGTCTCTAGGAACTATGTATTGAAGATGATGCTCTAGATTCAAAGAATTCAAGACAATTTGCACAAACAACAAAAAAGCCATAGCATGTTCGCTATGGCTTTCTTATTTCAATTTGATTACTTGGTTTGAGTATCAATCATCACTTGCCAGTATTCACATTTAGCCAAGAACTCTTTTAAATAAAGCTCTGGGTTAGCAAGTTTCTCACCGCCTTTAACATCAGCACCAGTCACACGCCAAAAGCCACGAGTGACCAAGTTTCGATGATAAATAAAATCGTTGAGTTCATTAGCCTTCAAAGGAAGTTGTTCACCAAACGTATTTTCGTAGCGGCTCAGAGTCGAGGCTTGTTCACTTGGCTTCTCCCTTAAAAAGGTATCCAAATCCAAACCTAATGACTGTTGCTGCTCTTTTGATAGGGCTTTAGCTAATTTAGAGATCACACTGAACAGAGCCAACTCAACTTTTTGAGACGCTAATAACGATGCGCCTAAAAGCGCATGTTCGTTGGAAATATGTTGTTCTGTTGATGAAACGGTTGCTGTTGTCACTGTGTTAACCTCAAATAATCATAACGGGTGTTACTGAACTGGATAGAGTCTTTTCACTAAGCTGAATCTTATTCTTGTCATTAAGAAGAATCTTGCAGCTAAGCAGAGCCTTTCAACTAAGCAGAATCTTTTAGCAGAACGCGGTCAGCATCAATAATGGTGAAGCCCGATGCATCTTCATTCTTTTCGACTTGCACTAAACCTTTAAAACCAATCTGCGACAGCTTCTTCGCAAGTTGATCTGGTGCTGTTTCAAAAACAACATTCATAAAAGGTAAAGACTCAGTATCAACAAAACCATGCTCGTTAAACAGTTCCATTGCTTGAGATAAATGGTCTGAGTCGGTTAATTCGATAATTTCTACAACTTCTTCCAACAACATTTTCGATTCCATATTCGCCAGAAAGTGACTGACACAAGCCGGTTCTTTTTGCTTGCATACATCCCGATGCCCTAAGACACCCCTTTAGTAGTAGGGAGATCATAACATATTAATAATCGTAAAATATGTTTTATTTTCCCTAAGCTACTGGGAATACTAGAAAAGAATAGAAATTGGTGAAACATAAGCAACACCAATTCATAGTATCGATAACGGTAAACCTGATTTGAAGTGATCAGGCAACCGTTACTTGAGAATCGCCCGTTTCTACAATCGATTCTTGTAACAAGCCAGCATAAATACCATTGTGTGCCACCAGCTGTTGATGATTACCTTGCTCAACAATTTCACCCTTTTCCAACACCAAAATCGTATCTGAGTGACGAACGGTACTCAAACGGTGTGCAATCGCAATCACAGTTTTTTCCTTGAAAAGGCGCTGCATTGCTTTTTGAATCAGGTCTTCGGTGATTGAATCTACCGAACTGGTCGCCTCGTCAAGCATCATCAATTGACCACCCTGTGCAACCGCTCTAGCGAACGAGATAAGCTGCGTTTGCCCTACAGACAAGTTAGAGCCGTTCTTTTCCAAGTGGAAGTCATAACCTTGTGGCAATTGTTCAATAAACTTATCGGCATAAACATAGCGCGCCGCCTGTTCAACCTCAGTTCTAGATAGATGCGTTTTGCCCAGCGCGATATTGAATTGGATGGTCTCTTCAAATAAGTGCACGTCTTGCATCATCATTGAGAACAAATGAGCAGAGTCTTCACTTGAGATCTGTGACAGCTCTATTCCATTCAACAAAATGCTGCCTTCATAGTCTTGGTAGGCTTTAGAGATCAGACGCAGAATCGTCGACTTGCCCGAGCCCGTCGAACCCACAAGCGCGATTTGATGCCCTTTCTCCAATACAAACGAGACATTCTTTAGAACGTAGGGAGAGTCGTCTTTGTAGCGGAAGCTTACGTTCTTTAACTCTAGGCTCACAAACTGTTCAAGCTGCTTCTCAACCTTGTTAGATGACAACAGGTTGCGCCCTTCTTCTTCAGTCGGCTCAACAAACAGCTCTTCAATATGGTCAAACGCTGCAAATGAACTCTGAATCGAAGCGATCTGCGAAGTAAAGTCACGAATCGGAACAAACACTTTCTCTAAGGTGTTGATGAACGCAATCAGCACACCCAAGGTGAGCGCCCCTTCTAACACTTGCTCAGAGCCATACCAGATCATAATCGCGATAGTGATGGAGGTGATGCCAGAGATAAACGAGAACAAAATCGCATCGTATTTATTGATCTTCTTCTGCGCTCTTAAAAACTCATCGGTATAGCCTTGGTAGCGTTGCTCGACTTGCTCTTCCGCTCGGTACATCTGAACGGTTTTCATGCCAAATAAGACTTCTTGTAAAAAGCCAATACCGCGAGCCAACGAAGAACGAGTCACCTTATAGAGTGCACGAAGTCGGTTTCGTACATAAACCGTCAAATACATCACTGGTGGCATAATGATCAATACAATCATCGTTAACTGCCAATCAATAAAGAACATCATCACTAACAGAGCAATGGTATTGATGCTGTCTTTAACTAGCCCGACAACCGACTGAACAAACGTCTCGCCGATGGTTTCCAAATCACTGGTTAATCGTGAAAGCGTTACGCCAATCGGTGTGTTATCAAAATAGCTGCGTGGCAGTTTGAGCACGCGAGCAAACAACACTGAGCGCATGTCAGTTATCGTGTATTGCCCGGTTTTACGTAGGTTGTACGAATAGGTGGTATCCACCACATAGCTCGCCACCAGCACGGCAACGAGATAGAAGACGTACTCGAGCAGTCCATCCATATCCCCGTGACTCAGGTGAACATCGATCACTTGAATGATCAGCCAAGGGAACAACAAGCTCGTGATGACAGAAAGAGGAAGCATAGCGATGCCCAGAATCGCAGAGCCTTTGTATTTCTTAGCAAACTTAAAAAAGTGCTTGAGGTACTTGAGATCAACACGTTTTAACATGCTGCTGCCTCCGTTTCATTCTGCTGTAGTTGCCATGTATCGTAATAGTAATCACAGATTTTCAATAACGTGGCGTGGTCGCCCTTCGCGATCACTTTACCTTCGTTCAACACGATGACTTCATCCATATATTCAAGGGCATTAACGCGGTGTGAAACCACAAGAACCGATTGATTTTCCAAACGTTTAAACAAACCTTCCAAGATCTTACGTTCTGTTTCATAGTCGACAGCCGATAGAACGTTATCCATGATGATCAGGTCGGTGGGTTGCAATAAAGCACGCGCAATACTTAAGCGCTGCTTCTGACCACCTGACAACATGATCCCTTTCTCACCGACTAAGGTTTGATCGCCGTGTTCAAAACGTGTCACATCACTAGCCAACTGGCTGAGCTCTAGCACTTCATCAACCTGACTCTTTGCCAAATCGGTATCTAGGCTACCAAAGCGGATATTGTCTTCGACGGTTGCTGAAAACAGGTAAGGGTCTTGAGTCACGGTTTTCACGTAACGGCGTAAGTCACTGCGTGAGAAGCTAGTGACATCTCTTTCACCAAGGAAAACAGAACCTTGTGGTACATCCAAGTGGTGGTTTAAGCAGTCCACTAATGTCGTTTTACCCGCTCCGATCCCGCCTAACACACCCACTTTCTTACCTGTTGGAATATCAAAGCTGATGTCATCGAGAATCACGCGTTCTTCACCTGAATAGCTGAAGCTGAGATTGCGAACGGAAAACGTTTTTCCCTTCAGCGATTCAACATCTAATTCAGTAAGCTTATCTTCATCTAGCTCTGGGACTTTGGCATTAAGAATGGTTTGTGCACTTTGGATACCGACCATGCCTCGCTGATAAATGGTCGCGATTCTGCCAAGTTGCATCAATGGCATAGCGAGCAAAACTGAGTAAGTCAGAAAGGCGGTAATCTCACCAAGTGTGAGTTCCTGTCTCATTAACATGTAGCCACCAAGCCCAAGAATGATGATTTTCATCAGGTCATTGGCGTAGTCGAGTACCGGCATAAAGAAGACTTGAATGCGTGTAATTTTAAGGCGGCATTCAAGCAATAACTGGTTCAGTTTTTCAGTTTCAGCTTTCACCCAAGGTGACATCTGCTGGCTCTTAATGAGATCAATCCCAGACAGGTAACTCATTAGCTGAGCAGACAGATTTTGTAGGCGCTTCATGTGCTCTAAATGCAGCGCTTTCATACGCTTGAAGCCCACACGGAAAATCACAAAAGCGATTGAGATAGGAATGATCGAATACAGTGTGAGTTCTGGCGATATGCGCCACATGTAAAGAGGCGTCAACGACAACGCAAGCAAGGCATTGAAGAACTGCAAGAAGCCGACACCAAACAGCAGTCGAATGCCACTAAGGTCATTGTTGATAATCGAGATCAGTCGACCCGAAGCAAAGCGTTCGTGAAAGCTGCTCGGTAAGCGATTCAACTTTTGTAGAAGTGTACTTTTAAGTGCGGCCTCTGTAATTCGCCCCGGATTAAGCGCATAGATACGAGACAGAATTCTCACCACCACCATGGCAACCGACATCCCGACCACAATCCAAACATAGGTTTGAAGCTGTTGGTGGCCAGTTGAAGAGGCATCATCAATCAAATCTATCGCCAATTGGATATAGCGAGGGATCTCTACTTGTAACCAGTTGACGAGAAAGATGAACACAATCGCCAATAAGTACGAGGTGCGATTCATGCGCAGATAATGGGCAATAAACTGTCTTTTATTCATAGTATTCTTTGTTTAGGGCAGGCTCACAGCGAGATTTAACGATATAACCGGGCAGTTAAGCTAGATAGGTTCATCGCTGAGGTAAAGATACATCAAAAACACTTAGTTGACAATATCAACCATATTCAATAATTAGTTTCGGGTATTAAGTTTTAGCATTGCTAGAAACAACTTTGCCGCCAAAAGTGGCGGCAAATAAATAGCTTAGCAGGCTAGTATTGATAACGGCTAAAGCATCTCTTTGGCAATCAAATGCAGCAAAAAGGTTTCACGTTCAATACTCATGCCCTTCTTAGGGCTCTCTGCCATGGTCTTTTCGTTATGAGCGATCGCTTCATGGATATTCATCCACACCGGTTTCATCCCGTTTTTCACTTCATAATCTTCGTAAGCCGTTTCACCAAGCTCACGATCGATCTTGCATGAGTAGCAGTAAGAAATCATGTGCATCATGTCTGCATCATCTTTGTACCAAGGACGAAACTCTTCAAAAATGCCGAACGGCTTGATGCTATGGATATTCTTCGCGCCAGTCTCTTCTTCGAGTTCACGAACCATACCTGCGATCACATCTTCCCCTTCATCCAAACCACCACCAGGAATGGTGTAGTCGTGATAACGCTCTGTATACAGCATCAGAATGTCTTCACCATCTAACACAATGGCACGGGCAGCGTTGCGCTTATAGACCGTTTTATTGTCTAGATGGTCGATATCAGGATGGATGGTTGTTTTTAGGTGTCTCATGATTCTGACTGCTCTACTGAATTTGGCGGCATCATATCATAATCATCAATAGATTCGAGGTTCACAACCGCTAACCAGAACGGATCGGACGGGGATATTCCTACGGTAACTTGAATCCACTTAGCTTGATCTAACACTCAAAAAGTCGTTAAACATGAAGAAATATCAACCTATTTCAATATCTTGACCAAATTAGGACAACCTTTTCTGAAATCTAAAATATACTAATTTCATAGAGCTTCTCATTTGGTTCTGTAGAACTTAACGCATTCGATTATAGAGTTATCACGTAGGAGATAGACATGAAGAAAATTGGTTTGATGGCTGTATGTGCCGTTGTATTAGGCGGTTGTGCAAACGACTATGCAGAATATAGCGAGGGCCAACGTGTTTCAGTCGCTAACCCAGCAGCGGTTTATTGTGTTCAACAAGACGGTGAATTAGACACGGTTACTGAAAACAATCAGCGTACAACTTACTGTGTATTCGATGACGGCGAGCGCATTGAACAGTGGGAGTACTACCGCAATAACCATGAGCAAGATTCAGAAAACCAAAGTTAATCACTGTAAAAAACACATGAGCCTTCTGGCACAATGTTATGGGCGATGATTACGTTCGAGCGGTTAAAAACATCGCTGAAGAAGGCACTGAACTTCTAGCTTTTGGCATCACGAGAAAGAAATAATCACCTATCGCCACCAGCGATGTGTGTGATCCGATTCCGGATCTAAATAACGATTCAATAAAGTCAGGTTAGTATCTAGTAGAGCTAGGTATTCCCTGACTTTTTTTACATCGGTACCCACTGAAGTCTGCTGGATACAGCGCTCCAATGCTGGGAGTAAACTCTCCACAATGTCAAAGTCAGATGAACGTCCAACGAGCTCTTTGGCAGTGATCAATGCTTCCAAAGACAGTCTTTCTGGCTCTCGTCTAACCAACTCTAAATCTCGCTTAAATGCGCCCGCACAAACACCTTCAAGATAAACTCGGTAGGTCGTCAGTACGTCCATCAACAGAAACAATTGCCCCTGAGCACTTTGATGTGGGTATGGCACCGCAACATGAGCCTCCAACCTGCGATCTATTTGCTGCTCTACCCCAAGTGCGGAACACTTCTCGATGAGAACTTTAAGCAAACCTTGCTCGCCCATGAGCGATTGAATCTCGAAAATACGTTGTAAATGGTAGTCATTCGAAACGAACGTCACCTTCACACTCTGCCCGCGGGTAAACAGTCCACTTTCAATCATCTCTGAAGCTAAGTTCTGAATGTTCTCAACCGTATTTGTCGAATTCTGCTCAAGCAAAATCGCCCCCAAGGAAAACGGATATTCTCGCTGGCTTTCCAGACTTCGAAAATACTGGTGCATTGCATCCGCTTCAGAGGTGGTTTGACCTTTTGTCACCCCACCACAAAATGCAACACCCGTTTTCTGAATAGACTCTTCTGCCAAAGGCCCCGCCAGATACTCCACCAAAGCATCAACTCGACTGATGCCTTCATCAGTCAATTTATTCCCATTAAGTCGCTTACCTAGCACAATAAGGAGGTGATTAATGCTCATTTTATGTTCAAGTCTCGTTTTAGTGATTAGATGGAGTGAATTATGTATACAATAGTTCTTAACAAAAGTATTTTTAAATTCCTAAATGTAGCTCGCAATAATGCTCACTATTGATAGCAACATCTTAAGGTACACAAGAATCAACGTGCAGCTATATAAAGCAAAAATAGCACGGTCTTGTATTTCATCGAACTACACGCTTGTTAACATTAATCTCATTGAAAGAATACGCTCACTCAAAGAAGTGAGGTTAACAAAAGATATACTTTAACCAGAGTTCGTTCATCGAACCGTCTTCACAGGAAGTTACTATGCTGTCTATTTTTGATATCTACAAAATTGGGGTTGGCCCGTCCAGCTCCCACACAAATGGACCAATGATCGCTGGGTTTAACTTTACCCAAAAAATTGATGCTCAGCTTAAGCAAGTGAAGCGTATTCAAATCGACTTATATGGCTCGTTATCATTGACGGGTATTGGTCACCACACAGACAGAGCAACTTTGTTAGGTTTGCTCGGTAATCGCCCCGACACTATTAAGATTACCAGTGCTAACCAAGCAATGCGTAAAGCGATTGAAGATAAATCTCTACTGGTTAGCGGTAACCATGAAATTCATTTCGATGTAGAAAGCGACCTACTTTTCCACAAGACTAACCTTCCGTTGCATGAAAATGGCATGACTATCTCTGCCTTTGACGCAAGCGGTAGTCTTCTAGATATGGAAACGTACTACTCGATTGGTGGTGGCTTTATCGCAACCGCTGATGAGCTACAAAACGGCAAGCAAGAAGCAGAAACACAAGTTGAGTTCCCTTTTTCTTCTGCCGACCAATTACTTGAATTGTCAGAGCAGCAAGGGCTTAGCCTTGGTGGCTTAATCCTGCGCAATGAAGTGTCTTTTCAAGGCATGGACGTGATTGACCAAAAAGCTGACCAAATTTGGAAGGTGATGTCTCTGTGTATGCAGCGTGGCTTTGATACTGAAGGTATTCTTGATGGCGGACTAGAAGTCACCCGTCGAGCGCCAGCTCTTTTAAAAAAGCTTGAGGCGAATGCTTCGATTGAAAACGATCCAATGGAGATCATGGATTGGATTAACCTATTTGCCTTTGCTGTAAGTGAAGAAAACGCAGCGGGTGGCCAAGTGGTAACATCTCCAACCAATGGTGCGGCTGGCGTTATTCCTGCGGTATTAATGTACTACCATCGTTTCATTAAAGAGCTAGACACCAAGCAGTTGAAAGACTTCTTGGCAGTCTCTGGCGCTATCGGCATCCTATACAAAACCAATGCTTCAATTTCTGGAGCAGAGGTAGGTTGTCAGGGCGAAGTTGGCGTATCTTCATCAATGGCTGCAGCAGGCCTAACTGCCCTGCGTGGCGGTAGCAACGAGCAAATCTGTATTGCGGCTGAAATCGCGATGGAACACTCACTGG
The DNA here is from genome assembly GCF_001691235.1 of Vibrio sp. ZF57. Classification (NCBI taxonomy): domain Bacteria; kingdom Pseudomonadati; phylum Pseudomonadota; class Gammaproteobacteria; order Vibrionales; family Vibrionaceae; genus Vibrio; species Vibrio sp. ZF57. The sequence goes on along the minus strand of NZ_MAKD01000091.1, from coordinate 22,691 downwards.
GCATGACATGCGATCCGATCGGCGGGCTTGTTCAAGTACCATGTATCGAACGTAACGCAATGGGTGCAATGAAAGCCATCAACGCATCACGTATGGCTCTAAAACGCACCAGCAAGTGTCTTATCTCGTTAGACAAGGTTATCGCAACCATGTACCAAACAGGTAAAGACATGAACAAGAAGTACCGTGAAACGTCTTTAGGTGGTTTAGCGGTGATCCACATGGCGCCACCGTGTGAATAGCTAGTTGCGGTGACCAATTAGATACGGTTACCAGTTAGATGCGGTGACTAGCTAGATGCGATGAATAGTCGAGATACAGAGAATAGTTGAAACGCAATACATCGTTGGCACGCACTATGAGAAATCGCCTCACTCAGAACCGTTATTGTAAACTTAGTTTTCGATATCCAAACAAAAGCCAGCCACCAAGCTGGCTTTTTTATTGGCTAAAATCCAACAGCCAATTGAAAGTGATACTCACTTGAACATTTTACAAGACGACCAATGTTAACTTTTCCTTTATCCGTTCATTACTTAGCCACAAATGAAGGTAGTTAAATTTCTCACAGTTATGCATCCATTATCAAAATCTAACATTGCAAATTTCATTCATGAGAAATATCAATGCACTCATAAGAAAAGGTATATCGAGTAAAGTTCTGTTTGGGATGCATGTTTCATTTTATGTATTGCTAGTGATGGTATTATAATTAGGTTATTACACTACATCTTAATACTAATGTGAGAATAAAATAATGTGGAATAGATTAAACAAATCAATGATGTTCTGCCAAATGATGTTTGGACTTTCGTTCTATGGCGTCATGGTGATCTTGACTCGTTTCTTCCTTGAAGATCTTAACTACAATGAAGCCGACACAATGATGGTTGTTGGTGCTTTCTCTGCAATCGGACCGCTATTTGCTATTGCAGGTGGCTTCATCGCCGACAAATTCTTAGGCGCATACCGATCGTTGACCATTGCCTTTCTAGGATTCGCAAGTGGTTATGCTCTACTGGTACTCGGTGCCGCGGCGACCAATGTTCCAATGGCATTATGTGGTATTGCTTTAGCGAGTTATGCGCGTGGTTTGATGTCCCCTTCTTACCCAAGTCTTTACAAACGCACGTTCAAAACTCAGGAAGATTTCGAAAACTGCTACCCTATCAACTACTCAGTCAACAATATTGGTGCGCTTTTAGGCCAGTACTTGTTCCCGATGCTAGTGCTTGTTGTTGGTTTCCACGGTGGCTTCCTTCTTTCAGCTGCTCTAGCAGGTGCCGCACTTCTGATGATGCTCTTTGTTCGCAAAGGCCTTGTTGAAGCAAGTGCTGAAATCGACCAAAAACCAGTAAGCACTAAACACTGGGCTGCATTCCTTGGCCTTTCTGCTGCAATGATTGGTTTGGTATTCTTCATGTTTTCTAACATGGATATCGGCCAGAACATCGTGTACGCAATTGGTGGTGCAGCGATCATCTACTTTGTCTCTTTGATGATGAAATCGAAGAAGTCAGACATGCTGAAGATGGGTACGATCTTAATCATCACATTCCTGACGACATGTTTCTTCGTGTACTACGGTCAAATGATGACATCGATGACAATGGTTGCAATCAACACAATGCGTGGCGATCTATTCGGTTTCATCCCTGTAGCCCCTGAAGCGTCGATGGCAATGAACCCACTTTGGTGTATGGTTGCAGGTCCTATCATTACGGGCATCTTCTCTAAACTAGAAAAGAAAAACATTCATTTCTCTACCGCAACCAAAGTAGGTTTCTCTTTCATTCTGACGGCGATCGCTTTCGGTATCTTAACGATGGCAGTAACGACCGTTGGTGAAGATATTCTGATTCGCCCAGAAGTGTTCCTAGCAATCCACTTCTTCCTAGCATTTGGTGAGGTTATTGTTGGTTCTATGGTTGTAGCATTCATTCTGTCTGTTGCACCTAAGCACATCGAGAACTTCTCAGTAAGCTTATTCTCTGTCGCAATCGCACTATCAGGCATTGTTGGTGCTGTATTCTCAACGTCTATTGCACTTGAGAAAGGCCAAGAGATCACACAAGAGATCGTTCAAACGGTTTACGGTGATTACTTCCAACTATTAACTATCCTAGCGGTAGTAATGGTTGGTATCGCAATGGCAGCATCGTTCATTATTCGTAAGATGCTAGACGCTGCGAAAGCCGCTGATGAAACGATTGAACTAGAGCAAGCAAACAGCTAATAACACTCTTATTCAACAAGCTCGTTCATCAAGCCCTTTAGTTTTCTAAAGGGCTTTTTTGTCGATATGGATATCAAGATAAATAGATGTCAGGATTGGTAGGTAACTAGATGGAGGTTCAGGTTACGTTGCGCTGTGTAAATAAAAGTAAATGATAACCATTAGTATTGAGTGTTTTCCTGTTCAGGATTATGATGTGAAAATCAAAATCTAAGAGAGCCTTATATGAGCAAGCCTAGCCCTATCACATTAACCGTTACTCAAACCTCAACCATTACACCGAATATGCAGCGTATAACGCTTAGCGGTGAAGGATTAAGTAAGTACCCAACCGAATGTGCCGGCGGCTACATCAAGCTTTTGTTCTCGCCACTCGGCACCACAGATTTAAGTCAACTGAACGAAGGTGAGCGCCCAACCATGCGCACTTACACCATTCGTCAGTACAACCCTGTCGAAAAGTGGATTGAGGTTGATTTCGTACGCCACATCACCACAGATCTGCAATGTGGCTTTGCTGCAAGATGGGCAATGAACGCAGAAGTAGGTGACACGGTTTCAGTGGCAGGTCCTGGATTAATTCAAGGGCTGAATCTAGAATCGGATTGGTTCTTCTTGGTGGCAGATATGACGTCGCTACCTGCGCTCTCTGCCAAAGTAAAAACGCTTCCGGAACACGCAGCAGGCCACGCTGTCATTCAGATCAATTCAGTAGCAGACAAGCAAACACTTGAAGTACCTCAAGGTATAAAAGTCACTTGGTTAATTGAAGATGAAACTGAAGAAACACTTTCACAAACAGTTCGCAACACAGAATGGTTAGAGGGGCAGGTTTCGATTTGGACGGCGTGTGAATTTGAAAGCATGCGCGAACTAAGACAGTACTTCCGCAACGAAAAAGAAGTCGCGAAAGAGAACATCTACATCAGTAGTTATTGGAAGCGTGGCGTCACTGAGGATGGTCACAAAGTATTAAAGCAACAAGATGCTCAAGCTTTAGCAGGTTAAACCTGTTACTACATACATCTTTTTGCTAGATAAATAGAAAACACCCTTAGCGAAGTTCATTCATATCGTTAAGGGCGTTTTAGTTTGAATCCGATGAAGATCAAAGCCGAAGTGTAAGATTAGATACTCTCACCTACTTCAATCTCATAACCAAGATCCAGCTTCGCCACCCATTCATTGTTGCCTTGTAAACGCGCTACAACTTGCTCTGCAGCGACTTTACCGATCTGCTCCCTAGGTGTTACGACAGTTGCTAAACGAGGCGTCATCGCCACGGTGATGTCGTGTCCGTGGAAGCCTGCAATCGCCATCTGCTCTGGTACTTGAATACCACGTCGTACACACTCGTAAAAAGCACCAATGGCCAAATCATCGTTAGTACAGAAAATGCCATTCACTTCAGGGTGCTTCTCAAGTAACTCACCAATCAGTTTTGCACCAAGAGTAAACGAGGAAGCGTCTTCCGTTTGCAGCGTTACTGGCGTTTTGTCGGCTTCTTGCATCGCATGCTCATAGCCTGCCATTTTCAAGCGAGTACGCTCATCCATTCGAGCCGCTAAGTAAGCAATATTAGTGCGCCCTCTATCGAGCATGGTTTTAGTCATCGCTCTTGCCGCTTCGAAGTTATCAAAGCCAACCGCTTGTTCAATACGGGGAGACACCGAATCCATAATTTCAATCACTGGGATAGAAACAGTCTGCAGCATTTTACGCGCTCTATCAGTGTGCACGTTTTCTGAAAGGATAATCGCATCAACGTTGTAAGAAAGCAGCGAAGCGATGCTCTGCTCTTCCAGTTCTGGGCTATAGCCATAGTGGGCAATCATGGTTTGGTAACCCGCAGGCGCGGTGACTTGCTCAATACCACGAATAACTTCAGCAAAAACTTGGTTGGTTAACGAGGGGACCAAAACACCAATCGCATTGCTTTTTGCGTTGGAAAGAATGTCTGGTGCGCGGTTAGGGATATAACCTAGCTCGTCTACTGCAGCGCTGATCTTATCTCGCAGTGCTTCTGATACTTGAGAAGAGTCTCTCAGGCAGCGACTGACGGTCATTTTGGTGACACCAACTAAGTTGGCAACATCTTGTAATGTTGGACGTTTTTTCTTATTCGACATAATTAGTAATTATTATTTTTGAGTTATGTTACTGGTAACAGTGTATCCGACTGACGTGGAATTTGAAGCCTAATTTAGTAAAATGTTGATACAGCGTCAAAATTACAAACGCCCTCTTGTTGAGGCGTTATTGATTGTTTAAGCGTTTACTTTTACTTCAGATCTCGGAGACTGACTCCAAGTGACATGGTATTTTTCGGCTTGATCTCTATCGACTCGTGAATAGGTATGAGAACCAAAATAGTCACGTTGCGCTTGCAATAGATTCGCTGGTAACACTTCACAGCGCAGAGAATCAAAGTAGCTTAATGCTGAACTAATTCCCGGCATCGGCACACCATACAAAGCTGAGTTAGCAACGGCGATACGCCAAGCAAGCTCACGCTCTTCCACTTGTTTGATGAAAACCTCGTCAAACAACAGGTTCGCCAGCTCACCATTTTGTTGATAAGCCGATGTAATACCTTGTAAGAATGCTGCACGGATAATACAACCTGCTCGCCAGATCTTAGCTATTTGAGTGAAATCGAGATTCCAACCCTCTTTGTCTGACGCTGTCTTTAATAAATCAAAACCTTGCGCATAAACAGACAGTTTGGCGCAATACAAAGCATCATGAAGCTCAGAAATAACCTCTGTTTGATCCAACTGACTCGCATTGGCAACATTGCCTTTTAGCAGTTTGCTCCCTTGAATACGTTGTGATTTTTGACCGCTCATCGCACGTGCATAAACCGCCTGTGCAATGGTTGGAGTTGGGCACCCTTCCTGAAGACTGTTAACTGCTGTCCATAAGCCTGTGCCTTTTTGGCCAGCCTTATCAAGCACAACATCAACAAATGGCTTACCCGTCGCCAAATCTTCTTGTTGAAGAATATCGGCACTGATTTCCATTAAGTAACTATTAAGTACACCGTTGTTCCACTGTTCGAAAACTTGGCCAATCTCTTGAGCTGGCATTTCAAGTACATCACGCATGAAATGGTACACTTCGCAGATAAGCTGCATGTCGGCGTATTCAATGCCATTGTGAACCATCTTAACGTAATGCCCAGTGCCCGAAGGTCCAACATACGCCGCGCACGCTTCACCCGCTTCAAACTGAGCAACCGGTAGCCCATTAGCATCCACTTTTGCAGCAATCGCTTCCCACATCGGTTTCACATATTGCCAAGCTGATTGGTCGCCACTCGCCATCAGCGCAGGGCCAACACGAGCGCCTTCTTCACCACCAGAAACGGCGGTGCTGAAGAAACGAAGCTTGCCTTTGTAGCTCACTTCGCGTGCTTCGGTATCTGTCCAAAGGCTGTTGCCTGTATCGATAACAATATCGTCGCTCTCTAAACCGGCTTCTAGCAAATTACTCACTACGATATCGACAGGTTTTCCTGCAGGAACGGACAAAGCGATTACACGCGGCTTCGCTAGCCCTTGCAGCACATGCTTAAGGCTAGTCCCTTGTGTGAACTGACCTTTACCAGTAAACAATTCATTAAGCAGCTTTGCTTCTGAACTAGCGCGCTCAATGTTGTCTGTATTCAAATCAAAGCCAGCAACGTTAAAGCCGTTATCCAGTAAGTTGAGTGCAAGGCTTTTGCCCATAACGCCTAAACCAATCATCGCAATGTCGTTTTTTAACTGAGTCATGGTTTAGCCTATCTGCTTAATTTGTTTGAGTGCACTTTCTACTACCTGTTCGACATCTTGTGAGATATCAACAAACAACGCATCGGCTTCATTCGGTTCAACCAAGGTTGCGAACTGGCTTTTCAACATTTCTTGACCATTGAAGTAATGGTTCTCGCGCGCTTTATGGCGGTTCCAAATGGTGTCGAAGCTACCTTGTAGGTGCACGATAACTAAGCCTTCATTGTTCTTTCGTAGAATGTCGCGATATTGAGGTTTCAATGCTGAGCATGCAATCACAGCACTTGGCTGCTCAATGTATTGCTTGTTGAGTGTTTCTAGCCATCCTTGACGATCTTCGTCAGTCAGCGGAATACCTTGACGCATTTTTTCTACATTACTTTGCGGATGGAAGTCATCGCCATCAAAGAATTGAAGCTCTAAAGCCTGTGCGATACGGCTACCAATCAGGCTTTTTCCGCATCCAGATACGCCCATCACGAGTATTTTTTTGCTTTTCATAAGGCAAGCCTTCCCTAAGCCCCAACCAAAACAGGGGCTGACAATCGAATCTAATAGTTAAACTTGTGTTGCTGATGATCGGTTCCTGAACATTAGATTCGCTCTGGAACCTTTGCTGTTATTGCCACCAAAGCGCGAGCTGAGGGAAGATAATAACCAGTGCCAGAACCAATACTTGGAGTGCAATGAACGGCAGTAGTGAAGAGAAAATCTCACCTAAGCTGATGTCTTTTGGTGCTACCGATTTCAGGTAGAAGGCCGCGGGACCAAACGGTGGTGACAAGAACGACACCTGCATGTTTAGACAGAACACAACGCCGAACCATACTGGGTCGAACCCAAGGCCAGTGATGATTGGTACGAAGATTGGCATTGTTAGAAGTGCCACACCTACCCAATCAAGGAACATGCCTAGAACCAATAAGATAGCCATCATGATTAATAGCGTTACTGTCGCGTTACCGCCACTGAGCGCAAGGATGGTTTCTTCAACAAAATCAATACCGCCCATCAGGTTGTAAATACCAACCAATGCACTAGCACCGATACCAATCCACATGATCATGCCGCAGGTACGCATGGTTGCGATGGCACTCTCTTTCAACATGCTGAAATTCAACTCACCACGGATAAGCGCACTGATCATGATGCCAACCACACCCAAAGCAGACGCTTCTGTTACTGAAGCGATACCCGTGTAGATACTGCCTAGAACTGTTGCTACAGAAAGCAGTGGGAAGAACAGAGCCTTGAAGTAGCTTGGCTGATTTGCGATATCTTCTTCTGTCTCATCATCACTCGGAAGAGGAGCCAGAGAAGGATTCAGCTTACAGCGAATCAACACGTAGCCGATGTAACAGCCAGCAAGAATAAACGCAGGTAAGAAAGAAGCTTTGAACAGGTCGCCAATCGATACGCTGGCTGTCATACCGTAGATGATCAGTACGATACTTGGCGGAAGCATGGTACCAAGTGCGCCACCTGCACAGGTTGTACCGATAGCAAGCTTGCGGTCATAACCTAAACGAAGCATTTGTGGCAGTGCGAGAATACCCAGTAGTACCGTTTCACCCCCGATAACACCGGACATGGAAGCCAATAGAACCGCGACTAATAAGGTTTGTACTGCCACACCACCACGAACTTTACGGCCGACAGATTTCATTGCATCAAACAAATCGCGAGCAATGCCCGAACGGTCTAATAAAGCCGCCATCAAAACGAACATCGGTACTGCTAAGAACACATAACCAGAAGCAAAACTGTAGGTACGGCTAGCGATCAAAGGTAAGGCATCAGAGCCAAACCAGCATAGAGTGAAGAAAATCGCGACAAAGCCTGTTACGAACGCTAGCTGCATACCGGTCAGTAGCAAGCCAATCATCATAACCAGCATGAGCAAACTGCCCCATGCGATACCAATAGAAGATAAATCAAACATCGTCATTCTTCCTTAGACCCATCAACTCTTGGATTAGGTGCAATACAAACTGGACAACAAGAACACACAAAACGACAAAGATCAGGCCTTTCAGCAGCGCAGGATAAGGCGCGTTTAACACTGAACCTGATGTTTCAAGGCGGAATTCACCCCATGGTGCAAACCATGCTTCCTCTGCGGTGAAGTAAGCCGCATAAGCGAGCATGCCAGCAAAGGCCAAACCAACAATGTGGTGAACAAGATTAAGATATTTGCGTGCTTGGTTAGAGACTGAGTCGTAAATAAGAACCACACGTACATGCTTATTCGCAGCAAACGCGTAGATGCCACCAATAATGAATAAAGAACCACCGATGAAAGAAGCTGTTTCATGTACCCATGTAGTCGGGGCATCGAATGCGTAACGCATCACAACTTCATAAAATGAAATCAATACAGTAAAGATAAAAAACCAGCTCACGAGATTACTGAACTTTATAACAAAACGATCAAGCGCATTTCTTGGTTGCTCGTCGTTTTCAGCTGGGGCATGGGGAGTTTTGTCTGTCATGGGCCAAATATCCTGGGAGAATACGGGAGAGCAATGCCCTCCCCCGTCAGTAAACTAAGTTTAAATTACAGTAAGCCGTTTTCTTCTAGGAACACAGTCACTGAGGTGTAAACTTTTCCTGCGTTATCAGAACGCTCTGCAAATACTTTCCATTGACCTTTCGCGATTTCACGGAACTTTTTACGTTCTTCTTGAGACCAATCATGGATAGTGATTTCTGGGTTCGCTTGAGCTTCTTTCAATGCCGCTTGGTCAGCCATTTTCAGTTGAGTTGTCATGTCGTAAGAGAAGTCACGCACTGATGTTTGCAGCATTGTTTGTAGATCAGCTGGCATCTTGTCCCATTTCTTCTGAGAAATAGAGATATCGATAAGCGGTAGTGAATGGAAACCCGGTTGAACTGGGTGTGTTGCAATGTCGTTCATGCCCGCTTTTTGGTTGGTAGAGAATACCGTGTAGTCCGCTGCATCAATTACGCCTTTGCTTAGGCCAGTAAATACTTCAGAACCTGGCAGGTTTACTGGAGTCGCACCCGCGGCTGCAAATACTTGTTGTACTAGGCCTTCAGGCGCACGCAGTTTAAGACCTTTAAGATCCGCTACACCGTCGATTGGCTTTTTAGAAATGAATGATTCAACGCCGGTTGTTGAAGCACCAACGAACTGAACACCGTAAGGCTTGTACAGTTCAGTCATTAGCTCATTACCACCACCGTAGTTCATGTACTGAAGCAGCTGTGTTGTGTCTGACCATGCACCAACCATGTTACCGATAAGACCAAAAGCTGGATCTTTACCAGAGAAGTAACCTGTTGCTGTGATGTGGCCATCTAGGATGCCCATTTTGATCGCACCAAGCGTTTCTGTGTGCTTAACCACAGCGCCAACAGGAAGTAGATCGATATCAATACGTCCGTTAGACATCGTCTCTACTCGCTCAGCCCACTTTTGCTGAACCTTGAAGTTCAAATCGCCAGATGGATCTGAAGATTGGATCTTAAGTTTAAAGTCTGCAGCCATTGCTGAAGTAGCAAATAGACCAGTGAGGGAAGCGGCAATCAGCGTTTTAGTCAGAGCTTTCATTTGGGTATCCTTATGAGTTTCACAGAGTCCGGCTTGTTATTATATGTTACCGGTAACGTTGGAGTGGATGTTACCGGTAACTTTACAGCTTTGTCTATGAGAAGGATCACATCTTTAACATTAGTAAAACGTTTGCTATCAATAAGAAAAATGTGACTAAAAAGTCACATTATAGGTTGGAGGTAGGATTTAATCTCTTTTTAAGTCAGTGAGATAACTAAACCTGCAATGATAAAAACGACGCCTACACCACGAGTGGCGTGCCACTTTTCCTTTAAAAAGTAGATCCCCATCACTACGCCGAAGATGATGCTTACTTGCCTTAGAGCTACAACCAAGCTGACATTTTCAGTCATGGTCATCGCAAACAGCACCAAGCCATAAGTCGAAGCCATCATGATGCCAGCAAGTGTTGCTCTTTTACGCAATAACCAAGCATTATGAAATTCGATTTTTTGATTCGACACGAGCAGCCACAGGCTCAGTGGAATCACAATCGCCCAAAACTGAATGCCTAGATAGAAAATCGCGGTGTGCTTGTTAGTTATAACTGGTGTGCTCAAAGGATCGAGTAACAAAAGCGCTTCTTTATCAATGATGGAATAGCCCGTGGTACCAATGGCCGCGATCAACGCCCACAGTACGCCAAGGTTGAGATACGCTTTTAACCTAAGATCTGAAAACTGCTTAAGTGGTACAAACAAGCAGCCTAATGTTATTAAAGTGAACCCAATCCATTGATTCGCCGACAATTCATAGCCTATCAACACCGTGCCTAAACCCACCATCAACACGGGCAGCGCTCGTGCCATCGGGTAAATCACCCCAATATCGGCCTGCTTGTAGGCTACACCTAAGCCGATTAAATAGATGATTTGGCAAATACCACTTAAAAGAAGTAGCTTCCAGAATAAAAGCGTGATATCCACAAAGCCGACACTGTAAATGAACCAAATCAAATAGGGAGTCAATATCGCAGCAGCGGCAAAGCCAGAGGCTAAGAAGAAAGACGAGCCCGATCCTTGATTCGATTTACCTAGAACGTTCCAACCCGCGTGAAGCAAAGCCGAAATAGTCACGATGACGATGGCAGAGAATTCCATTTCATTCCTAAATTATAGATGAATTAGCACAACGGCTGACAACAGGTGATAAAAAAAGGCCTCCGAATAAGAGACCTTTGAACTTTTCAATTGGGCAATCCTGCATAATTGCAGATATGCTAACGTTCTAACGTATGACTAGCGCTCTAGCTGCGCGATTGACTCAATACTGATCGCGTCATGACGCCAATATTCAATATCGCAATCAATCAAATCACCGTCTTGATTGTAATTAACACGCTCAACCACCATAGCCGGAGAACCTGAAGTCGCACGCAGAGCTTGCGCGGTTTCGCCAAGCAAAGACGTTGTGCTCACTCGGTAACGGATCTTCTGATACACCACGCCAAAGTGCTCACGGTAGATGTCCGTCAACGATTTAGACAAGTCATAATCAAGCAAATTAGGGAACAACTCTGGTCGAATGTAGTTGGTCACATACACAACGGGCCTGTCTTCAAGATAACGAACTCTGTCTACTCGATAAACATCCGAAAAAGGTTGCAGCTCAAGAAGCCTAGTTGCTTCCTTGGTCGCTAACATGCCTTTCGCCGCCACCAACTCTGTTTTTGGCTTACGATTCTGCGACAAAGCCATATTCGTGAAGTTCAGCGTTTGTGTTGGATCGTAGCGCAGTGGCGCTGGAGAGATAAACCAACCACGTCGGTCTTCTCGATAAATTCGTCCTTCCGCTTCAAGTGAAGACAAGGCTTCACGTAACGTAACTCGTGTTGTATCAAACGATTCAGCCAGTTTTCGCTCCGCAGGCAGCTTCTGTCGTGGTGTTAACATCCCCGACTCTATCTGCTCTACGACGACGTCTTTGATTTTTACGTACTGCACTTCATTTCCTTCTATTCTTGTTCTTGTCGTCAGCCACTCCTTGGCCAACTGCAATATAAAATGGTTCGCTAGCGTTTACGCCAAGCTTGGGTGCGCTTCTCGAATAACTTGTTGATTAACATATGAATCAACTTCGCGCTCGCTGCCGATATCATGATCATCACCGCCATGGCAGCAGCTGCACCCGTTTGTCCCGCATCATCCATATTCAGTACTGAAACTGACGCAGGTATCGTATCGGTAGAATACAAGAATACTACCGCAGATGTCGTGGTAAGTGCATTAATAAACAGGTATGTCGCAATATCTAAAATCGCAGGCAGACATACGGGTACCGTCACCTTAAAGAACAGCTTGTATTGCGGTAGGTTAACCGAAGCCGCCGTCGCTTCTATTTCCTCAGGCAGCTGTTTTAATGCGGTTAACGCTGTCATGTGGCCGACTGTGTAGTAGTGAACCACCGTATTAATCACCAAGAACGCCATCGTGCCATATAAGAAGTTGAGTGGGTTACTCAAATCATTAAAGCAGAAGATATACCCCAAACCCAACACCATACCCGGAACGGCCATCGGTACCACACTGAGCATCTGCATTGCTTGACGAACAGGACCAAATGCTCTGCCCTTCTCAATGCAGTACGCGCCTAAGAAAATCAATACGGTACCGATAATCGCAGTCCAAGAGCCGAGGGTTAAAGAGTTGAAAAATGGCGTCCAACCATAAGTACTCATCTCTGCGAAGTTATAGTTATTTAGCGTTAGCGTTTTATTCCAAGGCCAGAAAGTGACCATAGATCCGTATATCGCCATGCCTAGCACGATAACAACAGCCACTGAAATTACGGTGCAATAGAGCAAACACACGCCATCACGTAGAGTGTTTGGCTCTGGTTGGTAAGCGACGGAGCGAGTATCAAACAAGCTCTTTTGTTTCTTTTGAACCCAGCGGTCAACGGTAAACGCAAGCAACGCAGGCAATAGCAATAGGATGCTAGTCACCGCGCCCATAGAGAAATTCTGTTGCCCTACTACCTGCTTAAAGATATCGGTAGACAGAACGTTGTAGCTACCACCGATCACTTTTGGCACACCAAAATCACAAACCACCAGCGTAAACACAACGATCAAGGTACTTATCAAACCGTATTTTGCCGCAGGTAACGTCACCATGAAGAAGGTTTTTAGCGATGAAGTATTGAGTGCACGTGCCGCCTCATAAAGGCGAGCGTCAGAGGTTCTCAATGAAGTAGTTAAAATCATTAAGGCGTGTGGAAACGTCCAGAATATCAGGCCCAGTGAGATACCAATCAAGCCGTACACCGAGTTACCACCTAAGACTTCTTTAGCGATACCTTGATTACCAAATAAGAAGATCAAACTGATCGCTGGAAGCAATGAAGGAGCCAGAATAGGCGCTGAACCTAGCACTTGAAAAAGCCCCTTAAAAGGCATGCATGAACGAGTCAAAGCATAGGCATAACCAAACGCTAGTACCCCCACGACAACGGTCACTAACAACCCAAGCGTGAACGTATTGCCTACCGACTGCCACAGGCTTTGAGAAGCAAAATACGTTGCGAAATTCTGTAATCCTACAAATTCTCCGTCTGCGTTCTGAACACTCTTTTTCAACATTGCCCACAGTGGCATCAGGATAAACAACGTCATGACCACAGACAAAAAGGCCAACAGCCCAAATAGAATTACGTTGTCTTTGCTTAACCGAGCCAGAAAAGGTTGTACTCGTCGTTGAATTAGCAGCTTAGATTGCATCATTTGAGTCGATTCCATGATTGATTACGCCGCCTCGTCTTTCATCACTTGCAGGCTTTTCGATGAGTAAGCTCTAAGGCCTTCTTGATCAAACGCCACGTAACGAATATCACTGCGACGCAGCTTCAATCGGTTGAACTCTTTGACGGGTACATCAACGATGATCTCTTTCGCCGTTGAGTCATGTTGCAATTGACACTCAACACGATAAAACGCCCCTAAGAATTCGCTTGATACGATTCTCACTGGCAAGGATTCACTAAAACGATTAACAAACTGGATTTGCTCTGGACGAACGGCAATATCAAAAACATCACCCAGATTTGGCGTGAGATTATCTAAGCCAGGTAACGGCAGCATTGACTCAGCAATACGCATCTTGCCTTGAGCCGCAACAGAAGCTTGAATAAAGTTCATGCTACCAACAAACTCAGCCACAAAACGACTGACAGGTTTTTGGTAGATCTCTTGAGGAGCACCGACCTGCTCGATAACACCATGATTCATCACGACAATACGGTCTGCCATCGTTAACGCTTCATCTTGGTCGTGCGTCACCATAATAGTGGTGATACCCAATTTGCGTTGCAGTTGGCAGATCTCATCACGTAGGTGTGTTCTTACCTTCGCATCCAACGCAGAAAGCGGTTCATCGAGTAACAACAAGCCTGGAGACAACGCTAATGCGCGAGCCAGAGCAACACGCTGCTGTTGTCCACCAGATAGCTGATTTGGAAATTTCTGACCAGACGTTGGTAAGCCGATGGTCTCTAACCAAGACTCAACCGTCTCAAGGGCTTCTTTGGTCGACATGCCTTGGTTTTTCAGACCAATCGCAATGTTTTCTTCTACAGTGAGATTTGGAAACAAAGCGTAAGATTGGAACACGATGCCAAAGTCGCGCTTTTCTGGTGGCAAGAAGGTCGTATCATTACCGTTCTGCTCAATGGAACCTGAAGTTGGCAAGTCTAGACCTGCAATCGCACGTAATAAGGTGGTTTTTCCACAGCCGGACGGGCCAAGAAAACAGACGAACTCGCCTTTATCTATCGATAGGGAGATGTCTTTTAACGCTGTAAATTGGCCAAATTGCTTTACAACGTTTTCAATATTCAAATAAGTTTGGTTGCTCATACTACAGCACTCTCTATATGGTATATACCAAATTTAAACTGAGAATATTGCAGTTGAGTGACAAATTTATAGTAGCTAAATGACAGTTATATTGCAGATATAATAAGCATTATAGATTGCTATTTGTTCAGCATTAAAAGTTAGTTCAACGTTGAAAGCCCTCAGTGACTTACCCATAAATCACTGAGAGCCTAAATGTAAACTTCTAATTTAAACGCTAGATTAATCTATGATTCAACCTTGTCGGCTTTGCCCGCCGCACCTGCGAGTTTGGATAACTGTTTATCTAGCCACAATGGCGTGTCACCCGAATCTTCCGCGTTCTCTTTTCTTCGTACCGCATCACGCACCATCATCGCACCTACCCAACGAAATGGCTCTGGCGGGAAGTGTCCTAACGGACCTTTGGTTAAACCACTTCGTGTCCAAGCATTGTCGATATCGAGTACCATTGCTGACAAAATTTTTCCGCCCATACGGGTTTGAGCCACACCATTACCTGAATAACCAAGCCCATAATAGATATTGCTTTGGCCTTTTAGATTACCGAAATATGGCAGACCGGTGACCGAACGATCTGAGCCTCCTGACCAATTGTAATCGAATTCACTTTGCTCCAACTTAGGAAACAGTTTTTGGAAGGATTGATTGAGAATCGGCAGGTAGTTGGTCGTTTGGTTAAACATGCTTTCGACTTGATTGGCAAACGAGAACTTATTACCGCCTTTGCCCAACATGAGTCGTCCGTCCTGGGTATCTCGGTAATAGTGGACAAAGATACGCGAATCTACCACCGCTGCCCCTTTCTCTGGACCAAACTGCTTGAGCTTTTCAGGAATAGGCTTGGTCACCACCATATCTGAAGAGACAACCACTATGCTGCGTTTGAACTCTTTAAAGTGATCGAGCATCCATGCATTGAGCGCTAAGATCACTTTATCCGCAAATACTGACCCGCCTTTGGTTTGAATTCGAGCGGGAGAGCCATAGTCGAGTGATGTCATCTCTGTGTTTTCGTGAATTTCGACACCCAGTTCAAGCGCGACTCGGCGCAAACCTCTAGCCAATAACGCTGGCTGCACACTACCCGCAGCTTCTGAGTAGTAACCCTCAATATGGCGTTCAGATCCCGCTTTATCAGCCAAAGAATTGTCGCACTTCTTCCAGCTATTGATACCCTGCTTAACCAGCTCATTAACGACAGGCTCCATTCCACCCTTTTGAGCTTCATTGGTCGCCGTGTAGTAAGTACCGCTTCGATATAGATGCGCGTCAATCTTGTGTTCGTTACAGAAGGCTTCGATCTCGTATATAACCTTTTCCGATTCCTTAACCAACCATTTCGCTTGTTCTTTTCCATAGAGCTTTTTCAACGTCGGATACTTAGTTGACCACGTCAGCATGCAACCGCCGTTCGCACCAGAAGCACCGCTCCCACATAGGCCTTTTTCAATCACGACAACATGTTTTTCGGGTTGCTGTTGTTTGATTAAAATCGCCGTCCATAAACCCGTATAGCCACCGCCAACAATGGCGATATCACAGTTGACGTCTTTTTGGAGCGGCTTAGCCGAATCTAACCCCGCATTGATGTTGCCAAACTCTTGTTCCAACGCTTGCTTGAACCAATATGAGTAGTGCTTTGTCATTTGTTGTACCTTACTTAAAACCTAAAGGCGTAAAACTAAAAAAGGAAGACCGAAGCCTTCCTTTACTGATCTCTAACTTCTAATGAGCTGCATATCTAATGGACTACGTGTCTAATAAGCCATATATCTAATAAACCATGTGTCTAATAAGCTCGGTAGATAATTAACCAAGGAGCTCATGAACTAAAAAGCTCAGCAGATTAAGATTTTGGCTCTGATTTAGCGTCAAACTTGTCAGACCATGTTTTAAGAACGTCTGCACGTTCACTGCCCATGCGAGCGAAGTCCATTTTTGCCATGTTCTTTTCTACATTAGGGAAGTTCTCTGCTTTGCCTGTCACATCTTGGTGACCAACAACTGGGTACATTTCGATGTAAAGCTCGTTTGCCGCTTTAGAAATAGACCAATCGATAACACGTTGTGCTGCATCAGAAGGCTTAACAAGGCCTACCGCTTCCGATTCCCAACCGATGCCTTCAGGCGTAATAACTGAAAGTGGAGCGCCTTGAGTTTTCAGCTTAGCGCCACGGCTCGCCATAGAAATACCGATAGCGACTTCACCCATGCCCGCTTGAACACATGGCTTAGAACCAGAGTGTGTGTAGTGAGCAATGTTTTGATCTAGCTTCTGCATGTAGTTCCAACCTTGGTCTTCACCCATGTTTTGTAACCAAGCCGAAACCTGCATGTAGCCCGTACCAGAAGATGCTGGGTTTGGCATAGCAATGTGGCCCTTGTAGATAGGCTTCGTTAGGTCATCCCAAGACTTAGGTGCCGGTAGGTTCAATTGCTTAGCCACCACTTCGTTAAAGCAAACTGCATTGAAGAATGCGTCATTGCCATACCAAGCTTGAGTAGATTGTGGATCGTTGAGGTTTGAACGCAGAGCTTCTACACCTTGAGGAGTGTAAGGCTTGAGAATGCCCTCTTCTTTAAGCAGTGCCATTGAAGAACCAGCAAGACCCCACACCACTTCTGCACGAGGGTTGTTTTTCTCGGCCAATAATTTTGCCGTCATGATCCCAGTTGAATCACGAACCCATTTGATGTTGATGTCTGGGTTTTCACTTTCAAAAGCATTTTTGTACTTCGCTAAGATGTCAGTTTCAAAAGCGGTATAAACCGTCACTTCCTGTGCCGCATAAGCGTTACCAGCTAATAGTGTGACTAATGCTGCAAGTGATCCTTTCATAAAACGGTTTTTCATCATTTTCTCCAGTCAGGCCCAACTCTAGAGTGAGAAGTTGCCAAAATTAAAAATTGCCAAAGTTAAAGTTGTTAAAGCTAGAAGCCCTATCGAGAGGCACCTATATTCAAAAATTCATTCCAGTTGTTGGCACACACCCCTCCCACTGGTATGTACCAGATTTCGATTATTAAGCTAACTGGCTTTTGTGACGATTAAATGAACGAAAAATGGCAATTTAAAGATCGAAAACTTTCTCAAGACAAGTGACCATTTTTAATATGAAGCTTTTGTGAAAATGATGTTTGGGCTATTTACGACCGTTTAAATTGGTTGTTAAAGTAACCGCAAATATTGGTATAGTCCAAATTACAAATCACGAGAATTGAACATGAGAAACGAATACTTACTGCTGACACCGGGCCCTTTATCTACTTCTGAAACCGTTCGCCAAGCGATGTTAAAAGATTGGTGTACTTGGGATGATGAATACAACAAAGACGTTGTTGAAGTGATTCGTAGCAAGCTAGTGACTTTAGCGACTAAGCAAGCGGGATATACAAGCGTATTAATGCAAGGTAGCGGCACCGCTTCGGTAGAAGCAACAATCGGTAGCGTTATCTCTAACAACGGTAAGCTTCTTGTTGTTGATAACGGTGCGTACGGCGCTCGTATTGCTCAAATCGCAGAATACTTAAACATTCCATGCCATGTCGTTTCCCCAGGTGAAACATCACAGCCTGACTTGAACGAAATGGAAACGGCATTGGCCATGGATTCAGACATTACTCACGTTGCGATTGTGCACTGTGAAACCACGACAGGCATGCTGAATCCAATTGAAGACATTGCCAAATTGGCAAAACAGCACAACAAAACCGTCATTCTCGATGCAATGTCGAGCTTTGGTGGCATCCCTATGGATATCGCTGACTTAGGTATTGATTACATGATCAGCTCTGCAAACAAGTGCGTCCAAGGTGTACCGGGCTTCGGCTTTGTTATTGCTAAGCAATCGGAACTGGCAAAGTGCAAAGGCCAAGCTCGTTCATTAAGCCTTGATCTGTTTGACCAATGGCACTGCATGGAAAGCAACCTCGGTAAATGGCGTTTTACCTCTCCGACGCATACAGTGCGTGCTTTCTATCAAGCTCTACTTGAATTGGAACAGGAAGGTGGTATCGAAGCTCGTCATAATCGCTACCAAACAAACCAAACCACACTGGTTGCAGGTATGCGCTCTCTTGGTTTTGAACCACTGCTTAATGATGACCTTCATTCACCGATTATCACCTCTTTCTATTCTCCAACTCATAGCGATTACCAATTCAAGGAATTCTATGACCGTTTGAAAGAACAAGGTTTTGTGATTTACCCGGGCAAGGTTTCAAACGCCGACTGCTTCCGAATCGGTAACATCGGTGAAGTGTATCCGTCAGACATTGAAGCTCTAATTGGCGCAGTTAAGAATGCTATGTACTGGGACATCAAATAATGACGATGGCCAATCAAGATTCTGTTCTAAAGGCGACACACTTTCGAAGCGAAGGCGATGTGAACACCACGCCAGCGCGTGAGAAATGGAACGAGTCGCTAAACGATGATGCGACTCAAGCGATGTTAAAACGTGACTCTGACGTATTTCTTCATCAAGCGATGTCAACGCCTTGTCTAGACACACTTGAAGCAGCTGAAGGCATCTACATTCAAGATGCGACGGGCAAGAAGTACATGGACTTTCACGGTAACAATGTTCATCAATTGGGTTATGGCCATCCACATATCATTAATAAAGTGACTCAACAAATGGCTTCATTGCCGTTTTCACCACGTCGCTTTACCAATGAAACAGCCGTTCAATGCGCTGAAAATCTGACACAGATCTGCGGTGGTGAGTTGAACCGCGTGTTGTTTGCACCGGGTGGTACTTCGGTTATCGGCATGGCACTCAAACTGGCTCGACATGTCACCAACAACTTCAAGGTCGTTTCACTGTGGGACTCATTCCATGGCGCGTCACTGGACGCAATTTCAGTGGGTGGTGAAGCTTGTTTCCGCGAAGGCATGGGCCCGTTAATGGCTGGCGTAGAACGCATTCCACCAGCCGTCTCTTATCGTGGCGCTTTCCCGTTTAACGAGAATAGCGCAGTCAATGCAAACGAAACTGCATGCGACGTTCACTATGCCGACTATTTAGAGTATGTGATTGAAAAAGAAGGTGGCATTGGAGCCTTCATTGCCGAAGCAGTGCGTAACACAGACGTTCAGGTTCCAAGCAAAGCTTACTGGAAGCGCATCCGTGAGATCTGCGATAAGCATAACGTCATGTTGATCATCGACGACATTCCAAACGGTATGGGTCGTAGTGGCGAATGGTTCACTCACCAGGCCTTTGATATCGAACCTGACATTCTTTGTATCGGTAAAGGTTTTGGCGGAGGCTTAGTACCAATCGCAGCCATGATCACTAAAGACAAATACAACACGGCAGCGCAAGTATCTCTTGGTCACTACACCCACGAAAAAAACCCAATCGGTTGCGCGGCAGCACTCGCCACCATGGAAGTAATTGAACAAGAAAACCTACTTGAAAAAGTACAAGCGGACAGCGCATTCGTGCGTGAACAGCTGCTTCAAATGAAAGAGAAGTACCCAGTCATTGGTGACGTTCGCGGCATCGGTCTACTCTGGGGGGTGGAATTGGTCACCGATCATATCACCAAAACCCGAGCTTTCGATGAAGCGGAAGCAGTACTTTACCAATGTTTAAACGATGGCCTGAGCTTTAAGGTGTCACAAGGTAATGTGATTCAGTTGAGCCCACCATTAATCATCAGCCGCAGCGAACTACAAGTCGCTCTGTCTGTATTCGAAAAAGCGATAGCAAAAATCTGCAAAGACTTTGAATACCTTTAAACCACCTTTAAAAGCATGCCTTGAAGCAATAATTTCAAGTAACCAATAACCTAAAACAATCATTCATCTCCCAGAACAACCTGAGTTGGGAGAGAACAGAAATAGGACACGACTATGAATACAACATCACCTATCCAAGCGGTTATCTTTGACTGGGCCGGCACTATCGTTGATTTTGGGTCATTTGCTCCAACCAGTATTTTCGTTGAAGCATTCAGACAAGGTTTCGACTTTGATATCGATTTAGCAGAAGCGCGTGAACCTATGGGGATCGGCAAATGGGACCACATCCAAGCAGTGGGTCGAATTCCTGCTGTTGACGCTCGTTGGAAAGCTCAGTTCGGACGCTCAATGACAAGTGAAGACGTTGACGCGATCTACGCGGCATTCATGCCTCTTCAAAAAGCGAAAGTAGCCGATCACGCAGCACCTATTTTGAATGCGATAGAAGTGGTCAATAACCTAAAAGAGAAGAACGTGAAGATCGGATCTTGTTCAGGTTACCCACGTGAAGTGATGGATGTTTTAATTCCTGCTGCTGCAGATTACGGTTACCACCCAGACAACATCGTAGCAACCGATGACCTACCTCAAGGCGGTCGCCCTGCTCCATTTATGGCACTTAAAAACGTAATCGACCTTGGCGTAACCAGCGTTTCAGCATGTGTGAAAGTGGATGATGCAGCACCTGGGATCGATGAAGGTCACAACGCAGGTATGTGGACAGTAGGCCTTGTACTATCAGGTAACGAAGCAGGCTTAACGTATCAAGAATATTTAGATGCAGACGAGACAACACTTACAGCTGCACGTGAAAAAGCAAGCGTTAGGCTAAACGAATCAAACCCGCACTACTTGATCGATACCATTGCAGACCTACCAGGCGTCATTGCAGATATTGAACAGCGTTTACTGGCAGGAGAGCGCCCATAAGCAAAAGCGAGATGTTCACGTGACGTAAAGTACGTGAAAAACATCTCTAATCGCTTTAATTCAAATCCCTATCCAATCATGTACTCATTCGAGTTATACATATTGGGTGGGGATTTTTGTTTTATAAGCATGATAAAGCGCAAGTTTTTTACTTATTACCCGTAGCGCCACTGGTAAATAGACGAGGCTAGGCTATAGCTTAAACATAAACATTCCAACAAATGATAAATTCAACAATAAAGGCATCTTAAATATATAATATTTAACAATTTCATTGACTCCAATACGCAATCAGATTAACAATATAAGTACTGAGAAAGAAACAGGTTCACCTGAACCAACACCTTGATTTACTTATTATAAGCAGTGTCGTAACCCAATAAGTGATCGTTTTACTGGTAAGTTCAGATAAAAATAAGAGTTAATCCAAGGAAAAAATTATGAAAAAACTGTCAAAAATCATGTGTGCTGTTGTAGCCGCTTCAGGCCTAGCAGCAGCGCCTTCTATTGCTGCAACGACTTACGTGGGTGCAAAAGTGGGCGTGGGCTGGCTAGACAGCGCATGCGTAAGCGGTGAAAAGTGTGATGATGATGCAATTGGTGCAGGCATCTACTCTGGCTACAATTTTAATGACAAGTTTGGTATTGAGCTAAGCTCAGACTTCCTTGGCGACTACAAGACAAGCTTTTCAAAGAACGGCACAACAGCTGCGTTCAGCGATCCACTGATCGCAATCTCGCTAACTCCAATGTACCGCCTAGCAGTACAACAAGAGTTTGACGTATTCTTTAAAGCAGGTCCTGCTTACATTTCACACGGTGGCGAGGATGACGTCGTTCTTTCTGCTGGTATCGGTGTAGAGAAGCAACTATCTTCTGATTGGGCATTACGTGTTGAATACCAATACTTTGATGATTTCGACGACAACTACGTTCAAGACCTGAACTCGAACCTACTATCAGTTGGTGTTAGCTACAACTTCGGTACTGGCAACACAACAGCATCAGCGGCGGCTGCAACAGCTTCTGCAGTAGCAGTGACTCAAGCGCCATCTGAGCCAATCACAGAACCAGCAGTTGTTGTTGAAGAGAAGACAACCGTGGTTGTTACTAAAGCGCAAACTGAGAGCTTCTCTCAAGGTATGTTTGAGACAAACAGTACTGAACTGTCTACAGATGGTAAAATTGCATTAATGCCATTAGTTGAAGTACTTAAAGCTCACCCTCAATCATCAGTTGATGTTGTTGGTCACACCGACTCAACAGGTGCAGCTGAGTATAATCTAATGATCTCTAAGAAACGTGCTGCTGCTGTAGCCGCATACATCGAAGAGCAAGGCATTGAAGCAGACCGTATTACAGCGTCAGGTGAAGGCGAAGAGAATCCAATTGCATCAAACGCTACAGCTGAAGGTCGTGCTCAAAACCGTCGTGTTGACGCAACGATCCCTGGTTTCGAATACCAAGAAGAAGTACAAGTTGAAGAAGTTATCGTAGAAACTGCTGAATAACAGCACTCTACCTTAGCCGAAATAATAAGGGCGGAGCACTCAAAGTGCTCCGCC
>NZ_MAKD01000090.1:0-383 GCF_001691235.1 Vibrio sp. ZF57 | reverse complement strand
GAAGATGGTTCTATCCGTCTAAGCCAAGAGCAACTGTTATCACAAGCATCTGATGTTGAAGGCGATGACCTTACTGCTAGTGGCCTAACGGTTGACGGTGATGCAACGGTTGTAGCCAACGACGATGGCAGCTTTACGATTACGCCAGATGAGAACTTCAATGGCGACATCGATATCAGCTTCGATATCTCAGATGGTACTAATACGGTTCAAGCGTCAGCTGACCTAACCGTTAACCCAGTTAATGACCTGCCAGTACCTCAAGATCAACAGTTCAGCGTTGAAGAAGACGGCACGTTAATCTTTACTGATGCCGACCTGTTAACAGGCGCTACCGACATTGAAGGTGATAACCTAACGGTTGAAGGTGTGACCTACGATGG
>NZ_MAKD01000089.1:0-222 GCF_001691235.1 Vibrio sp. ZF57 | reverse complement strand
ATGACAACCAAAAACCTTGGTTAGTTGCCATACGCTTATTTGTCTTCACTTTTTAAAGTGAAAGCAAATAGAAACCCTTTCGGGTTGTATGGTTAAGTGACTAAGCGTACACGGTGGATGCCTTGGCAGTCAGAGGCGATGAAAGGCGTAATAACTTGCGATAAGCCCAGATTAGGTAGTAATAACCTTTTGAGTCTGGGATTCCTGAATGGGGAAACCCAC
>NZ_MAKD01000088.1:0-371 GCF_001691235.1 Vibrio sp. ZF57 | reverse complement strand
CAACAAGGCGGCCACCAGAAGGTGATTCAGCTTCTTTTTTTATGAAGGCACTGAGTTGAGCCCGCTGCTCATCGGTGAGGTATGCAGGCCTACCAGTCCGAGGTTTTTCTTGAAGTCCTTCTAGGCCTTCTTCAAAAAAAATCCGAACCCATTTATTGACACTGGTTCGACTGACTTTGAGAGATTTTGCAATTTGTGTACGAGAGAGGCCGTCTTTAAAGTGTGCGAGCGCAAGTAAACGCATCTTCATCTGAATGGTTTTTTGCTGGCTCGCAAGCTTTTTGAAGTCAGTGTTATTAAGGCTATCCATGGCTAAATTTCACAATAATTCATCAATCTTAATTAGATCACATTTTTACTTTAATTGGTAT
>NZ_MAKD01000087.1:0-3679 GCF_001691235.1 Vibrio sp. ZF57 | reverse complement strand
TGATAAAAGCCGTGATTTCTCTGCTTGGCTAGGACTCGTACCAAAGCAATATTCCACAGGAGGAAAACCTCGCTTAGGCCGAATAACCAAACACGGTGATAAATACTTACGAACACTATTAGTTCATGGCGCAAGGACCGTGATTGCCAACCTTGGCGACAAGCAAGATAAGTTAAGTCAGTGGTGTCGCGGCGTTCTAGAACGAAGAGGAATGAACCGAGCAATAGTGGCACTGGCCGCGAAGAACGCACGAATTATATGGTCGCTTTTACACAATCAAACCGAATATGAAAACTATGCTGCTTAAGTAGAAACCTAAGCAGCATAGAGAGTTAAACCCACCGGGTCATTGCAGACGCTAATGATGGAGATAGGTTAAGACCACTTGCGGAGAGCCTGTTAATGCGGCGGACACACTAGATGTCATCTAACGAATAAGGCACCGCAGTCGCGCAAAGTCATCAGGGCCACGACGTATGCGAATCGTCGATAAGTAGGCCGAATGTAGAGCGGCAGTCCAAAACCCATCAACATAAGTTTAGCGGATGTTTGACAACCGGGGGAATCCATGTAGCCGCATTAAGGGGTGAACAACACCACCACCTAACCTAAACCATTGTGCCGTAAACACTAAAGCCAGTTCAAACCAAAACTGCCAAGCGTTGTGAATCCCTCTTGAATGCTTTGTTATATGCTGAACCCACACCTAGAAGTAACTTGGTATCGAACCGTCAAAACCAAAAGAGTCACTTGGGGCATACATGCAATTGGCCCCCTCAATTGTGATGAAGCCAAGCCTGCTATAAAACTGGTGGTCAATATCGCTATGTAAAAATATGGCTGTACAGTTCTGATTTGCGAACAAGTCTGCTTTCACAAGGTTAATCAAGTGGGAAGCATAACCTTTGCCTCGAAAGCTTTGAGGTGTAGCGAGAGAGCCTATACCAAAGCAACCGCCTTTAAGGCCAAATAAATTCTGATAGATAACGAGGGACGATAGAATTTGCTCATTTTCTATTAGCACATGCCAAGTTCCAGCTTGATACTTTTTGCTGCCACGACAAGCGGATAAATATTTTTCATAGGAAAGCCCGTCACTCCACGCATCAAAGCCGATAGCGTAAATAGCGTCAAGCTCATGAACTTTTGCTTCTCTCAAATGCATCCTTGCGACTTCCTAAATTGACTAAGGCATATAACGAATGATATGGACTCCCTGTACCTGACACTCTGCGTGCCATACTTACTTAGTACACGCTGAAGAACTGGAGGTTACTATGTCCACCATTCAAACTATTGGCGTTGACCTCGCCAAGAATGTATTCAGTATTCACGGCGTTGATGCATATGGCAAGTGCGTCCTACGCAAAACTGTCAAAAGAAACAAACTCTTAGACACATTCGCGAAGTTACCTCCCTGCCTCATCGGTATGGAGGCGTGCTCTGGTGCACACCACTGGGCGAGAGAGCTACTGAAACTAGGTCATAACCCGAAAATTATGGCGTCCAAATTCGTTATTCCATATCGACAAAATGAGAAGAACGATGCCAATGACGCAGAGGCCATCTGTGAAGCGGTATCTAGACCCAGAACACGATTTGTCTCTATAAAAAGTGAAGAGCAACAAGCTGTGCTTTGCCTGCACCGTATTCGACAGGGGCTAATTAAAACAAGAACGGCGACTATTAACCAGCTCAGAGGTTTGCTTTCCGAATTTGGTATTGTGATGCCTCAGGGGCGCTACTCGGCTCAAAACACTATTGGTAGTGTCCTTGAAGATGCAGAAAATGGTTTGCCTATACTCGCTCGAGAGCTACTTCAAGATCTATCGAACAAGATTCAACACCTTAACCTAGAAGTATTGCACTATGATCGTAGAGTCTCTGCTTTAGTTCGTGAGATGGCTTCAGCCAAAGCCCTCATGGATATTCCAGGTGTCGGTGAACACAGTGCAAGTGCCATTGTCGCGACCGTCAATGACGCCAAACAATTTGGATCTAGCCGCCAATTTGCCGCTTGGATAGGGTTGGTTCCAAGACAATACTCAACAGGTGGTCATGTTCATCTTGGTCGCATCAGCAAAAGAGGCGAAAAACATATTCGCACTCTACTTATTCATGGCGCAAGAGCCGTTATTGCACGATGTAAAGAGAAAACCGATCGCAACAGTATTTGGTTAAATCAACTCGTTGAACGACGAGGTTATAAACGAGCAGCTGTCGCCCTAGCAGCAAAAAATGCTCGTATAATATGGGCATTATTAACAACAGGAAAAGAGTACAAGATTAACTATGTAAACGGTTAACACTCACCGAGTCAAAGCAATAGCAAATGATGACAATACGACCAGACCGAGATGCCTAAACCTGTTTAATTGGGAAGTAATAAATACTGTTTAACGAATGAGGCTGGCATCAAGCGAATATCATCAAGGTGACGGAACGATTCCGATTAAACACCGAATGTAGAGCTGCTGTCCGATCCACTGTTGTCAGCGGGAGCTATTGTTGACAAAAGAGGGAGTCCATGTAGCCCAATTAAGGGGTGAACAACGCCTCCACCCAAACCTAACGCATTGTGCCATAAACACTAAATTCGAAGTAGAAGCAAAAATGCCAAGCGTTGTGAATCCCTCTTAAATTGCTTGTTATATGGGGATTTCCACAATGTTTGAACTATCGCCATTATAATCTAATGAGACGCTTCCACTTAATATTTCAGACTTATTCTTGCGAATATGTAAATTAATTTTTTGCAATGCTAGACCGTCATGCAGCGAAAGCCACTTGCCTATTATGTCTGATTTTGGGGGTAATTCTTGCTCTTTTCTGTTTCGAGTTAAAATGTCGTTTATACCAGCTGCACTCATATCAACAAGGCTTACAAGTTCTCTATGCCACTTCGCTTCAACAGCTCCCTGTACACAGAAATTCAAAAACTCAAAACCATCCTTAGTATACAATGGTAAAACTCTATCAAGTAGCTTGATAAAATCCTGTCGGATTTTTTCATTGCTCTGAGGGTAAAAGTCATCCTCATTGTCTGACATCCAAAATATAATTTTATCTTTGGACAAAAGTGTAGCTGACAAAAATGAGAACAAATGCGCAACTCGCAGTGTTGTTTCGATGCTGCTTTTGGGGATATTTGAGAAGCCACCATCTGACAGTACTTTCTGTAAATGCTTCTTACTATTTCGTTGTTGGTCTGTAAATAATGAATTTATATTCTTATCAACGCAAACATTTATAAGAACTCCTGGAAGTTCATTATTTGAGGTCCTCAATGCTTCATTCGCTACCTTAAACATGCGTTCATTATGACCCATTTTCTTGAAAGAGATCTCCCCTCGCTCGAAGTCATAGATCTTTCTGGCTCGGTCAACTTTGTTATAAAAAATACCCGTTGTATCAATTGGCGTAAACAAAAAACTGTAGACGTTATAATCACCGTTCGTTTTTCCTGAATAGTCAGAATATACCGCGAAGGATTTATAAGGCGATGAGTCAAATATCTTATCTATTCCTTCAAAACAACGAACTAGGATATGACCTAATTCGTTATGTTCATGCATCTTTGGAAAACAAATTTTTCTATACATCTCTGTGACCTCTCCTCCCCATATAACGAATGACATGGATTCCCCCTACCGAGGATCTGCCACACTTATGTGGTACT
>NZ_MAKD01000086.1:0-121403 GCF_001691235.1 Vibrio sp. ZF57 | reverse complement strand
GGCACCTCACTGAGGTGCCCGTTTTGTTTGTTCTGAGAATCTAGAGGATATCTGACGGTTAAAGGGAGCAAACTCGCCTAGTCTTTGCCTTGCAAAATTTCTACCCACGGTAAGTCGGCATCACCGAGCACAATGAAGTTTGGATTCTCAAGCGTTTCTCTTTCATTGTACGAAAGCGGTTCTAGTTGAGTACTTAAGATACGTCCGCCAGCTTCTTCAACAATGCACTGCGTTGCGGCGGTATCCCACTCTCCGGTTGGTCCAAGGCGCAGATAACAATCCACAGCGCCTTCTGCGACTAAACAGGCCTTAAGCGCTGCTGAGCCTAGAGGAACCAAATCATAATTCCATGCTGAGCTCATACGGCTAGTGATGCGATTGATGTCCTGGCGACGGCTGATCGCCATGGCGATTGACTGGTTTGGCAGCTCGTGACGATGCGTTTTGATTTTCACGCTGTCATTAAGGTCTGGGATCTTCCAAGCGCCTTTGCCACTGTAAGCGTAATAGCTCACACCTGAAACGGGTGCGTATACCACGCCCATCACTGGCTTGTTATGCTCGATTAGGGCGATAATTGTCGCGAAATCACCACTTCGTGCGATGAACTCCTGGGTGCCGTCCAGTGGGTCAACTAACCAGTAGCGATCCCATTGAGAGCGTTGCTCTAGGCTGATGTCGGCGTCTTCTTCGGATAATACGGGAATATCAGGCGTCAATTCACTGAGTTTTTTTAATATCAGCTTATGTGCTGCAAGATCGGCACTGGTTACTGGAGTGTCATCACTCTTAATGAACTCTTCGTAATCCTTTTTCTCGTAGATCTCTAAGATGAGTTGACCAGCAGAGCGAGCAATCTCAATGACAGAGGGTAGGAGGTGAGACAAATCTTTTGTTATTGGCATAAATGTTCTCTTACTCTTAGAGCGAGCCTGAATGTTCTAGTTATTGTTTAATACACGAAGGCTTAAAAGCAGGGCTGTAATACTCCGAGCCTCACAGAAATCGAGATGTGTTAACAGTTCTTCGGCTTGAGCAAGTGGCCAGCGCACAATATCGAGAGGCTCTGGCTCATCACCTTCTAGCTTTTCTGGGTAGAGGTCTTCTGCAATAAACAGCGTCATTTTGCTAGAGAAGTAAGAGGGTGCAAGGATCACTTCCTTCAGCGGAGTAAGCTTGTTGGCACCGAAGCCTATCTCTTCTTTGAGTTCGCGAACGGCGGCTTCGTTTGGCTGCTCACCTGGATCAATCAGCCCTTTTGGAAAGCCAAGTTCGTAGCGTTCTGTGCCCGCTGCATATTCACGTACTAATAGAATATCGCCTTGCTCAGTAATAGGAACCATCATCACTGCGTTGCGCCCGCTGGGCTTCATGCGTTCGTAAGTGCGCTCTTCGCCGTTTGAAAAGCGTAAGTCGAGAGACTCGATAGAGAATAGTCTTGATTGAGCGACAGTTTGTTTAGCCAAAATCTCTGGCTTGGTCCTTTTCGTCATTGCGCTCGCTCCTTAGCTCATTGGAATTCTTTCTTATAAAGTCATTCTAATATAGGGGAAATGACCTTGAGTTCCTAGATCCGAGTTTTCATATCCGAAAATTATTGAAGCAGGAATCGATTACGATCACTTGAATACCTTACTCAAGATGGTAACGAGGTGAAAATATGGTTGTATAGCAAGAGAGTATAGAGAGAACGCGATAGTCCTAACTTGCTTATCCACATAACAAAAAAGGTTGATGCTTGCGCATCAACCTTTCAAATAACAACTAACACTAAATCAGTGATTAGTAGTAAGAGTGCTCACCACGATCGTGCTCAGTTGCATCACGAACAGCAGTCAGTTCACCTTCAAACTGTTGAAGAAGTTCTTTCTCGATGCCTTCTTTTAGCGTTACATCAACCATAGAACAACCGTTACAACCACCACCGAATGCTACAATAGCTGCGCCGTCTTCAGTGATTTCTACCAAGCTAACGTGACCGCCGTGACCAGCAAGTTGCGGGTTAACTTGTGTTTGAATTGCGTATTCAACACGTTCTAGAAGTGGTGCATCGTCTGCGACTTTACGCATCTTAGCGTTTGGTGCTTTAAGCGTTAGCTGAGAGCCCATTTTGTCAGTAACGAAGTCAATTTCAGCTTCATCTAGGAACGGTAGGCTTAGCTCATCTACGTATGCAGAGAAAGCTTCGAATTTAAGCTCTGTGTCAGACGCTTCGATAGCATCTGTTGGGCAGTAAGAAACACCACACTCTGCGTTTTGTGTACCCGGGTTTACCACGAACACACGAATGTTTGTACCTTCAGGCTGCTGTGACAGCAGATTGGCAAAATGAGTTTGAGCTGTTTCTGTAATAGTAATATTTGACACGACGAATACCTGAGTAGATTTGTAGGTTATTAGCGCCATTCTACTCCTGTCAGATTTGTAATTCAGCCCTTTTTTGTTGGATTGCTGTACAAGTAGTGATTCACAGCTTTTATCCAGAGGGCTCAGGAGTGCGGCAGATGCAGTAAATATCAATCCTTTTAACGTCCACTTCAAGTAGTAATTGGCATAATTGATACACAGTACTGCCGGTGGTTACAACATCATCAATTATCGCGACGTGAGAGGGGATAGTTCCTTGAACGTCTTGTTTTCGCAGCGCAAAAGCGCTCTTTAGATTGTGTAATCGTGCGGATTTAGTCAGCCCCTGCTGGGAAGCCGTTGAGCGAATTCGACGAAAGAGCACATCACTTTCAACGCCAAGCTCTTGAGCCGTGTAGTCGGCTAGCAGCTTACTTTGATTAAAGCCGCGATGAGTATATCGACGCCAATGCAGCGGCACGCTGGTGATCAGCGGAGCAGGATATTCGATACGTGATGCCAATAGCTTAGATAGATCACGTGCAAACCAAAACTTATCAGCGTACTTCATTTGCTGAATGTAACCTGCTGTAGGGAAGGTGTAATCGCCGACACAGTAGAGGCGATGCCAAGGTGGAGGTTGAGATAAGCACTGTCCGCACTGCTCGACTGTGAGCAGTGTTTTTAACCCACATCGTTGGCAGCGTGGCTGTTGGCAAAAGAGATCGAGGCAAGACTGACACCATCGAGGATGAGTATCATTGGGGAGTTTGTCTAGCTTGCATAGGTGGCACTGAGATGTGACCAGGCGTGGTGTGTTTTTTTGTAGCCAATCAGATAACATAGCTCGTGATGCTTTTGGGTTAGGGTGTTCCTTTTGCTCACCATACTGAAAAGCGCGGATTATCGCTGATGGAAAAAGTAGGGAATATTGAGAATGAGTGACGCGTTGTATTGGCATGTTTCAGGGCAAGGTCCTGATTTGGTTCTGGTTCACG
Organism: Vibrio sp. ZF57; assembly: GCF_001691235.1. Lineage (NCBI taxonomy): Bacteria > Pseudomonadati > Pseudomonadota > Gammaproteobacteria > Vibrionales > Vibrionaceae > Vibrio > Vibrio sp. ZF57. The sequence goes on along the minus strand of NZ_MAKD01000086.1, from coordinate 118,059 downwards.
GCTGGGGAATGAACGGTGCGGTATGGCAACAAACGGTCACTGCGTTAGAGTCTGATTTCCGAGTTCATGTTGTCGATCTGCCGGGTTATGGACACAGCTCTCACTGCCACGCTCAAGATCTTGAAGAGATAGCTCAGCAACTGTTGGCCGATGCCCCTAAGCAAGCTATTTGGGTCGGTTGGTCACTCGGTGGCTTGATCGCGACGCATATGGCTCTGCATCATTCAGATTATGTAAGCAAATTAGTGACGGTCGCCAGTTCTCCCAAATTCGCCGCTGCAAAAGAACCTGTTTTGTGGCGAGGTATTCAACCCAATGTATTAACGGTTTTCACTGAACAGTTAGTGGAAGACTTTCAGACCACCATCGAACGCTTTATGGCATTGCAAGCCATGGGCAGCCCTTCAGCAAGGCAAGATGTAAAACAACTCAAGCAAGCGGTGCTGTCTCGCCCGTTGCCGAACCCTGACTCATTATTGGCAGGATTAAAGATGCTGTCGGATGTCGATCTGCGTGAACAACTGCCTGAGATTTCAGTACCAATGCTACGCTTGTATGGTCGATTAGATGGATTGGTGCCAATCAAGGTTGCGAAAGACTTAGGCACAGCCTTGCCTCATACCGAGCAATACATATTTACCCAGTCTTCGCATGCACCGTTTATGACCGAAGCGGATGCCTTTTGCAGTGAGCTTGTCAGCTTCGCACAAAAATAATTGCTAAATATATATCCGGCTTGGTCGATATATAAGCTAATACCAATCACAGTAAGTAAGTGTTCAAAAATAGCGTAGGTAAAAGGCTTGAGAACAAGGCAGCTTTTTTTTGACAAGTAGTTTCGATAAGTAGTTATTCTACAATCAAAAAATCTAACGCCGTTATCGAGCATTTTAACAAGCTAGGATGATCAGTTATTTACTACGATTGGTATAACACCAACGTGTTGCTTGATACTCAGACCTAACTCTCTCCTGAGCTGATTGCGCTAAGTTGGGCTATGCCTGTTGTGCTGACTCACAGTACAACAGCGTTATAGCAAAAACGATGGGCGATTCTTGAGGAGAGTTCGCGATGATTGTGTCACCTGCAACTGCAGTGAGTGTGCCACTAATCGCCCCGTCCGTTAATGTGCAAACAGAGCAAGTTGCGCGTGATAATAGAGTCCGAGAGCCTGTTGCTCCCGCAGTAGCATTGGCGAGAACCAATGCAGAGCGTAAGGTAAAATCAGACGATAAACGAAGGCAGCAGTCGGCTTGGGATCCTTCAGACCATCCAGGTTATGAAATGGAGAACGAGTCAGAGGCCAATTCGGTTAGCCAAGAAGAGCCACAAGACCCTTTTGATCGGCTGTTCAGCTTATTGGCACTGAAAACATACAGTGCTGATCAAGGCAAAGGTTATACCATGCGTTTCCGCCTGCCAAAGCATGTTTTAGATGCGGCGATTCAGGAAGGACAGATGGAGAAACGACGTAAGGTCATAAAGTATCATTATGGTCATGCTGTTGCGCCTCATGCTCCATCAGAGATGTTGGTGGTCTTATAAATCAAAAGTTTACGAGTCAACCAAGCTTCGATGTCTTTTTTGAACACATAATAAAAAAACCTGCATACCCTAAGAGATGCAGGTTTTCTGTTTTAAGCACATCAGCTTTTTAGATGAGCTAATGGATTACTTTTTCGCTTTAGCAAAAGCGGCAGCGAATGCTCCACCCATTGCAGCGTTTTGTTGCGGCTCTTCACGACGGCGTTGGCCACCTTGCGAGTTTTGATTCGAGCGGTTTTGTGTACGAGGTGCACTTGAACGTTGAGCACGGTTGTCTTGTCCAGGCTCGTCCTTCATACGCATGCTCAGTGCAATACGTTTACGCTGAACATCCACTTCCATCACCTTCACTTTCACGATGTCGCCCGCTTTAACCACTTCACGTGGGTCAGAGACAAAGCGATCGGTGAGCGCTGAAATATGCACTAAGCCATCTTGGTGAACACCAATATCAACGAAGGCACCAAAGTTAGCCACGTTCGATACCACACCTTCTAAAATCATGCCCGGTTCTAGATCTGAAACACTGTTTACGCCATCGGCGAAGGTTGCAGTCTTAAATTCAGGGCGAGGGTCACGGCCCGGTTTATCGAGCTCTTTGATGATGTCGCTGACCGTTGGTACACCGAAGTTCTCATTGGTGTAATCGATGGCGTGTAAGCCACGTAAGAAGTCGGTGTTACCCACCAGAGATTTGATGTCTTTGTGGTTTTTCTCAGCGATGCTTTTCACTACTGGGTAAGCTTCTGGGTGAACCGATGATGCATCCAGTGGGTTTTTGCCATCCATAATGCGTAGGAAGCCGGCACACTGTTCAAAGGCTTTTGGACCTAAACGAGCCACTTTCTTCAACGTAGTGCGCGCTTCAAAACGACCATTCTCGTCACGGAAATCCACGATGTTCTGAGCAATGGTGCTAGACAGACCAGCAACACGAGTCAGTAGCGCGGCAGATGCGGTATTCACATCAACACCAACTGCGTTTACACAGTCTTCGACAATCGCATCTAGGCGCTTAGCAAGCATGGTTTGGCTCACATCGTGTTGGTATTGGCCCACACCGATCGATTTAGGGTCAATCTTCACCAGTTCTGCCAGTGGATCTTGCAGACGACGAGCAATAGACACCGCACCACGGATTGATACATCCATGTTCGGGAACTCTTTTGCTGCTAGTTCAGACGCAGAATACACCGATGCGCCTGCTTCGCTAACAATGATCTTTTGCGCTTTTAGGTTGCCGCGTTTAATTACGTCAGCCACAAAGCTGTCGGTTTCGCGTGAAGCCGTACCGTTACCAATCGCAATCAAATCAACATTGAATTGACGAACCATCTGCTCAACCACGTGTGCCGATTTGTCGTATTGCTTTTGAGGTGGGTGAGGGTAAATCGTTTCTGTTGCCAGAACCTTACCGGTTGAATCCACGACAGCGATTTTCGAACCGGTACGTAAACCCGGGTCCAAGCCTAAGGTTGCTCGAGGGCCAGCTGGCGCTGCCATGAGTAGGTCTTTTAGGTTGGTTGCGAATACTTCAATCGCTTCGATCTCTGCACGCTCTTTCATTGCGCCCATCAATTCAGTTTCCATGTGCATAGAAACCTTGATGCGCCATGCCCAGCTAATCACTTGCTTACGCCATGCATCCGCAGGTGCGCTGCTTAGGGTAATACCGTAGTGATCAGAGATGATGTTTTCGCAGTAAGAACCACGTACACCTTCTTCTTGCTCTGGGTCTGCGTTCATTGCCAGTGTTAGGAAGCCTTCATTGCGGCCACGTAGCATTGCAAGAGCACGATGTGACGGTACTTTGCTGAGTGTTTCGTTGTGCTCGAAGTAGTCTTTGAACTTCTCGCCTTCTTGCTCTTTACCTGTCACTACACGAGCGACTAGCTCTGAGTTGCGTGTTAGGTGTTGGCGAATCTTTTCTAGTAGGTTTGCGTCTTCCGCAATGCGTTCCATGATGATCGCACGAGCACCATCGAGAGCAGCTTTGGTATCGGCAATGCCTTTATCGTTGCTGATGAAGTTCGCCGCTTCCGTTTCTGGATCGTGCTGCGGTTCATTCCACAGTGTGTCGGCAAGTGGTTCTAAGCCCGCTTCAATCGCGATCTGGCCTTTAGTGCGACGCTTTGGTTTGTAAGGTAGGTATAAATCTTCTAGACGAGTCTTGCTGTCGGCTTGAGTGATATCACGCTCGAGTTCTGGCGTGAGTTTACCTTGGTCTTGAATCGACTTAAGAATCGTTTGGCGACGATCATCAAGCTCACGAAGGTATGAAAGGCGACTATCAAGGTTACGTAGCTGGGTATCGTCTAAGCCACCCGTAACTTCTTTACGGTAGCGGGCAATAAAGGGAACGGTATTACCGTCGTCAATTAGGTTTACTGCGGCAGTGACTTGCTCAGAACGGACATTCAGTTCTTCAGCGATCAGTCGACAGATAGCTTGGCTCATCCGATGAATCTCTTATTTAATATCATGACAAATACATGGGGGTGAGCGTACGCTTTTTCTAGCTTTGGCTGTGTAATTATCCTGTCAGAAGTCGAATTTCCGTTTCTGATACCCGCTTTGTGCGAGATCTCTTACAAGTGATGTGAGAGTAAGTCGCTTTAGACCGATGAAATCGTCTTGATGTTACACTAAGTTGCTGATTTTATTTGATTGTGTGTTTGTGGGCGTATTTCTCACCTGAAATGTTTTTTAAGACTATCTAGGAAACACGGCCATTTGCCGTAATATTTAACTTGTCGACAGGGAGTTGGCAGGAACAGGAAAAAGCCTAATGGACTAGGTATCTTCAGGATGAAGATTTGATTACTTAGGATGAGTGGTCAGCAAGGAAGTGATAATCTCTGGATGAGATTCGCCAGTCAGGATGACAGGCTAGAATGGACACCGCTAGGATGGCGATGAACAAAAAGGAAATTGGTTAAAGGATTTAGCCACTATCAAGGAAAGATGCAGGGAGCACCTTATCTCGAAGAGATAAACAGTAGCCGGATTGCTGCGATAGAGACTTAACCCCGCTAGGCGAAAGCCTTGCGGGGTTTTCTTTTATCTGGAGTTTGGGTTTGCTGAACACTCAGTTTATCGCTAAGTGTTTATTAAGTTTTGGTTATTCGTTGTCTGCGTAGCGAATCGAGTTAATGAACCACTCTTTGTCGCCTTCCGGTGTTTTTACCGTAAACTCGTCATCTACTTCTTTCTTGAGCAGAGCTCTAGCCATTGGTGAGTCGATAGAGATATAGCCTTTAGCATCGCCGTAGATCTCTTCTGGACCGACAATTCGAAACTTCTTAATTTCCCCATCATCATTCTCAATTTCGACCCAAGCACCGAAAAATACCTTACCTTCTTGTTGTGGCGAGTAATCAACGATCGTGACATCAGGTAGGAACTTTCTTAAAAAACGCACTCGGCGATCGATCTGACGAAGTAGACGCTTATTGAAGGTGTAATCTGCGTTTTCTGAGCGATCTCCAAGGCTTGCCGCCCAAGTGACTATCTTAGTAATTTCAGGGCGTTTCTCGTGCCATAAGTGGTCATGTTCTGCTTTGAGCTTGTTATAACCTTCTCGAGTAATAAGTTTGGTTTTCATAAATCTGACTTAATGAAATGATGATCTAAGATAGAATATATAGAAAGGCAACATACGTTAACAATTATTTAGGCGACTTTTTCTCCAATAATGTTACATTTTTAATGTCTTATACCAATATACAATTTACCAAGAATGCTTAACCTTAGGTTTAAGCTTTAATAGGTGGAACCATTACATGCAAGAAAACTACAAAATTTTAGTGGTCGATGACGATGCTCGTTTACGTGCACTGTTAGAGCGCTATCTGTCAGAGCAGGGCTTTCAAGTGCGTAGCGTGGCAAACAGTGAGCAGATGGACCGCCTGTTAACCCGTGAAAATTTTCACTTGATGGTATTGGATTTAATGTTGCCGGGCGAAGATGGTCTATCGATCTGTCGTCGTCTACGAAACGCAAACAACTCGCTACCAATCCTGATGCTTACTGCAAAGGGTGATGAAGTGGATCGCATTGTGGGCTTGGAAGTGGGTGCTGATGATTACCTGCCAAAACCATTTAATCCACGTGAACTGCTTGCTCGTATTAAAGCTGTACTGCGTCGCCAAGTCATTGAAGCACCGGGTGCACCAAGCACAGAAGAGTCTGTGGTTGAGTTTGGTGAGTTCCGCTTGAACTTAGGTACTCGCGAAATGTTCCGCGGTGAAGAGCCAATGCCGCTTACTTCGGGTGAATTTGCGGTTCTTAAGTCCTTGGTAACGAATGCTCGTGAGCCAATGTCTCGCGATAAGCTGATGAACATGGCTCGTGGCCGTGAGTATTCAGCAATGGAACGTTCTATCGATGTTCAGATTTCACGTCTGCGTCGTCTAGTTGAAGAAGATCCAAGCAAACCTCGCTACATCCAAACGGTGTGGGGCTTGGGTTATGTATTCGTTCCAGATGGCAAAGCTGTGTAATTCAGCTTAATAAGCTCTACAGTAGCTTTATCGATTCTGTGAATCTTACGGGTCATCTCATTAATATGCGATGGCCCGTTTTCTATTCAGCACAATGGTTTAGAGTTATAGTCATATAACACTTTCTTTATCTTTCTACATCTCGGGTACCCCATGCGTATACGTAGCTCCTTTACTCAGTCGATAGTGCTTTTCTTAACGCTATTGGTCGCTAGCCAAATTTTTTCTTATTACGCGGTGTTTAACTATGCGTTGATGCCGAGTTTGCAGCAGTTTAATAAGATATTGGCACACGAGTTAAACTTAGTATTGGACCAAGGCAGTGATATCGAAATTGATGCACCGCTGCGCCAGCGTGTGCTTGAGCAGTTAGGGGTAACCGTTCATGCCAAGGACAGCGAAGCCGCGGGCGAGTACTACCATGCAGTCGCAATCGACCTGATGAGTGAGGAGATGACCAAAGAGCTGGGTTCTGAAACCGAAGTGCGGTTGATTCTCGGCAAAGAGAGTTATGTGCTGTGGATGGATATTGATCAGCTGCCCAACTCTCTGATTCGTATTCCTTTATCTGAGCTGCAAGAAGAAGATTTCGCGCCGCTATTTCGTAATAGTTTGATCATGGCGATGCTGATCGTCGCTGGTGGTTGGCTGTTTATCCGATTGCAAAACCGCCCGTTGATTGCGCTAGAGAAAGCCGCGCAAGGAGTGGGGCGAGGTGATATCCCACCTCCACTGCCAGTGCAAGGTGCACAAGAGATTCGCTCGGTAACTCGCGCCTTTAACCAGATGTCGAAAGGCATCCAAGAGCTAGAAGAAGACCGCGCCTTGTTGATGGCGGGTATCAGCCATGATTTACGTACTCCGTTAACGCGTATTCGCTTAGCGACTGAGATGATGTCACCAGAGGATGCCTACTTAGCTGAGGGGATTATCAGTGATACCGAAGAGTGTAATGAAATCATCAGCCAGTTCATGGATTACCTAAAGCCTGTCGACCGAGATTCATTCCAAGCGGTGTTTGTCGATGATATTGCTCGTGAGGTATCGAGCTCTGAGGGTGGCTACGAGGTTCAGATTGAAACCGATATTCCAGAATCGATGAAGCCAGCGCTAGGTAATCCGATCGCGATGAAGCGTGCTGTGAGCAACTTGGTGGTGAATGCGCTGCGTTACGGTAATGGTTGGGTCAAGGTATCAACTGGTATGACGGCGGATAACAAGCTTGCTTGGGTGACGGTAGAAGATAACGGGCCGGGTATTCCACAAGACCAGATCGGAAAGCTGTTTGAACCTTTCACGCGTGGTGACACGGCTCGTGGTAGCGAAGGAACGGGCTTGGGCTTAGCAATTGTGAAACGTATCGTTAGCCAGCATCAAGGTGCTGTTGTGGTCAATAACCGCAGTGAAGGTGGCTTAAAAGCGCAGATCAGTTTCCCGGTTAAGCCCTAGTTATCATCGGTCCGTTTGATGACGATAAGTTCGGTTCGAGGAACGGTTAAGAGATCCCCGACTCGGTCATTCTTCCCTCTCCGAGGATGACGAATTGCTAACCATGGACTTTGATGATGAAAGTTTACTTTGATCGTCATTCCCTATCGTGAGGAACGAGCGAATAGGGAATCTCGCTCTTGCTTGATGAAAGTAACGCACACTAAAAAGGCTTCCTTGAGGAAGCCTTTTTTACGTTTGAATACGGTCTCAGTGTTAACTATGCCTCAGTGTTAACTACGCCTTAGAGTAAACATCGCGTTCACCCAACCAACGGTTGATGATCGCCTTAGCATTGTCTGGGTAGCTATCGTGAATATGACGCGCAATACGCTGCACTTCAGGTATCAAACGTTGGTCACGAATTAGATCGGCGATCTTGAAATCAGCCAAGCCAGTTTGTTTGGTACCGAGCAATTCACCGGGGCCACGGATTTCTAAGTCGCGCTGTGCAATCACAAAGCCATCGTTACTTTCACGTAGCACACCTAGGCGTTTCTGAGCGGTTTTAGACAGCGGAGAGTGATACAACAATACACAATGACTTGCGACCGAACCTCGGCCGACACGGCCACGCAGTTGGTGCAGTTGCGCTAGGCCAAGACGTTCTGGGTTCTCGATGATCATTAAGCTCGAATTCGGAACATCCACACCAACTTCAATCACGGTTGTCGCAACCAATAGATGCAGCTTGTTCTCTTTGAACTCTCGCATCACCGCTTGTTTCTCGGCGGGTTTCATACGGCCATGGACTAAACCAATTTTTACGTCAGGCAGTTTGCGTTGTAGCTCTTCTGCAGTGTCGGCCGCGGCTTGCGCTTCTAATACTTCGGATTCATCAATTAGCGTACATACCCAGTAGGCTTGTTTGCCTTCATTGAGACACGCATTACGCACCCGTTCGACAATATCATCACGTTTAGTATCAGGGATCGCTACGGTTTGAATTGGGGTTCGTCCCGGTGGCAGTTCATCAATAATCGAAGTTTCGAGGTCGGCATAGGCCGTCATTGCTAACGTTCGTGGGATTGGGGTAGCGGTCATGACCAACTGATGTGGGTAGTAGCCTTGCTTTGCGCCTTTCTCACGTAGCTCTAATCGCTGGTGGACACCAAATCGGTGTTGCTCATCAATGATCACTAAACCAAGGTTTTTGAACTCGACATGCTCTTGGAACAGGGCATGAGTACCGACCACCATTTGCGCTTCGCCACTGGCAATACGTGTTAGTTCAGTTTCACGAGCTTTGCCTTTGAGCTTACCTGCTAGCCATCCAACTTGAATACCCATTGCCTCAAACCAGTTGGCAAAGTTAATCGCGTGTTGTTCTGCGAGTAGTTCAGTGGGTGCCATAAGTGCTACTTGTTGACCGTGTTCCAATGCGCGAACCGCCGCCAGTGCAGCGACTAAGGTTTTACCAGAGCCCACATCACCTTGCACTAAACGCATCATAGGATGCGGCTTTTCCAAGTCAGCTTCGATCTCTTTGGTCACTCGTGCTTGGGCATTGGTTGGTGAAAACGGCAGCTGAGCCAGTAGCTTATCTTTAAGGGTGTTTACTGGAGGAAAAGGCATTGCCTTGTCTTGCTGCCCTTTGCTACGAACAGACAACATAGACAGGTTTTGAGCCAGTAACTCTTCCATAATTAGGCGCAGTTGCGCAGGGTGCTTGCCTTCATCAAACAGCTCTAGGTCAATGCCCGGGGGCGGCCTGTGAATGGTATGCAGTGCTTGTGCGAGGGTAATTTGGTGGTCGTATAAACCTGATGGGAGAAGCTCGTTAACTGCGGCCTTGTCGATTAGCTCTAAGGCTTGATCGGTAAGATTACGCAGCGTGACTTGTCTTAGCCCTTCGGTGGTTGGGTACACCGGAGTCAGATTGGCTTCAACGTCTGGCTGTTGCCTCGGCGCAAAGAATTTGTAGTCAGGGTGGACGATCTCAAGCCCCATATTACCGCGCTTGATCTCACCATAAGCATGCACTTGTTTGCCTTCGGCAAAGTTATTCTTCATGCCTGCAGTGAAGTTGAAAAAACGCAGTGTAATAGTGCCATTACCATCACTGATCTTTACTGCGAGCATCTTACGTTTACCGAAAATGGTATCGACGTGCATTACCTTGCCTTGCACTGCTGCCCATAAACCAGCATGCAGTTTTACGATTGGATAGATACGCGTTCGATCTTCATAGCGCAAAGGCAGGTGAAATAGCAGGTCTTGTACATTGTTAAGCCCAACCTTCTCTAGTTTCTCTGCGACTTTAGCGCCGACTCCAGATAAAGAGTTGAGAGGGATAGCAGATAAAAGCTGTGACATAACAAGGCTCATAAACGTAAGAGAGATGATCTATTCAAGCATTTTACTGGATTTTTGTACAGGCAGGAATGGGAGGGAGCGCGGTAAATACTAGGATTACGGTTATAAAAATCCCCTTAAGCGATAAAGCATTAAGGGGATTTAAATTCTTGGCAAAACTATTATCAAGTTTAAACGTTAGTTCTTACGACGTCTTACTTTCAGCGCGTGTGGCATCACACGTAGCTTTTTCATAATACTTGCAAGATGAACACGATCTTTGGTGGTCAACAAGATAGTCACTGTGTACAGGCGTCCATCACGTTCTTCAGTTGAAATACCGTGAATGTTCGAGCCTGTTTTCGAGATAACGTTAGTTAACTCAGCCAGTGCACCTTGGTGGTTCTGCAGATCAACCTGAAGTTCAGCTGTGAACTCTTGGTCGTAATCGTCAGACCATTCCACCGCCATGTACTTGTCTGGTTCTTTTTGGTAACCACGAACGTTTGGACACGTTTCACGGTGAACCACAAGGCCACGACCTGGAGAGACATGGGCAATGATGTGATCATCTGGAATCGGGTGACAACAGTTGGCGAACGTTAGCAGTAGACCTTCAGCACCACGGATTGGAAGTTTCTTCCTAGGCGTGTCGCTGTTGTTTTCTACTTCAGTCAGTTCGTCAGCATCACCAAGCAGACGACGAGCAATTACGATACTCATCAGCTCACCAAGACCAATTGACGCTAGCAAGTCTTCAATACTGTCGAGACGAAGATCAGACAATACATGTTCAACGTTCTCTTGGCCGATATCACCAATCGAGTGTTCGCCAAGTGCGTGGTTCAGTAGACGACGACCTAAGGTAATCGACTCTTCGCGGCGCATAGTCTTCAGAACCTGACGGATCTTAGTACGCGCACGTGATGTCACCACGTAGTTGAGCCATGCTGCATTCGGACGTGCGCCCGGAGCACTGATGATCTCAATAGTTTGACCGTTCTTCAGCGATTTGCTGAGTGGGTAAGGGTTCATGTCTACACGAGCACCTACACACATGTTGCCGACATCGGTATGCACCGCGTAAGCAAAATCGACCGCTGTTGCGCCTGCCGGAAGCTCGACAATGCGACCCTTCGGCGTGAACACGAAGATCTCATCTGGGAACAGATCAGACTTAACGTTTTCAATGAATTCGAATGAGTTACCCGCGCTTTGTTGCAGCTCAAGTAAGCTCTGCATCCAACGTTGTGCTTTAACCTGTGCGGTTGTGCCATTACTGCTGCGTGAGCCGTTGCCTTTGTAAGACCAGTGCGCTGCGACACCTTTGTCTGCCATTTGATCCATATCTTCAGTACGGATCTGAACCTCAACTGGCACCCCGTGAGGGCCGATCATTGACGTGTGCAGAGATTGGTAGCCGTTGGCTTTTGGTACCGCAATGTAATCTTTCATGCGGCCAGGGCGAGGCTTGTACAGGCTGTGAGCCTGACCAAGTACGCGATAACAAGTATCTGGGGTATCAACCACGACGCGGAAAGCGTAGATGTCCATAATGGTGTGGAAGCGCTGCTCTTTAGTTTTCATCTTGTTGTAGATGGAGAACAGGTTTTTTTCACGACCAAGTACGCGAGCAGGCAAACCGACCTCTTCAAGGCGGCCTTCAATTTCGCTATGGATACGTTGGATCATTTCCTTACGGTTACCACGCGCAGCTTTCACTACGTTTTTAAGTACGCGATAACGGTTAGGATAGAGGGCTTCAAAGCCCAGCTCTTCTAGTTCGGTCTTGATGTTATGAATACCAAGACGGTGAGCTAGTGGAGAATAAATCTCTAGGGTTTCACGAGCAATACGACGCTTTTTGTCAGGACGAAGTGCCCCAAGCGTGCGCATGTTGTGAGTACGGTCAGCTAATTTGATCAAGATAACGCGGATGTCTTGCACCATGGCGAGAACCATCTTGCGGAAGTTCTCTGCTTGCGCTTCTTTGCGATCACGAAATTTAAGCTTATCCAGCTTAGATACACCATCAACCAATTCAGCAACGGTATTGCCAAATTTTTCCTCTAGATCTTCTTTAGTGACATCACAGTCTTCGATGACATCATGAAGCAGAGCAGCTTGCAGGGTTTCGATATCCAGACGCATTTCTGCCAGGATTCTTGAAACAGCTACAGGGTGGATAATGTATGGTTCACCGCTTGAGCGGGTTTGCCCTTCATGGGCGTCTCTCGCTACCACATAAGATTGACGCAGAGCCTCAATTTGAGGCTCTGTTAGGTATTCTTGGGCAACGTCTTTGAGGCTATCGAATAGATACAAATTAAAGGCCCGGAAGGTTAATTAGTTCGAATGACGCTTTTTGCGAATATGAGCTAACGAGTGTGAGCGATGCTGCTTACTGCTGCAAGTTCAGCCGCTTCTTGCTCTTGTTGCTCTTGACGTTCACGAGCATCTAGTACGTCTTTAGTGATAAGACCTTCTTCGATTTCGCGAAGAGCGATAACCGTTGGCTTATCGTTTTCTTCAGGCACTAGTGAATCTTTACCGCCAGTTTGCATTTGACGTGCGCGGCGAGCCGCAATAAGAACTAGGTCGAAACGGTTGCCAACTTTTTCAACAGCGTCTTGAACAGTTACGCGTGCCATGAGGACTCCAAATAGTAATTAACTAATAAATTTTTGATGACGAGAAAGTATACAAGTTTAACTAGATACTTTCTAGATCACCGTATACTTATCTCAATAGAAAATCTAGGGGATCTAGATTATTCCGCTAATAAAGCAGTAAGCATGCCGCTGTATTTCGCTGCTTGCTTATCTTCTTTTAAGCGCTCCGCACGAATGATAGCTCTGAAGTCCATTAGGGCTGCATCAAAGTCGTCATTCACGATCACATAATCATATTCTGCATAGTGAGAAATCTCTGATTTTGCTTCGCTCATGCGTTTCGCAATAACTTCGTCGCTGTCTTGACCGCGAACATTCAAACGACGCTCTAGCTCACCATTTGATGGTGGAAGAATGAATACACTCTTCGCTTGAGGCATTTGTTCACGGATCTGACGAGCACCTTGCCAGTCGATATCTAGGAATACATCGATACCGCGGTTTAGGTTTTCTTCAATCCAAACGCGTGAAGTACCGTAGTAGTTGCCGAACACTTCAGCGTACTCTAGGAATTCACCTTTAGTAATAAGGTCTTCAAAATGATGCTTCTCTACGAAGTGGTAGTGAACACCATTTTCTTCACCAGGGCGCATACCGCGAGTGGTGTGTGAAACAGATACCTTCATTGCGTAGGTTGGATTGGTTTCTAGCATTGCTGAGATCAAGCTCGACTTACCTGCGCCACTAGGTGCAGATACGATGTAAAGAGTACCTTTGCCCATCTGTATATTTCCACTGTTGGTTGGATTGAGTGAAGGCAATAAACCTACACTTTAAAAGATAGCACTGACTCTAATTTTTGTTCCGATGGCGCATCTACTAATTGTGCCGTTGGTTACGTCTATAAAGAGATAACGAGTAAAACTAATAGAAGCAACTGGTGAAAATTAGGTCAGAAAAATGGAGGCGAAGAGTAGCATATTTAGATGATTGAGAACAACTGGCTTGATCGTTATTTATTAGCGAATGATCTTCTCAAGGATCTTTGTATAAATGTAATGACTCGTCATCGGTACTTTTTTATGTGATCTGGACAAAATTTGTTGAAGTTTTAATCTCAATCCTTACAATCCGCGCAAACGATTAAATGCTGTATATATCTAGGGTCTGTTGACCTTTCGCGATGGAGTTTTGTTCGAGAAAAAATCGTTTTAGGCGCGGCAAGGAGTTTGTAACCTAGCATTCTAAGTAAAGACTCCTTAACAAAGCATAAAACGATTTTAGCCGAACCCTTCGGGCAGCGTTTGTTGGTGATTTCTACTGCGTTATCGACTTCTTATGTAGGCTAGCTACACATCAAAGTCTCTGCCTTGTAGAAAACCCCAACAACTCGCTGCAAAAATCATCTCGAAGGGCCAACAGACCCTACTAAACTAGATGTTTCTACTACCGAGCCTACCTTGGTGACTACAGTTTTTAGTGTAGAGACCTCTCTATTCTCACAGCATTTGAATCACCAAATTCTTAATTTATTGCAAAGGTTTTGTTGTGAGTACCGATTCCACCCTGAAAGCCCAGAACACCTCTGGCTCGCTTGATTCGATGTTTAAAATCACTGAAAGAAAAACCACGATTGGCACTGAGCTGTATGCGGGTTTCATTACTTTCTTGGCGATGAGTTACATTCTGGCGGTTAACCCAGCAATTTTGGGTGATATTCCAGGCATGGACAAAGGTGCCGTGTTTACTGCAACGGCTCTGTCTGCGGCAATCGCAACCCTAATTATGGGCATTTGGGGCAACTACCCTGTAATGCTAGCGCCGGGCATGAGTATGAACGGCTTTTTCAAAGGTCTGCTGTTAAGTGGATCTGTTGCCGTGCTTTGGAATGAAGCGCTGTTCGGTATCTTCCTATCTGGTATTTTGTACCTTGCGTTCTCATTGACCAATATTCGTAAATCGATGATTGAATCGATTCCTGAAGATTTGAAGTTGGCGATTACCGTGTCTCTCGGACTGTTCATTGCTTTCTTAGGTCTTAAGAATGCGGGCATTATCGTTTCTAACCCATTCGTACTGGTTGGCTTAGGCGATATTTCCGATCCAAAAGTGATCATCGCTTATGTGAGCATCTTCATCGCATTGGGTTGTATGGTTCGTGACATCAAGCTAGCAACGTTCATCTCGTTTGTTTCAGCTATCGTATTGACGATTCTTGCTGACGTCTTCATGGGCACTTCAAATGCACCAATCCCAGAGCAGTTCATTGCTATGCCACCAAGCATGGCTGGCAGCTTCGGCGCTATCTTCGATTTCTCTGCTTTCACGCCAGAGAAAATGTTCGACTTACTGTTCATCGTACTTATCTTCTTGATTGTCGATTTCTTTGATGGCTTGAGCACCATTGTCGGCGTTGGCCGTGATGCGGGTATCATCGATAAAAACGGCAAGGTGCCAAACGCGAAATCGGCTCTAGTAGCAGATGCGGGCGGTACTGTGATTGGTTCAATTCTTGGTACCACATCGATCACTGCTTTCTCTGAGTCTGGCATCGCTTCTTCTCAAGGTGCAAAAACGGGTTTGGCAGCAGTCATGGTGGCTGGTCTGTTCCTAATCTCGCTATTCCTATACCCAATCTTCTCTATCTTCTCGGCTGCAATGGTTGCACCGGCGATGGTAGTAGTCGGCATCTACATGGTAGGTCGTCTTGGTCAGATCAACTGGGAAAAGAAAGAGTCACGCATTGCAGCCTTCTTTACCATCATGTTCACAGTGCTAAGCTTCTCTCCAGCGAACGGTATGGCGATGGGCTTCATCAGCTACGCATTCACAATGGTTGTGGCAGGTAAGCGCAAAGAAGTACACCCGCTTATCTACGGACTGTGTGTGGTGTTCTTAACTTACCTGATTCTGCTTTAAGGCTAATTAGTCACTAAGAAGTCGCTAAGTAAAAGACAAACAGATGGCTCTGCAGTGAATGCGGGGCCATTTTTGTATTTGTTGCTTTTTACCGTTGCTTCTTAATGTTGGTTACCGATGAGTTGATGGCGTTAGCCTAAAGTCGGTGCTTTGACAGTACGCGACTTATATTGATGCATGCTATTGTAGAGACTGGATTAATTATTTTTTGAAGAGTGACTATGCCTTCTCACTTACCTAAATCTTTTAGTAAGCCGTTTTTAAAAGTATTCCACATTATGGAAGCGGTATTGCTGGTGGCGATCACGCTCGCGACCTTGTTTGCGATGGTCGAAGAGTTCATGCATGTCTTCGCTGAACGCCGAGTGCAATTGACCGACATTCTGCTGATGTTTATCTATTTAGAAGTGTTGGCGATGGTTCAGCAGTTTGTGATGAACGGTAAGATCCCAGTGCGATACCCAATCTATATCGCGATGATGGCGATTGCTCGTTACATCACTTTGGGCATGAAAGAACTCGATGCGGTATTGATCGTTTGGTTATCTTTAGCGGCATTTATCTTAGCAGCAGCAACTCTGTTGATTCGAGTCGGTCACCATTACTGGCCATATGTCGATCTCAGAACTAAGCAGCCGGACGAGTAAATTTTTTGAGATCAAAGTCTTACAAATCAAGCCCGGTGACCTAGCTGGGCTTGAATTCAAGCCAACCGAACAAAAAAACATCAATTATTTTCAAATAAAGCTTTACAACCCGACCCAGATCACCAAGAATGGCCTCGCTCTGTTTTCAGAGTTATTAAATGAAACATCAGTTGTAAAGTAAAACCCTTAGTATTGCTTCATTGTTATTCTCAGTGTTTCCCTTGGCTTCATAGATACATTAAATAATTCAAGCTTTCAGCGCATCGCACTTTTGGCGATTAATTTTTTATTTTTATATAAGGGACACATCATGTCTAACAAAACAAACGGCGTAGTAAAATGGTTTAACGAAGAGAAAGGTTTCGGTTTCCTAACTCAAGACAACGGCGGCGCTGACGTATTCGTACACTTCCGTGCAATCGCTTCTGAAGGTTTCAAGACTCTTAAAGAAGGCCAACAAGTGTCTTTCGAAGTAGAGCAAGGCCAAAAAGGTCTTCAAGCTGCA
The DNA here is from genome assembly GCF_001691235.1 of Vibrio sp. ZF57. Lineage (NCBI taxonomy): Bacteria > Pseudomonadati > Pseudomonadota > Gammaproteobacteria > Vibrionales > Vibrionaceae > Vibrio > Vibrio sp. ZF57. Next base: position 101,546 of record NZ_MAKD01000086.1, on the reverse strand, counting down.
AACGTTGTAGCTCTATAAGATTTTAAGTCGGCGCAGGTTGCAACAGCAACTTGCGTCACTTTCTCTCTCAAATTTGTTTCCCCCCTCAGTTTTACCGCAACACTCTTCTCCATTAGCAATACCCTCTCTAAGTATTCAAAAATCCTGTTTTACGTCCGTTATCTCGTTCTAACTATCGTTGTATCTGTTCTTTGCTCTAACTCAACCTTCTACGTAACAACCAGTCACTTGCTCATCCTGATTACTATTACTGTATCCATAAAAAAAAGCCCCTAAAATTAGGAGCTCATTTTGATCTAATCAACACTGATTAAGCTGATTATTCTTTATCGTGTACAGCTTACAGACTGTTATTCAATGTTTTGGATCTGCTCACGCATCTGTTCGATAAGAACCTTAAGCTCTACGCCTGATGCTGTGATGTCTGTGCTGATAGACTTAGACGCTAGCGTGTTTGACTCACGGTTGAACTCTTGCATCATGAAGTCTAGCTTACGGCCACAAGCGCCACCTTTCTTCAGTACTGCATTTGCTTCTTTCACGTGAGAATCTAGACGGTCTAGCTCTTCTGCTACGTCTGACTTCTGCGCAAGTAGGATAAGCTCTTGCTCAACACGAGAACCTTCAAGTTCGATTTTCGCATCTTCAAATTTGGTGAGAAGACGCTCACGTTGCCACTCTAGGATCTCAGGCATGCGTGCACGAACTTTCACTACTTCTTCAGTGATTGCATCTAAGCGCTGTACGATTAGCGCCTTCATGTTCTCACCTTCACGAGCACGAGCATCAATGAACTCTGCGATAGCATCGTTGAATGCTTCAAGTAGGTCTTTGTTGATGGCATCCATGTCTTGCTCTGGCGTTTCCATCACACCAGGCCAATTCATGACTTGGAATGGGTTCAAACGGCTGTCTTCACCTGTCATCGTCATTACTTGGTTCGCAGCATTGATTACTTGCTGAGCCAAACCTTCGTTAATGCTTAGTTCGCCCTTTGCAGCAGGGTTTGCTTCAAAGCGTAGGTTACATTCAACCTTACCGCGTGCAAGACGCTTACGGAAACGCTCACGCAAGATTGGCTCTAAACCACGGAACTGTTCAGGCATACGGAAGTAAGTTTCTAGGTAGCGTTGGTTTACACTACGGATTTCCCATACTGCGCTGCCCCAATCGCCTTTTACTTCTTTGCGTGCGTACGCGGTCATACTATAAATCATCGAATTTTCCTGTCTTTTATCATTCTGAAAATAACGCGCACGCATAGTATCACGATATGGTGTACTCTCGAAGCCTGTCGCTTTTCACTGTAAATAGCCTTTCGTGATAAATAGCTTTGAACGGTAAATAGATTTGCACGATAAACTGCTATATAATCTTGCCCCAATCAAAACTGTCTCACCCCTTTCTTAGGTGATGCACTCTTTCGATAGTAAATCACTTCAGACTGTTAATAAGGTAGATACCAATGCGTCCAAATGACCGCGCTGTAGATCAAATTCGTCCAATTAAAATTACTCGTAACTACACAGCTTATGCTGAAGGTTCTGTATTAGTTGAGTTCGGCAACACTAAAGTTCTATGTAATGCGACGGTAGAAGAAAACGTACCGCGTTGGTTAAAGGGCCAAGGAAAGGGTTGGGTAACGGCTGAATACGGCATGCTGCCACGTGCAACGCACACTCGTAACCGTCGTGAAGCGGCGAGCGGCAAGCAAGGTGGTCGTACGATGGAAATCCAACGTCTGATCGCTCGTAGCCTACGTGCTGTTGTTGACCTGAAAGTAATGGGTGAAATTATGATCACTGTCGATTGTGATGTTATCCAAGCAGACGGCGGTACTCGTACTGCTTCTATCTCAGGTGCAAGCGTTGCAATGGCTGATGCTATCAACAGCCTACTAGCAAGCGGCAAACTGAAAAAGAACCCAATGAAAGGCCACGTAGCGGCAGTTTCAGTGGGCATCGTTGGTGCACAAGCACTGTGTGACCTTGAGTACGTTGAAGACTCAGCAGCCGATACCGACATGAACGTTGTAATGACGGAAGACGGTAAGATGATTGAGATTCAAGGTACCGCAGAAGGCGAACCGTTCAGCCACGAAGAGCTGATGCAGCTTTTAGCCCTGGCTAATAAGGGCATTGCCGATATCGTCGAAGCGCAGAAAGCTGCGTTGGCCGACTAGTCATTTTTAATAGCTCCCAATTTGGGGGCTATTTTTTTGTCTGTAAAACCTGAAAGGGTGGTACAGGGCGTAAGTTAAGTTTTATTGAGTAAACATAGAGGAAAAACATGAAAGCATATCAACGTGAATTTATTGAATTTGCACTAGAGAAAGAAGTACTTAAGTTTGGTGAGTTTACTTTAAAGTCTGGCCGCAAGAGCCCTTACTTCTTCAATGCTGGATTGTTTAATACAGGTCGTGACCTAGCGCGCTTAGGTCGCTTCTACGCAGCAGCATTGGCTGATTCTGGCATTGAGTTTGATGTACTATTTGGTCCTGCATACAAAGGTATCCCAATTGCAACGACGACAGCGGTTGCACTAGCGGATCACCACGATGTAGACACGCCCTACTGCTTCAACCGCAAAGAAGCGAAAAACCACGGTGAAGGTGGCAACCTTGTCGGTAGCGCGCTTGAAGGTCGCATCATGTTAGTGGACGACGTGATCACTGCAGGTACTGCGATTCGTGAGTCGATGGAAATCATCCAAGCAAATGGCGCTGATTTAGCGGGCGTGCTTGTTGCTATCGACCGTCAAGAGAAGGGCAAAGGCGAACTGTCTGCGATTCAAGAAGTTGAGCGTGACTTCGGTTGTGCGATTATCTCAATCGTTAGCCTGACTGACTTGGTGACTTTCCTTGAAGAGAAAGGCACAGACGCAGCACATCTAGAGTCAGTAAAAGCGTACCGCGCTCAATACGGCATCTAATACTACTCGTAATTAGACTATAGAATGCACAAGGGGCTGATGATTCATCAGCCCCTTTTCTTTTGGTTCAGTATTCATTATTTATAACGAATGCCGCGCTCCACTTCTGGGTCTTCCATGGTCTTAAAGCGCTTGTGCAGCCACATCCACTGTTCTGGTGCTCTTAAGATAATCTTCTCAAGGTAGCGGTTCATGTAGGCGGCAGCCGCTTTCTCATCTTTCTGTGGATAGTCATCTTCGATCGATTCATCGGCCATGATCTCATACTTGCCATCGGCATTTCTAAAACCAGAACCCGGAACAAGTGCGCATCGGCTCGTATAAGCCAGAATACTAGTGCCTGTTGTAGTACATGCATCTTCTACAGCGAAGAAAGGCACAAACACAGACTTGTTACGACCGTAATCATGATCCGGTAGGTAGAAAAGGATCTCACCCTGACGCAGGATTCGAATCATACGCTTCACGTCTTTACGGTGAATCAGGCGGTTGCCGTTTTGAGTACGACCACGGTATTGAATGAATTCATAAGCCGGATTGTTGTGCGGGCGATAAACACCTAAACCTGAAATACCGAGAACAGCCATTGCTCGCGCAGTGATCTCTAGGTTTAAGGCATGCACACAGCATAGAAGAACACCTTTACCGTTAGCTTTGTGCGTACGCAGTGTTTGGGTGTCTTTATCTACTAGGATGCGCTTGAAGCGCCACGTAGGCCAAAACCAGGTAATGCCGGTTTCGATGAGTGCCATACCTGTGTTCTTAAAGTTCTCACTGACCATTGCCGCGACTTCATCTGCTGGCTTGTCTGGGAAGGCGAGCTCCAAGTTACGTGTTGCTACCGCGACGCGCTTTTTACCATAGCGAGCACCCAAAGAGCCTAACGATCGGCCTAACAGCAGTAAGAGGCGATAAGGGAGAACGTTAACAATAAGCGCCAATAACCCAAAACCAAACCATACACCCCAATATTTAGGGTGAAGTAGAGCTAGAGTAAAAGGCGGCTTAGTAATCACGTGTTGTGCTGTGCCGTTTGCTGAAGAAGTTTTCGTCGTCATAACCATCACTTAAGATTTGATTGCCACTTAATTTGATTGCTACTTAATCTGAGCGCTTAGCAGTGCCCAATAAGCATCAAAGTTTTCTGTTGGTTGATATTTGAAGTCTGAGCGAACAAATCGATTCAAGCTGCCTTCAACTTGACCGAGCAGTTGAGCGGCTAAGATTGTCTCATCAACCGGGAATGATTTCCCTTCACGAAGCTTTCTTTCACGCAGGATCTGACGAAGTTGCGTCTCAATGCGTTCGAAAAGTTGGTTGATGCGATCACGCAGGCGTTCATTTTCAAACATTAGAGCATGACCAGATAAAATTCGAGTCAGGCCTGGGTTACGTTCTGAGAAAACTAAGATAAGTTGTAGTACTAGGCGTATGCGCTCTAGCGTGTCTTTCTCTTCATCCAGAATACGGTTGATTCGAGACATCAACGCTTCTTCAATGAACTCGATCAGGCCTTCAAACATGCGGGCTTTGCTTGGGAAGTGGCGGTATAACGCAGCTTCAGAAACACCCACTTGCTTGGCCAACTTTACCGTTGTGATACGAGAAGCACCTTCGGTCGATTCCAACATTTGTGCGAGAGCTTGTAGGATTTCTTCACGACGGTTTGATTTTCGAGTACCAGCCATCTATTTACTTCCTTTCCTAAAGATGAGGATTGAGTGAAGAAGGATTATAAACACCATTCAATTCTGTTTCCTAGTTTTGTGAGCCCTAGGTCAACAGAATCGAGAGGTGTCAGCAGATTATCAGAGCAAATTTGTGCGTTTATACATTAATAAGCTGTTGGATCTGATCGAGGATCTGGAAACCAAGTGTGTCTTTGCTCTCCAGTGGTAGAGATTTATCGCCGCCTTTCCAATAAAGGTGCAGCTCATTGCTACTGCTATTGAAGCCTTGGCCTTCAACTGAGACGTCGTTGGCGCAGATCATATCGAGGTTCTTTCTTTCCAGTTTACCGCGTGCGTACTTCTCAACATCTTGAGTTTCTGCTGCGAAGCCGACAGTAAATGGGCGACCTTCGGTCATTGAAGCGACAGAAGCGACAATATCTGGGTTTTTAACCATTTGAATGGTCATGTCGTCTTTACCGTCGACCTTTTTAAGCTTTTGGTCTGCGATGGTCTCAGGGCGATAATCGGCAACCGCGGCGCAGCTGATGAAAATATCGTGTTGAGAAGCGTTAGCAGTAACGGCATCAAACATCTGTTGTGCGCTGTCGACATCAATACGATTAACTTTATTTGGCGTTGCTAATGAAACAGGGCCGCTGATTAGAGTCACTGTTGCGCCTTGTTTCGCGGCTGCTTCAGCCAGTGCATAGCCCATCTTGCCCGAGCTGTGGTTGGTAATGTAACGCACCGGGTCAATCGCTTCACGAGTCGGGCCTGCAGTAATAAGCACAGAACGGCCAGCAAGTGGCTTAGGTTGGAAGAAGTCTTCACAGCGATGCACGAGCTGCATTGGCTCTAACATACGACCCATACCGACATCACCACACGCTTGCTCGCCAGCCGCTGGCCCCCAAACTTCACAACCACGACGTTTTAGTGTCGCAATGTTCTCTTGAGTCGCAGGGTGGCTGTACATCTGTTGGTTCATTGCCGGAGATACCGCAACTGGCGCATCGGTTGCTAAAACCAAAGTGGTCAGTAGGTCGTTACCCATGCCCGCTGTCATACGAGCAATCAGGTCTGCGGTTGCTGGCGCTAGTAATACCAAGTCAGCCCACTTTGCGAGCTCGATGTGCCCCATGGAAGCCTCAGCAGCAGGATCAAGCAAACTATCAGACACCGGCCTTCCAGAGACGGCTTGCATGGTGAGAGGAGTGATGAACTCCTTGGCTGCATTTGTCATCACGACTTGTACTTGCGCCCCACGCTCAATTAAGCGTCGAGTCAGTTCGGCACATTTATACGCAGCGATACCACCACTAATGCCAAGTAGGATTTTTTTCCCAGCTAGGCCTTGTAGGTCAGCGTTATCCAGTTGATTAACCAATGTTTGCATGATTCTGTTCCTTAATTTCTCTGGGACTTACGATATCAGAACAAAGGATTAGTGCCTAGAAGCAGAATTAGAACAGAGTTGACGCTCATCAAGTTGGTGTTATCAAACTTATCAATTACACGATTTTGTTAGTGTCTCGTTTCCTTTGATCTCTATCGAAGGATCTCTGATTACGATCTCATTAAGGTGATGGGTTGTGTTCATGACCAATGATTGTCTTTATATGCCAATAGATAAAATACCTGCCGAATCGATGCCGAGAGAAAAGTTGTTAAATAGAGGGCCTGATTCTTTGAGTGATGCTGAACTGCTCGCGATATTCCTGCGAACAGGGACACAAGGAATGAACGTGTTGGAACTCGCTGACAAGTTGATCAAAGACTTTGGCTCACTCCGTCATCTTTTTTCAGCAACACAGGAAGAGTTTTGTGCTCATAAAGGGATGGGGCAGGCCAAGTATGTTCAATTGCAGGCTGTATTAGAGATGACGCAGCGTTATCTAGCAGAGACTTTATCTCGTGGAGATGCGCTTACTAGCCCAAGTCATACTAAGCTTTATCTCTCGAGCATGTTGCGCGATCGCCAGCGAGAAGCCTTTTATATATTGTTCCTTGATAACCAAAATAGGGTAATAAAGGACGAGGTGATGTTTGAAGGAACCATCGATGCCGCATCGGTTTACCCGCGGGAAGTGGTTAAACGGTCACTTCATCACAATGCGGCGGCATTAATCTTAGCTCATAACCATCCTTCGGGTGTTGCGGAACCCAGCCAAGCGGATAGGCGGATTACACGCCGATTAACCGATGCATTAGCGCTGGTGGACATACGAATACTCGACCATTTTGTGGTTGGAGATGGCGAAGTTGTCTCTTTTGCAGAGCGTGGATGGATTTGAATCACATTTTAGGTTGTTAGTTGCGTTAAATCTGCTATTATTCCGGCCACATTTTTAGACCTAAAATCAGCTCTGATTACTCAAGCAAGCTGCGCTGCACAAAAAAAGATCACGAAATCCGTAAAAAGGATCTGTTCGGGTCTTGAGCAATGCGTGTCAAGTTAGTATAATGCGCGACCTTTGATAGCCTTGTATGGATTTTCCATAACGGTTTTTACCTTCTATTTTAATTGATAGAGAGGTTCGGCCACCAAGGTTGATATCGAGCTGAAACGATTGGAGAAGACATTCATGTCCCGAGTATGCCAAGTAACTGGTAAGCGTCCAGTAACGGGTAACAACCGTTCACACGCACGCAATGCTACTAAGCGCCGTTTTCTGCCGAACCTACAAACTCATCGTTTCTGGGTAGAGAGCGAAAAACGTTTTGTTAAACTACGTCTAACTGCTAAAGGCATGCGTATCATTGATAAGAAAGGCATCGATGCTGTTCTTGTTGATATCCGTGCACGTGGCGAAAACGTTTAAGAGGAATTAAGCAATGGCTAAAGGCATTCGTGAGAAAATTCGTCTAGTATCTTCTGCAGGTACTGGTCACTTCTACACAACTGATAAGAACAAGCGTAACATGCCAGGCAAATTTGAGATCAAAAAGTTTGATCCAGTAGTTCGCCAACACGTTATGTACAAAGAAGCTAAAATCAAGTAATTGATGCTTTTTTTGCTCTTCTTCAGTAGAAGAAAGAATTGAAAAACCCAGTTTAATCGCTGGGTTTTTTTATATCTAAAATTTGAGGAACTCAATTATTCTTGCTTGATATAGCCTCTGATAGATAGAAATCTGTACAACATAGAAAGTATTGCCACTTTCACGATATACTGAATGTTCAATAGGTTAGATGAGCAGAATCAGATGAGATATCGTGGACGCCGGTGGAACAACATACTCATGTTCAGTGTGATCGCTTTTATTGGCGTGTTAAACCTTCCAACATTGATCAAAGCGTACCTTATCGAGCCTGAACCGCAGGTTGATAGCCCTTATCCTTATCTCCTGAACCCAACAGCAAAGCTTCAAGCGTTACACTTTGCTAAGTGGTCTGTCATTCAACAAGATAATCAATGGGTTTACCAGTTCGAAGATACTGACTTTCCTCAAGCCACCAATGCACAAGAGCTGTCACAACGTTGGAAAGAGCTTGTGGGCACGGAAGTCGACTCACAGACCTACACAGACCTTACGCCTCGGTTAAATACACCACACACCATCGAAGTATGGTATCAAGACCAAGAAGAGCCCCAGCGTATTACCTATTATCAATTGCCTGAGTTCTGGTTGTTAAAAAACTGGAATGATCAGTGGTTGGCGGTGTCTATTGAAGAGAGCTACCTGTTTCCAAGCTTTAACGCTAACCACTCCTCTAAATCGGACGACTAACTATGCCTGAATTACCCGAAGTCGAAGTAAGCAGAATGGGGATCTCGCCTCATTTAGTCGGTGAGACCATTAAAACTCTTACTTTTCGCACGCCCAAGCTGCGTTGGGATATCCCACAAGAGTTAAAAGCATTAGAAGGGCAGGTGATTCGCTCTATCTCGCGCCGTGCAAAGTACCTATTGATTGAAACGGATACTGGCACTGCCATTGTTCACCTTGGTATGTCTGGCTCACTACGCGTATTAGATGCTGACTTCCCAGCAGCAAAGCACGATCACGTGGATCTTAAGCTCACTAATGGAAAAGTACTACGCTACAACGATCCACGTCGTTTTGGCGCTTGGCTGTGGTCTGCTCCCGACGAAACACACCCTGTGTTACTCGGTTCTGGCCCTGAACCACTAACCGATGACTTCAACGCTGACTACATTGCTGAGAAAGCAGAAAAGCGTAAAGTCGCAGTCAAGCAGTTCATCATGGACAACAAAGTAGTGGTCGGTGTCGGGAATATCTACGCTAACGAAGCCTTGTTCTCTGCAAAAATCCACCCGTTACGATCGGCAAACAAAGTGACCAAAGCCGAATGGATCTTGTTAACCGATGAGATTAAACAAGTACTCGCAACGGCTATCAAGCAAGGTGGTACTACGCTGAAAGATTTTTCTCAGGCTGATGGTAAACCAGGCTACTTCGCACAAGAGCTGCAAGTGTATGGTAAAGCAGGTGAAAAGTGTCCAAGCTGCGAAGCATTGATTCAAGAGCTAAAAATCGGACAGCGCAATACGTTTTATTGCGAAGAGTGCCAGAGGTAAGCCTATCAGTCTGTTTACTGCTACAATAAGTAGCTATGAAAGAGTGAGATGTTTAAGGTGTTGGATAAATGGATTGTGAGTCAGTTTTGAAAATTTTTGTTATTACAACAGGTAATGAAGAGAGAATTAACAACATACAAAATTACCTGAAAGGTATGGATTTTGAGTTTGTTTACTCGGACTCTTATGAAGAGCTTTTGAAGCTAGAGAAAGCTTATGAAGCTTACTCTCATCAGTTTAGACAAAAAGCGATCATGGCAGGTGAAATTGGTTGCTTTAAAACCCATTCCCAAGCATGGGAAAAAGTAGTTGAACATGGGAAGCCTGCGATTATTATCGAAGATAACATAGAGTTTATTGAAAGCGCTTCGAGGCTGCTAGAAGACGATGCCCTCAAGTATATTCGTGAGTGTGGATTAGTTAACTTTATAAACTTTAGTTATATTTTGGAACCGAGTAAGCCGTTTAAAATATCAGATATAAAAGAAAAGAAGCCGTTCCCTACAATATGCTACGGGGTGACACCATTACGATCTCGTGATTTGCTCAGTAGAATGAAGAAGACAGCTTATGCAGTGCCGATTGATAAATGGTTATCAATACCTAAAATGAGTGGTTGATATGGTTATATTAGCCCAATTGTCGTTGCAAGAAGACAAATCAATCTGACAAGCATTGCAAATAAACGTAAGGGTAAAAAGACGTTCAATCCTTTAAATATGGTTCAACGTGCTGTGAATAAAGTAAAGTATCGTTATTAGAGTAATTAAGTTACAATATATACATTAATCAAACGGTTTGAGACGGCCTAACTCATTAAGCCGTTTTATTGATTTTTACATGAGAGAAGTATTTATCAGCAACCATAAGTGAGATTATCTTCTCTCGCTTATCATCTCTAAACTGATCAACCCATTGATTAGCATTCTCTATAATCTTTTTTGCCTCTTCTGGGTGTGCTAAATAGTAGTCCATCTTCTCGTCGAGGTCTGAAAAATCATTTTTAACTTCAACGAAATGGGTACCACCTTGTAGTTTCCCTTCCATGAACCAAGTTTCAAATTTTAGTTTTGGCGTAAAACAAAGCGAGTTTGATGACATAATCCATTTCAGGTTTGTGGCTACATCCATACCTTCTAAGCTTAAAATAAACTTATAGTCTAGCTGCTCTCTAATTGTCATGGCTGAAGTGACATAATTAAGTTGTTCTGGATCTTTGTCTTTGGTATCTACTCTACCCACATTACACCGAGTGTTGTGAAAGTGGGTGGAAAGTAATAGTCTGCGATTTGGCCTAAACCCAGTACCTCGCCAAACGAGTAGATCTTTCTTTTCTTCGTACGGCTTATCATTCTCTATGAACAGGTAGTGTCTAATGGCATTTAGTTTCAATAGTACGGAATTAGTGTTATTTCCTTCAATTGGACGGCTTTTTAGAAAGCTAGGCTCTTCTGGTACATTAATCACATCGCCATTAACATATCTAAAATACGCTTGTTTCGGAAAGCATTTTATTACCTTTAAAAGATCGTAGTAATAAGCGCTTCCGCCAGTTTTCTTGAAATCTTTGACTCTTGTAGATTCTTTGTCGGAGATTTCATGTTGAGTATTTAGCTTGCAGTAGTAATCAGCTCTTTCTTTCAAGTAGCTTTCGTCATAGTGGTGTCGTTTGTCTAGTAAATTCCTGGCTGAAGTTCTAAGTAACAGTGATGGCAGCCAAGCTAATAAACCATTGGATAGGTAATACTTTATTTTTTTCATAACTCTTTGAGCTTGCTTTGTATGGCATCGTTCACGGGGGCAGGAACAAATGGTGAAACGTCACCATCATGTATTGCCACTTCTCTTACAATAGTCGATGAAAGGAATGCAAATTCCTCTGATGGCGTGAGAAAGACACTTTCGAGGCCAGGTAACAGCTTCCGATACATGCTTGTTAGTCCAAACTCATACTCGAAGTCCATAGTCGTTCGTAATCCTCGAATCAGAATATTAGCGTGCTGCTCTTTGGCAAAATCTACTAGCAACCCGTCGAATCCTACAACTGAAACATTGTTTAAGTGTTGACAGGATAGCTGCACCAAATTTACACGTTCCTCAAGAGTAAACATTGTTTTTTTCGAAGGGCTAGCTGCTACACCAATGATTACATGACTAAACATATTAGCCGTTCTCTTAATAAGGTCTAAGTGGCCATTAGTTAATGGATCAAAAGTTCCTGGATAAACAACCGTTTTACTCATCATTAGTTTTCCATAAATTGGTTTATACCATTGCTGCAGCGAGTCAACTTAAACTTTATAGTCTTATCAAGAATGGCATCATTCTCAGGTAAGGATCCACGGGAGTTTTCTGCATGGTAAAGGTGATAACCCACCCCCGAAAACTTAAGGTATAGACGAGAGTGACCTGAATTGAGCATGCGGTGAACGAACTCACTGTCTTCACGTCCCCACCCTACAAAATCTTGGTTGAAGCCGTTAACTGCGATAACATCTTGTCGCCAAAATGCCATATTGCAGCCGCGAGTCGCGTTGTCGTTATTGCGCTCATAAGAGAACCAGTTAGCTAGCCGCGAATTTGTGATGCAGTTCTTACGGTTCCGGATCCCCTTGCTAAATACAGAAGGAACTAATCCATTTTCCATGATTTCACGACTGCATGCTTCGTCAGTCAGCACTCGTCCACCTTGGACAAACCAACCTGGTTTCGCCACGCGTTTATGTGATTCGATAAAGGTTTGTGATAACACCATGTCGCCATCAATCATAATCAGGTAATCGCCAGATGCTTTAGCTATAGCACGGTTTCGGCTCATAGAGAGTTGAAAACCATGGTCTTCATGCCAACTGTGTATCAATGGAACCGGGAAACCATTACGCATTTGGTCAATTATTTCTTTGGTGTCTTCTCGAGAACCATCGTCTGCCACAATGACTTCATCAGGCAAAACGGTTTGGCGCGTTACACTCTTTAACACGGATTTTAAGGCTTCTTTCCAGTTATAAGTTGTAATGATTAATGTTGTTTTCATTATTTCTTTGCCTGTTCTCGTAGGTATAGATCGATATATTTTACGAATGTAGAGTGCATACATAGCCAAGCTAGAATAAAGCCATGCTTACCGTCTAAGAAACCACGTTTAATAATATACATCTTAATGAAGCTTGCAAAAGCGTGAGTTAGTGCTGTTGTTAGACTGGCACTCTTTCTACCTTCTCTCTCATCCGTCCAGGCTTTTAAGTAACCTGTCGTTTTATTGATGTAGTGGTGAAGGTGCTCGTAGGTATAGTGATGTAACCGCCCATCGAGTTTTTGTATCGCGTAGTTTTGATTCTCAACTTTCTCATGAACAAGAGAGTCATTATATTGAGTGTAATCTGTACGATAGAGGCGAACTATCCAATCTGGGGACCATCCTGAGTGATAGATGAATTTTCCGAATGCGGCACTTAATCGATTTACTTGAAACAGCGTATTGGGTTTATCTTCTGCCACTGCCTTTAAAATGCTCTGTTTTAATTCAGGGGTCACTTGTTCATCAGCATCCAACCATAAAACATAATCAGCCGTAACATATTGTTGAGCAAGTTGTCTTTGCTTCCCAAAGCCGGGCCACTCTAAATTGGTGTAGAACTTATCGGTGTATTGCCTTGCGATCTCTTCTGTGCGGTCGCTGCTACCAGAGTCGAGTAGGACGATTTCATCGACCCAACCTTTTACAGTATTAAGGCATGCCTCAAGATGCTTCTCTTCATTCTTTACAATTAAAGCAACGGCTAAAGTTGGTTTAGACAAGATTTCTTCCTTATTCGTGCGGTTTAAGGCATTGGTATTGTGGGTAAATATCAGTGACTATTTGGTCAAACATGCGAATGACCGTTTCACTTTTTATAAGCTGCATCGCTTGCTCATCTTTTGCTCGTGTGCGCCAGCTTAGATCTTGGCTCGTTTTACCCGTCTCTGCCAGTATTGCCTCTTCGTAAACCGACACTACATATTGCAGGTAGTGGTAAGGCCCAACGCGGCGTGGGTTATGGTGAGCGTATAAACCAATAACTGGTGTTTGCATCGCATTCGCCATATGGGTTGGGCCGGTATCGGGAGCAATGACAAGCTCTACTTTATCAATAATAGCAAGCATCTGCATGATAGAGCTTTTACCAACCAAGTTGCGGCAAGGTTCGGTTAGCTTTTCTTGAATTGCTTGTGTCAACTCGACTTCAACCTGCGCTGGGCTACCTGCCAGAATGACATTCCAGCCTTGATTGCGGGCATGGTTAACCACATCAACATAACCTTGTGCATGCCAGTTCTTATAGGCCTTACTTGCGCCTGGAACAAGGAGTAGGTTAGGTTTGTTGGTGTCGAGCTGTTGCTGTGCCCATGCGTTGTCTGACTCTTTATAGGACAGAGACCAATTCAGCGTTGTATCGTGAACACCAATGTGTTGAGCAAAGGCCATTAGTCCATCTGCGACATGCAGTGAAGAGGGCGAGCTCACTTTGGTATTGGTAAATAACGTCTGAAAATCTTGACTGCGATCGGCCGCAAACCCGAGTTTGTATTTTGCCTTGATACCCAGAGTGGCAAAGCTTGCACGAAGTGCATATTGCATATGAAGTAGCGCATCAAACTCTCGACCTTTGAGCTGTCGCCACAACGACTTGTACCCTTCAAGGCCCGCTTTTTTGTCAAAGGTGAGCACTTCCACGCCTTCAATTGCAGCGAGTAATTGAGCTTCTAACTTTCCGGTGATCCAAGTGATTTTGGTAGCAGGCCATTGCTTTTGAATTGCTTGAACAGTGGCGATGGTGTTGCACACGTCACCTATCGCAGAAAGTCGCAAAATACAGAGTGATTTAGGGGCAGATTCGAACAAAGGCATGAGGTGAGCTCTATCAAATTGATTAATAAGAATTATGCAGTTGGGCTAGGGGAATGTAAAATAAAACTAAGCAATTAGGTAGGTAGATAGGATGCAAACGCTTAACTTTGACAATCAAGTGATTTGGTTTGACGAATCATTAATTTCACCAGATCAGGCAAAGCATGCCTTTGAGGCTGAATATTGGCAGCAGCAAAATAAAATCATAGGGAGCGCCACCGGGCGTGGTACGACGTGGTTTGTTGAGTTAGACACTATTCAAGCAGCATTGCGCCATTACCGCCGTGGTGGCCTATTTGGCAAGCTTGTTGAAGACAGTTACCTATACTTTGGTGATGAGAAGACTCGCAGCTACCAAGAGTTCGAACTGCTTAAAGTACTTCAGACGTCGGGGGTTAACGTCCCTAAGCCGATCGCTGCTCGGGTGGTGAAAAGCGGAGTTACCTATAAAGCCGATCTTTTGAGTGAAAAAATCCCTAATGCACGAGATTTAGCCGATATATTACAAGAAAACCCATTGTCGAAAGAAATGTATCATAAGGTGGGTGCAGAAATTCGTAAAATGCATTCGGCTCAAGTCAACCATACGGACCTTAACATTCATAATATATTGATAGATGCCCACGATAAAGTTTGGATTATCGACTTTGATAAATGCTTCCAAAAGCAAGGTTGCGACTGGAAGCAAAGCAATTGGCAACGACTAAAAAGGTCTTTTGAGAAAGAGCAATCCAAGCGGAATATTCATTGGAAAGCCTCAAATTGGGAGTGGTTAGAGAGTTAAATGTTTTTAGTGATCTCTATAATTTTTGTTGTTGAAATAGAAGGGGTTCTTGGGAAGTAAATGACTTCACATATATCTTTTAGATCGTCAAACTTTCCTTTCCAGTCGTCCCCCATCGCTAATATGTCGGCTTTGAAAAACTCGATATATTCACGTTTTTTTTCTAATGAATGTTCGACAAAAACTTCATCTACGAATTTTAGAGATTGAATGATCTTTACTCTACTCTCTTGGTCATAGATAGGATTACGATTTTTCTTAGAGAAATTTAATGCGTCACTTGATACACCAACGATTAATGTATCTCCTAAAGTTGCGCACCTCTCTAAAATATTTATATGACCAATGTGGAATACATCAAATGTTCCGAAGGTAATTACTCGTTTAGGCATTGTGATCTTTATCCTTTAAGTTGAAACACACTTCAATCGGGTTATGGCAAATCCTGTCTTCTTCTTTAGGTAGTTGCATATAACTACCGTATTTATTTTTAAGGTAACTTTCAATATTTTTAGGACATGGGATGGTGATGTCTTCAAAAGGAAGGTGTTGAAGTGGATAAAGGTCATCGACATGTATTGCATCTTTGAATGGGGCATTTCCTAATATTCCAGTGTTCTTACCATTATGTAGCTTATGCGCATTATCAATATCTTTAAATTGAGAGTTTGACGACTTTAGTCCATAGCTAAGTTTGTAAAAAATTAATTTTATAAGCTTAGAGACGCTCTTCCTTTTCTCTGTAGTAAGCAGGCAGCGGCGAAATTTAAGAGCAACTCTATCTATGGTCGACTTTTGCGATGTCAGGTCCGTAGTGACTTCATCCCATGGGAAAATATCGATGAAGATACCATGGTTAATTTTAAAGTTACTCATACGACTCTCGACAAAAAGTGTATTATTATCCCTCACTTTACTGATATAAAGGGAGTATTCTTGTTCGGTATTGTAATTTTGAATAAAAAGATTTTTTGGAAGTTTATCTTGCATCGTTAGGAATTTTTCATAGTCCTCACGTGGCATACCAATATCTATATCATCATCCCATGGTATAAATCCACTGTGCCTAACCGCCCCCAATGCTGTACCGCCAATAGCAAAATAGGTTAGCTCTTCTCTTTCAAAAAGAGAGATAAGCTGTTTCATTATCTCAACCTGATGTAATTGAATCTTCCGTGTAATATTCATTATTTACCTATTATATATTTGATAGTATTGTCCACTGCACCACAATTCCTCTTTATAAAACAAAGAGCATTTTCTTTAGTTCTATCAGGATCAGATTTCCAATAATTGAGTATACTCTTTGCGATTTCTTTATCACTGTTAACGATAGATGTGATATTTTCATTCACTAGTGCATTGGTTATTTCTGTAAAGTTAAAATAGCTAGGCCCAATTAGCGAGGGAATCCCAGTCGCTGTCGGTTCAAGTAAATTATGCCCCCCGACTTTATCACCAACTAAGCTCCCCCCCATAAAACAAATATCGGAAGCACTCAGGAATTCAAGCATTTCACCCATGGTGTCACCTAAGTAAATGGACGTTTCCTGTACTGTTTTATTCTTGCACTCAGAATGCCGTGTGACATGGAAGTTTGCATTTTGTGCAAGTTGATAAACGGTTTCAAACCTTTCAGGATGTCGAGGAACAAGAATGAGTACCGCATTTTTTTCCAATTCTAGGATTTTTTTATGAGCGGATAGGACTATGTCATCCTCACCGTTATGAGTGCTTGCCGCGATCCAAACCGGTTTATTAACCCCAATCATCGCCCGCAATTGAGCCCCTTTTTCCTTAATATCATTATTAATATGGACATCAAACTTCAAGGATCCTGTAACAACTAGTTTTTCTGGATTGACACCTAATTTCTCGAATCGCTCTGCATCTTGGTTTGCCTGGCACAAGATAGTATTAATATTTGAACTGATCTGGGTAAATAATGGTCTTATTTTTAAATAATTTTTGTATGACTTTTCTGATAATCGAGCATTTACAACAGTAACTGGAATGTTGGACTTATTGACACAATAGAGAGTGTTAGGCCAGAGTTCCGTTTCAATTATTAGCATTTGGCTAGGTTGTATTACCTTTATAAAAGCATTGATTGCAAAGTCGAAATCAATAGGCATATAGCGATGTTCTACAAGGTTGCCTAGTTTTGCAATTTGTTCTGCGCCAGTACTTGTTGTAGTTGTCACTAAAATTGAGAGGGAGGGGCTTTGCGCTTTTAATGCTTTAATTAACGGGACAGCAGCTATGCTTTCCCCCACGGATACAGCATGAATCCAGATAGGCTTCTGACCTGACTCTAGTTTTGGGGTTACACCAAAGTGTTCTTTCCAACGCTTGCCGAATTTGGGCTTGTTAGGTTTATTTTTGTACAGACCAAATAGCAGCAGAGGGGCGGCAAGCGCCAATAATAGGGTATAAATAGCGCGAATTAACATGAGCTAACCGTAATCGCTTCTAGTTTTTGAATACTAGCTATTACTTGTTTTGGTGGGAGTTCACTCAAGCACTTGAGATGGTTAAATTGACACTCACGCTTAAAACAAGGTCGACAATCAATATCAGTGTGTACTATTTCGACTTTCTCAGCCAAAGGAGGGGTGTATTTGGGTGATGTGGATCCATAAACTGCGACTACATTACAACCAACAGCTGCAGCAACGTGCATTAAGCCAGAGTCGTTTGCAACTACGGTTTGACATGCTCCAAGTAAGTCAACGGCTTCAATCAAACTCGTCAGACCCGCTAATACTTGTATATTGTGGCGTAGATCCTCAGGTACCAATGCCTTAATATTATTGCAAGTTTCGAAATCTTTCTGTGAACCAAACAGCCAGACTTGTTTGTTTACTTTACTCATTGCTGTTGCAACTTCTGCGTAGTGCGTTTCAGGCCATTTTTTTGCTGGGCCAAATTCTGCTCCAGGGCAAAGACCGATGATACCGCCATCTAGATCTAGGTTGAACTTTTTAGCGGTTGCAAGTTGCTCTTTTTTTTCAATGGTTAACGCAGGTCGAGGTAAATGTTCGAGTCCGCCAAGTGAGCTAGAATCAAGCATGTTTTCTTTAGGGTGTGCTAACGCGACATAGCGTTCGACCATAAATTGAAACGACTTCTTATTTGGTCGTAGGTCGTTCAATAGTCCATAGCGCATTTCCCCTTTCCACCCTGTTCGCTTTGGAATATTAGCAAACCAAGGAATGAGCGCCGACTTTGCAGAGTTAGGGCAAATGAAAGCTTGGTCATATTGAGTTGTTCGTAGTGCCTTGCCCATAGCACGACGACCAAGGAAGTTGAACTCTCCATGGCCGATTGGCATATCAATTGCTCGGTTTACTTCTGGCATACGCTCCAAAATGGGTTTACACCAGTTTGGAGCGATAACATCTATAATTGCGCCTGGATATTGTTGTTTTAACGTTGTGTACAGTGATTGAGACATCACCATATCACCAACCCAAGATGGGCCAATTATGAGAATTTTCATTTTGACGTAGCCTCTGGTTGATGTTTTTGGGAATAAGCAGCACCGAGGAATATTGCTGTACCTATAGAATAAAAAAGAATACCTGAATGATGTGCTAGGTAGTGTTGCGTTAAACTAAAACCAATGACTGATGTTATGTGAACTATGCCCGCAAGCGCAAAAAAGTAGCTGTTGTCTTTAGATTTTGAGGATATAACTAGCTTCCACAAGAGGTAAAGCGGTACCCCAAAGAAGGCAAATATGGCCACTAATCCAATTAATCCTTTTGTTTGGAGCTCTTCAAAAAATTGGTTGTGAGCACGTTTGAATTTTAAAACACTTTTATCCACGAGGCCTTTTTCTATTTGCTCTTTTTTAGCTTTCCTTACCCCTTCGAAGCCTTGCCCTAATATAGGTTTGTCTATGGCGGAGTAGACTGCTGACTTCCACATCTCTAAACGATATCCGGAAGATGTTCTTGAGTCGTTGTTTTGATAATCCTGAAGATCTGAAAATATAGAGTTAATTCTAGGCCCAATAGTTGGATATGATAACGTTATTACCGTAATAGCTGAAAGTATAACGATCGCCTTGGAGCGGAAAGAAAAATAACTTCTGTAAGTATATAGCAAGGACATAAGGATGAAAGGGAGCAATACCAAAGCTCCGCGAGCACCTGAAAGTAGAGTGGCTGCTAACCCTAGCGTTATACTAACCGTAGATACAATAATTAACACACGGTCTTGTATATGTTTTGCATAGATGAGCGAGACAATAGAAAGCAGAGCAAGTGAGGAAGCTATTCCTCCCGCTTGAATGACCATATATCCATTTCTGAAAAATGCTCGACCTCCAACGGTTGCATAATGATATATCGCAAGAATTCCAGCTATGCTTGCCCCTATACAGACAGAGTAGAAGACAACCTTGATTGATGGTGGTGTCATACTCACAAATCGCATAATTATCGTTGCAAAAATGACACGTGTAGGCATATCTAGCTGGCCTAAATCACCACCATAAACGGCAAGAGATAGTGCCGTAACTAAAAAATAGCCAAGTAACGCACAAATCGCAGCGTTCACTTGTGGGCTAGTCTTATAGCGAATTGTCCATGGCAGTGAAAACAATG
Organism: Vibrio sp. ZF57; assembly: GCF_001691235.1. Lineage (NCBI taxonomy): Bacteria > Pseudomonadati > Pseudomonadota > Gammaproteobacteria > Vibrionales > Vibrionaceae > Vibrio > Vibrio sp. ZF57. Next base: position 82,113 of record NZ_MAKD01000086.1, on the reverse strand, counting down.
CAACTAATAACAGCGGAGTTGCGGCTAATTTGTAACTTGAACCAGTAACAAGCAAACATGAAAAAAATATCCCAGAAACAAGTGAACTGACGATATAACGATTATTGGTGGATATTGTCATCTCTAATATTATTCTTATTGGCTATGATTTAGTGGCATTATTTGAACTGACTTTCCAGTCACTCTTATAACGAGGTTTAAACAAGTTATAGAAGTTCTTACCATCTTTCTGGCTATAGAGAAGCTGTAGAATCCACATATATTGTTCAGGTTTAGATTTAACAAAGGTTTCAATCGCAACGTTCATGGAGCGAGCGTCGGCTTGATCTTCACTTTGCAACTCAAGAGCGGGGAGTACTTCCAATGAGTACTTACCAGTTTCAGGATCCATTGAGGCAAAGAGAGGAACAATTGTTGCACGTGATAGCTTAGCAAGTTTACTTAGCCCGGGTAGAGTTGCTTTGGTTGTTGCAAAAAAATCAACAAATTCGCTGAGTTCTGCACCATGGTCCTGATCGGGGAGGTAGTAGCCTAGGTACCCATCTTTTACGGATTTGATAAAAGGCTTTATTCCTCCTGAACGCTCATATACACGACCGCCATATTGAACTCTTTGGCGATGCATAAGCCAATCAGATACAGGATTTTTCTGTTTTTTTGCCATCGCTGAAACGGGAAGCCCCATCGAAGCAAGCATGACAGCGGGAATATCAATAGCCCACGAGTGTGGGACTAATAATATGACGTTTTCACCACTCTCAGTATGTTTGGTTAGGTTTTCCCTCCCAACGAAGTCACACTGGTTTTGCAACCAAGATTTTGATTTCAAGGTTAGCAAGCTAAAGCGTAATACAAATACACCTGCAGTATATAGCGTCTTATAGACTAGCTGTTCGCGTTCTTCAAAACTCAAGTTTGGAAAGCATAGCTCAAAGTTTACTCTTGCTCTATGGGCTGGGCCTTTTTCCGATTTCGATAACTTCAATGCGATAATACGTGCTAACCATTGATGAAAGCGTAATGGGAGCAAAGCTAGCGGTAGCGCAAGTAACACTGCGAGCCATGTCCCCCATAATTTAGGAGTCAAGAAAGACCACTGAAAGCTAGGGTTGTAAGCTTTTGGATCAAAGTCATTACGTTGATTTGTCATTCGAAATCACTAACCTTAAAATTTACTTAGCTTCTCTATATATCACCTAGCCGGTTTCTGCTTGAATTCGAGGGGATATTGAGTATTTGCTTATGGCACGAATTAGACGTTCTTTGCGTGTCTACACTTAAAGTAATGATATTAGGGGAGAGTTCCGCTCCCCTAGGTTTACGTGGTGCTATTTATTTATAATTTGCATGTATTGAGCAACGCCTTGCGCTACGGTTTTAAATACCACATCACAGCCTGCTGCTCGAAGCTTCGTAAGGTCAGCTTGAGTAAACTCTTGGTAAGCGCCTTTTAAATGCTCGGGGAAAGGAATCGTTTCGATTTCACCTTTACCGTGGTGCTTAATTACCGCTTTGGCAACTTCGTCAAAAGACTCAGCATTGCCGGTGCCTAGGTTAAAGATGCCAGAAACACCATTTTCTAAGAACCACAGGTTTACTGCTGCAACATCACCGACATACACAAAATCACGCTGGAATGTTTCGCTACCTGCGAACAGTTTAGGGTTCTCACCAGCGTTCATTTGGTTGTTTAGGTGGAAAGCAACAGAGGCCATGCTGCCTTTGTGATCTTCACGTGGACCGTAAACATTGAAGTAACGGAAACCTGTAATTTGAGGTAACGTCTCGTTATGCGCTACAGCATCCGCGGTTAAGCGACGAACGTAGTTATCAAATTGTTGTTTAGAGTAACCGTAGACATTCAATGCGCCTTCATATTCTTTCTCTTCGATGAAAGTCTCTGTCTCACCGTAAGTTGCAGCTGAAGAGGCATATAGGAAGGGAATTTCACGCTCAACACAATAATGCAGTAGCTCTTTTGAGTACTCATAGTTGTTGAGCATCATGTATTTACCATCCCACTCGGTCGTTGCCGAACAAGCACCTTCATGGAAAATAGCTTCAATAGGGCCGAAATCATCGCCAGCCATAACTTGAGTTAGGAAGTCGTCGCGATCCATGTAGTCAGTGATGTCTAGGTCTACAAGGTTCTTGAACTTTTTACCGTTCTTGAGGTTGTCGACAACTAGAATATCGTTGTGGCCTGCGTCATTGAGTGCTTTCACAATATTGCTGCCGATCATGCCAGCACCACCAGTTACGATAATCATATTTTTCCTACTCTTTTGAATATAAAACTACCGCGAGTATAGCAAGGAATGACAAAGACGGGCTAGTGGAATAATTCCTTAAGCAGAGTATGATATGAGCAGATTAGTCTTAGGTAAGTGCGCAGTAAGCACTCGAATTTATAGGTATTATCATGAAAATTGCAGTTGCGGGTACCGGTTATGTAGGTTTATCCAATGCGATGTTGTTGGCGCAGAATCATGATGTTGTTGCAGTTGATATCGTCGAAGAAAAGGTATCGATGTTGAACAACAAGCAATCGCCAATCATGGATGTTGAGATTGAAGAGTTTTTGGCTAATCGTGCTTTGAGTTTTCAAGCCACAACCGATAAGCAAGCGTATCAAGATGCAGAGTTCGTTATTATCGCTACGCCAACCGACTATGACCCTAAAACGAACTACTTTAATACCAGTTCTGTAGAGTCGGTGATTCGTGACGTAATGATGGTTAACCCGCATGCTGTCATGGTGATCAAATCAACGGTCCCTGTTGGCTATACTGAGCGCGTTAAGCAAGAGCTGAACTGTGAAAACGTTATGTTCTCACCTGAGTTTTTACGCGAAGGCAAAGCCCTGTACGATAACCTACACCCATCACGAATTATCGTTGGTGAGTGTTCTGAACGCGCTAAAGTGTTTGCTAATCTTCTTGTTGAAGGTGCAGAAAAAGAGAATATCGATGTGCTATATACTAACTCCACGGAAGCAGAAGCGGTAAAGCTATTCTCAAATACCTACTTAGCGATGCGAGTTTCTTATTTCAATGAGCTCGATTCTTATGCCGAAGCCCATGGTTTGGATTCTCGCCAGATTATCGAAGGTGTGGGCTTAGACCCTCGAATTGGCAATCATTACAATAACCCTTCATTTGGTTACGGTGGCTACTGCTTACCCAAAGACACCAAACAGCTGTTAGCCAACTATCAAGATGTACCAAACAACATTGTGGGTGCCATCGTTGATGCTAACCGGACTCGTAAGGATTTCATTGCGGATTCAATTATTAAGCGCTCGCCTAAAATTGTAGGTATTTATCGTTTGATCATGAAGTCTGGCTCAGACAACTTCCGTGCGTCGTCGATTCAAGGGATTATGAAGCGCTTGAAAGCTAAAGGTATTGAAGTGGTCGTGTTCGAACCTGTGTTGGAAGAAGAGCATTTCTTTAACTCGAAGGTTTATTCTGATCTTGCAGAGTTTAAAGCGATATCCGATGTGATTGTTTCTAACAGAATGGTCGATGAAATATCAGACGTTGCAGATAAGGTATACACACGAGATCTGTTTGGCAGTGATTGATTACAGAGTGATTGATAGAAGGTTAGTTTTAGCGCTTGCTAATTCGACCAGATGTTATCAGCTCGATCTATCCGCTTAGTGGCGATATACTGAACCACTAAACGGATAGGGATACTAATAACTAATGAAAACACGTGACAAGATTGTTTACGCTGCTCTAGAGCTTTTTAATGAGCACGGTGAGCGTAGTATTACGACCAATCATATTGCTGAGCATATCGAGATTAGCCCTGGTAACCTCTACTACCATTTCCGCAACAAGCAAGAAATTGTCCGTGACATCTTTACTCTCTATTCGACAGAGTTACTTGAAAGGTTCACACCGATTCAAGGCCAACAAGAAAGCCTGACGTTACTAAAGACTTACTTAGATTCTATCTTCACACTGATGTGGAAGTACCGATTCTTCTACGCAAACCTCCCTGAAATTTTGTCTCGTGATGAGCAGCTTCACCTCGATTACATGGCTGTGCAAGAAAGGTTGCAAACTAACCTTGTCGATATTATGAGAGCTTTTGTTGAGTTGAACTTGTTGAAAGCGACAGACTCAGAGATGAAGTCGATGGTGACTTCTCTTCACTTGATTGCATCGGGTTGGTTGGCGTATCAGTCTGCGATGTCTCCAAAAGCCCAAATTACCGAGCAAGTCGTTCATCAAGGAATGCTGCAGATGATAGCGACCGTTAAACCAATTGCGACCGCGCAAGGTTTTGAACAGCTGACATTATTAGAAGATGGTGTAAGGGCGTTGAACTCTAAATAGAAAGAGACGAGTAAGCGGTATACGGGATTCGAAGAAAGATACTCGCATCCCGTATCTGCTCTTTATCGAACTAACCAACTCTTCGGGTTTTGGGCTTGGCTGTTTCTGCGAATCTCAAAGTACAGTGAAGGGCGCGTTTGGCCGCCAGTGTCACCAGCAAGCGCAATCGCTTCGCCAGCTTTAACCTTGTCACCTTCTTTCTTTAAAAGTGCTTGGTTAAAGCCGTAGAGCGTCATATCACCTTTACCGTGGTCAAGTAGCACCACTAATCCATAGCCACGCAGATACTCTGCAAATACCACCGTGCCAGAGTAAACCGATTTTACCTGCTGACCGTACTTGGCGTTTATCACCATGCCTTTCCAGTTAATTTGACCCGTTTGGCGTGAGCCGTAGTTATGCAGAACTTTGTCTTTGATTGGCCAAGGCAGTTTACCTTTGCGTTTGGCTAACCCATCCATAGGGACGGCATTACGTCGTTCTCGAGCCGCTTTTTCTGCTTTCGCTATTTCAGCTTTGAGGCGTGTTTCATTTCGCTGAAGCTCTGCTAGGTAATTCTTGTCACCCGAGATGTTTTTCTTGATGCTGCCAACCGTTTTCTTACGCTGCGTTTGAGTTTTGGCTAACGTATCGCGCTTGGTGGTTTGCTGTTTTAGCAGTGTTGCTATCTGTTCTTGCTCAAGTTGACGCTGTTTGTGGCTTTCTTCTAATTCAAGTTGCGTCTGTTCAATCGTTTTAATGGTTGCGGAGCGAGCTTTGGCAAGGTGCTGGTAATAATGACTGATGCGATCTTCTTCTACACCGGTGTTGAGAATGTGAGAAGAAGCCTTAGCTCGACTCGTCATGTAGTAAGTCTGAATGAGCTGCTCTAACTTGTCTGTCTGGACTTTTTTCTGTGCAGTGAGCGCTTTAATCTTTGTGTCTAAATTAGCAATATTAGCATTAGCAGTATTGAGCTGCTTTTTACTGTCTAGAATCGCTTTTTCAAGTGAAGCGATGGACAGCTCCTGCTTCTTGAGGTTTGCCTGTAGGCTATCGAGTTTCTTTTGCTGGGAAGAGAGCGCTTTCTGTTGACGAGAGATTTCGCTTGATACGCCTTTCAGTTCACCTTGAGATGCAGCAAATGATGATGAAGACAAAAGAGCAACACCAAGGCTGGCAGATATCAAAAGAACAGTGCTCATTGATTGAACGGGTTTCATCATTATCGTCATTTTGCTCTTATTAATAATCAGCATCTGCTGCGAGTCTTTTCGCATCTCGGCTATCGGCTATTCGTCGGATCCCGAATCTGCTCTTAAATCCCATCACCATGGATGAAGTTCTGAGAGCGACCGTTAAACCCCTGATCCATGTCTAAAGATGGCTTATCAGTTTTCGGCTTTCCAACAATTTTTGCAGGAACACCAGCGACAGTCGTATGAGGCGGAACGGCTTGAAGAACCACTGAGCAAGAACCAATTTTCGCGCCTTCACCCACTTCAATATTGCCAAGTATTTTAGCGCCGGCACCGATCATTACACCTTCTCGGATTTTAGGGTGACGATCGCCACCTTCTTTACCCGTACCACCTAAAGTCACGTCTTGAAGGATAGATACATCATTTTCAACTACGGCTGTTTCACCAATCACGATACCGGTGGCGTGGTCGAGCATGATCGCTTTACCGATACGAGCGGCTGGGTGAATATCCACTTGGCAAGCAACCGAAATTTGGTTCTGTAGGTAAGTAGCAAGTGCAATACGCCCTTGCTTCCATAGCCAGTTAGCCACTCGGTAACCTTGCAAAGCGTGGTAGCCTTTCAGATAAAGCAGAGGCATCGAGTACATCTCGACCGCAGGATCTCGATTTACCGTCGCGCAGATATCACAAGCAGCCGCATCAATAATCGATTGATCTTGCTTAAATGCTTGTTCAACCACCTCACGTACCGCCATTGCGGGCATTGAAGCCGTCTTTAGCTTGTTGGCTAGGATATAACTTAATGCAGCGCCTAAGCTTTCGTGGTTGATAATGGTGGCATGGTAAAAACTCGCAAGCATAGGTTCTTGCTCTGACTGCTGTCGAGCTTCCTTCACAATGCATTGCCAAACCTTTTGCTGTTCACAGTGTTTCATTTTACCATCCATCTTATCTATTTTATCCCACGACTGAATACGCGATGTTATCGCTCTGACTTCTTGTCTCGAGCAAGCAAATCTTGTGCTGCTAAGTGGGCATCTTTCCCTTGATACAGCACTTGGTAAATTTGTTCAACAATTGGCATCTCAACGCCCATACGTTCTGATAGTAACCAAACTTCTTTAGTGTTGCGATAGCCTTCTACCACCTGGCCAATTTCTTCTTGTGCAGTATCAACATCTTTACCGGAACCTAACGCTAAACCGAAGCGACGGTTACGCGATTGGTTATCAGTACAGGTTAGTACTAAGTCACCCAACCCTGCCATGCCCATGAAGGTTTCTGGTTGCGCCCCAAGAGCTGCACCTAATCGGCTCATCTCAGCTAAACCGCGAGTGATAAGCGCGGTACGTGCATTGGCACCAAAGCCAATACCATCCGACATGCCTGCGCCAATTGCGATAACGTTCTTCACTGCGCCGCCAAGCTGCATACCAATGAAATCTGAGTTTGCGTACACGCGGAATGTTTTACCGCAGTGAATTTTTTCTTGAAGCTCTTCTAAGAAAACTTCATCTGGTGAAGCGACAGAGATAGCCGTTGGCATGCCCATCGCTAACTCTTTGGCAAAAGTAGGCCCTGATAGAACCGCTAGCGAGTACCCATCCCCCAGCACATCATGCGCGACATCTTTAAGCAGGCGGCCGGTCTCTGGCTCTAAGCCTTTGGTCGCCCAACAGATGCGAGAGTCTGAGGCTAAGTAAGGTTTAACGCTATTAAGCACAACGCCGAATACGTGGCTCGGGACTACAAGTAAAAGGTCTCGGCTTGAAGTCACTGCTTTTTCTAAGTCTGATTCAATGATCAGGCTTTCTGGGAATTCTATATTTGGTAGGAACTCATGATTAGCGCGCTCAGATTCAAGGCGAGCCATATGAGCAGGGTCATGCCCCCAAAGAACAACGTTTGCACCGTTACGCGCTAGAGAGATAGCTAAAGAGGTTCCGTAAGAACCTGCACCAATGACAGTCATGGCGATCTCTTTGCCGTAAGTGCTGTCTTTACCGTAAGCGTCTGCCGTATTAGTCGGGCGAGTTGTTTCTGTCATGCTTCCACCTAAAAATAATGAGGGAAATCGAAGAGTTTTGAAAAAGCTATCCACTAAAATAAGAAGAGCTTTCAATCTTAGTACAGTGTAAAGAAAAAATGCACATCGCAGAAGTTACGATGTGCATTTAAAAGCGAACTAGCGCTTGAAACGTTAGAGTTAAGTTCTACTGTGAGACTTAAGCCTGTTCGCCTTCAGCTTGTTGAGCTTGGTTTTGTAGGTAGTTCATGAACAAAGCATCAAAGTTTACTGGAGCTAGGTTCAGTTGTGGGAACGTACCTTTAACCACTAGGCTAGAAATCGTTTCACGCGCGTATGGGAACAGGATGTTCGGGCAGAATGCACCTAGGCAATGTGCCAGTTGGCCAGCTTCCATTTCGCTTGCAGAGAAAATACCGCCTTGTTGAACTTCACAAAGGAACGCTGTGTCTTCTGCATTCTTAACAGTAACAGTTAGACGTAGGATAACTTCGTAAACGCCTTCGCCAAGCTCACGGCTTTGAGTGTCTAGGTCCAGTTTTACATCTGGGTTCCACTCTTTTTGAAACATATCTGGAGAGTTTGGCGCTTCGAAAGAGACGTCTTTTAGGAAAATACGTTGGATTGCGAAGTTCTGTTGTGCGTCTTGTTGTGCTGCTTCAGCCATTTTCTTGTCCTTAAAAATTTTAAATTAGACTCTGTTCATTCTATTTATCGAACAAAGCCTGAAAGTTAGTTTATCGGTCAGCTTACTTCTTGCTTTGAACTACTTCTTACCTTTAACCAAAGGTAGGTTAGCTTCGCTCCAAGCCACTAAGCCGCTTTTCAGCACGCTTACGTTTTCGAAACCTGCTTTAACCAGCAAGTTCGCGCTTTCTTGAGCGGTTTGACCCGTCTTGCATACTACGATGATTGGGTCTGCTTTGTGACTTTCAAGGCTACCAAAGTTATTTGCTTTGATATCTGACGGTAAAATGTGAACTGCGTCAGTAATATGGCCTTTCTTGAACTCATCCTTAGTACGAATATCAACCACAACACCGTTTTCACGGTTAATCATGTGTGTGGTTTGCGCTGCCGTGATCTCTTTATAAGCTGCGTTTGATGTCTTGATAACGTTCGCAATGATGGCAACAACCAAGCCGATCCATACGATGGCTAAAATCATATTCTCTTGAACAAATGGAACTAACTCTTGCATATCTTGAACTCTTATTCGTTATTGGGCGAAAAACTCTAGGTCAGGAGTATAGCGAGTTTTGGGGTTTGGTGTACATAGTTGTCAGTAGCCAACATCCATATTGCAATAGGCTTGTTGAGCACATAGACAATGAGACAGTTTCATTTTTAATTTTAGATTTGAAGTGCGTAGTCATGTTGTCATCCTAAGCAGCAAGCTTAGTCATGCTGTCCTTTAAGGAAAGTGTTTATTGTAATTAATATCGGGTTCTTGCGGTATTACTTAGCTGAAGCTTGCATTGGATTGCATTCGCTAATGTTTGAGCATGGAAAACAGTTACTATAAAATGCTCGGAGTTGTATTTTAGAAGGATAGGGGCCCAAAGTAGCACTTGCAAAGTGGGTCTCTACAATGATTAACAGGCCTTCTCCTGTTTGGGTTGTAATCCTGATATACTTTAAGCATCTATAATAAGAAGGAAAACCTTCCCGACGGTTTTTTAAAAGATAGGAATAAAAAATGAGTAAACGTGTAATCACATTTGGTACATATGATATTTTTCATGTAGGGCATGTCAATATATTAGAACGTTGTGCATCTTTAGGTGACACATTGATAGTTGGTATATCAACTGATCAACTTAATTTTAGTAAAAAACAGAGAAACCCAATTTACACTCAAGAAGATAGAATGAAAATTGTCCAATCACTTTCGTTTGTCGATGAGGTGTTTTTTGAGCATTCATTAGAGAAAAAGCGCGAATATATTGAATTTTACCGAGCAGATATACTAGCTATGGGAGATGACTGGAAAGGTCGTTTTGATGAGTTTTCTGATATTTGTGAAGTTGTTTACTTCCCTCGAACCCCTTCGATATCGACAACTGAAATTATAGAAATAACAAAAGCAATTTAATATTAATTTGGCTAGAATTACATCTAGGGCTTTGTTTTTAAATTAAAACAAGGTAGAAACATCACATGTGAACTGGTTGATTATTGATCGTTTCTATATTTATGAATTTAAGAAAAAGCTCTTATTGTTTTGTTAATTTGTACCCTGTTGGAGCATCTAATAGTATTCTTTTTATACATTCCACATTAAAATCATGGCAACATTCATCTAGTTCGCTTAACAGAACTTGCATTTCAGGCCAGCTCAGTTTGCTCTCTTGAGCTGTCATGATTTTTTCGTGGCTGGTTCCTTCGACATTATCTCCGATCAAAAGCTCTTCATACAGCTTCTCGCCAGGTCTTAGGCCTGTAAACCTGATTTCAATATCGCCTTCATCCGAGCTTGAACCAATGTTTTCTTTCATTCCCATAAGGTGCACCATGCGTTTTGCTAGGTCTAGGATCTTAATTGGCTCTCCCATGTCCAACACGAACACTTGGCCATTATTACCCATTGCGCCAGCTTGAATGACGAGCTGCGCCGCTTCAGGAATCAACATGAAGTAGCGAATAATATCAGGGTGAGTCACCGTTACTGGACCACCGGCCTTAATTTGTTTTTTGAATAATGGAACAACAGACCCAGATGATCCTAAAACATTGCCGAACCTCACCATAGTAAAAGTAGTCTGTGTGTCTTTGTCTGCTAGAGCTTGAAGAACGAGCTCCGCCATTCTTTTACTTGCTCCCATTACATTTGTTGGCCTTACGGCTTTGTCTGTAGAAATGAGAGTGAAATTTCTAACGCCACATTCTATAGCAGCTTGCGCACAGGATAATGTCCCAAAAACATTATTTCGAATGCCCTCTACGACATTATCTTCGACAAGAGGCACGTGTTTGTAGGCCGCGGCATGATATAAAGTGTCAACGTCATAGCTTGTCATCAGCTTTTCAAGGCGATTTTGTCTTTGAACTGAGCCTAGCGCAGCAATAATTTGAGTTTCGATTTTAAGATTATGCTTAGTCGCATTTAGCTCTTGTTCGATCTTATAAAGGTTATATTCATTTAACTCGAATAAGATCAGCGTTTTCGGTTTCTGAGTTATTATTTGGCGACACAGTTCAGAGCCTATTGAGCCTCCAGCACCAGTGACAATGACACTCTTGCCTATAATATTCTTAGTTAATAAATTATTGTCAGGGGTTATCGGTGTGCGTCCTAACAAGTCCGCAACATCGAGGTCTTTCACTTCGGTCGCGGTTGCTTTACCTGCAGCGATGTCCTCTACCGATGGAACTGACTGGATCTCGATAGGCCAGTTAGATAGTTTTTCAACCAACCTTAACCTTTTACCTTTATTGATATTGTTGATAGCCAATAACAGCTTGACTGGTTGATAAAGAGATTGAAGATGTTCAAATTCACTCGGGTGATGGACCTTTAACCCAAATAAAATATTGCCTCTTTTCTTTGGATCATCATCTAACAGGATTACAGGGTTGTATTCATCGCCATGAATTAAAGCGTACACAAGTTCACGACCTGTAGCCCCTGCTCCATAAATAAAAACATTTGGTTTTTTCCGCTTGATCATTTGATCATAGGCGGAACGAATCATAATCCTTGGGCCACCTAATGTCAGTATAGCTAGACCAGCATAGATAAAAGGGACACTTCTAGGCACAAAGGTATGAAGGAAGAAACCGCTCATTACTAAGGTTAGCGATGAAATAAACACGGCAAAGAATATATTACCAACAGCGGGAAACATCATATACCGTAGAACTGCTCGGTACATTCCAAGTTTGGCAAAACTAAAAATGGTAATCGTGAGAGTGAGTAGTAAGGTTACCCATTCATCTAGGCCCAACTCGAATGTGTAGGTACCCAATCTTAGAGCTATCGCTAAGTAAAGCGAGAAGGTTATTGCAAAAACATCGTAACTAATACTGATTAAGCGTTTGTTTTTCCGCTTTGTGTTGAGGATAAGTCGTATTGGCTTAATCATTAGATACCTTGATGTCTTTCTAATCTTAGTTTTCAAGTAGAAGTGAAGAGGGAATTGGTGATCATTTTAATGTTCTTGAACGAGGTTAGCTAGTTGTAATTGTCGGTTCTTTGTTGAACAGTACAGTATCGCCCTGAATTGTATGTTTTTTGTTCGCCTGCCCTCCTTTTTGTACTACTTTTATTTATATGATTTTGTTTATTAAATAGTGCAGTAGTGGAGGGAACTTCTCTCTTTGTGATGCATGAGGTCTTATCAGGAGTATTGACTGTAGTTAGGCTATGACATTTGAGTATACAAGGTTGTACAGGATAGATATAATTGTTCATATTTTTATCAAATCTTAGGCTATTGTAACTAAATGTCTTTATTTTTATTGTTAATCAATTCAGTGGCTACTTTCTTTATCCTTTATATTTTTCGCCGTAAAATTATGAGTTTAATTGCCAAGAAAACATATTATTTTTTCCAAAAATTTCCAGTGAAAAGTAATAGAGCTGTCTTTTCTAGCTTTTCCGGTAAATATTATAGTGATAACCCAAAATACTTATATTTAGAATGTATAAAAAATCACCCAAATATTGAGTGTATTTGGGTAGTAGATGATAATAGAATTGATATTCCTGGAAAAGCCATAAAGGTTAGGAACAAAAGTTTTAAACATTTATACTACATGGCCACATCAAAATATTGGATATTCAACGCGAGAATTCCAGCTATGTTTACGAAGCGAGAAGAGCAAGTGTATTTGCAAACATGGCATGGCACACCATTGAAAAAACTTGGTTTAGATATGGACGTTGCTTACTTTGCGACCGCTAACTACAAACATAATTTTTATAAAAATGCGCAGCGTTGGGACTACTTAGTATCGGCTAACAAATTTTCAACAAAAGTTTTTCAATCATCATTTGGTGTAGATAAAGATATAATTGTTGAATGTGGCTATCCAAGAAATGATATTCTCATAAATCATTCTGAAAGCGATGTATTAAAAGTAAAAAACTCCCTTAACATTGAAGGTGATAAAAAAGTCATTCTGTATTGCCCAACTTGGCGTGATGACCAGAAAAGAACAGATAAGCAGTACGGGTTTAACCTTAAACTTGATCTTTGTAGGTTGAAGGAGAAGTTTGGTGATAGTGCTATTATCTTGCTAAGAATGCATTATTTAATAGCGGACAACTTAGATCTTACTGGTGTAGAAGATTTTGCATATGACGTATCTAACTATCCTGATATTCAGGAGCTATATATAGTATCCGATATCATGATTACAGACTATTCCTCTACGATGTTTGATTATACTAATCTTAAAAAACCAGTGATTTTGTACACTTACGACTTAGATAAATATAAAGATATATTACGCGGGTTTTATTTTGATATTATGAATTTAAGCCCAGGCCCAATTGTAATTGAACATCCTGAGTTAGAAGATGAAATTGAAAAAGGACTGAGTGGGAAGCTGACTTACAATGAAGATTTCTATAACGAGTTTTGTACTATTGAGAGAGGGAACGCTTCTAACAAAATTCTAAACACCATGATTAGCTGATATAAAGTTAGTTAACATAAAGCTGTAAACCCTTTTTGGTTTACAGCTTTATTTTTTTATAAAATCACTTTCTTTTTAAGAAGCTTTTTAGCTATAGTGTAACTCTTCAGAGCGATGCATAACTTCAATATATTGATAACAGATACTTTTTTTCTTGATACAGCTCTATTGAATATCGTGAGCTCTTTAATTTTATTGTTTTTGATTAAATGGTATCTAATCTTATTGTTTTCATTTACACAAGAGTAAATTTTTTCATAGTTATCTTTTATGTTGTTTTTTATTAGATCAAATGCCAATATAGACTCTTGTGTAACATGATTTATTGCTGCTATGTGTCTAGGTAGCCTACTATTATAATTTAACTTTAACTCTTGTTCGTATGAAATATTTAAGCTATCAAATTTTCTACAAATATCTTCAGTCATAGTCATCTGCTTAAACCGACATTTGATATTATATTCAGATAAGCGATCTTGTGTGATAGATTTGTTGTCATTTGCTCTCACTCTATAGCTGTATACTAGGTTTGGAATGACAGAGATATTATCAGAATGGGCGTAACTCAAATATGTGAAAATAAAATCCTCACTAGACATACCTTCAGGGAATGTGAGTTTGTTTTCAATTAAAAAAGAACGTTTGAATATTTTTCCATGGATTGCAATTACCTTTCTAACTTCTGGAGACTCGGCGACATTTGTAGTTATGATTTTTTCTTTAAATAACTTCCTTAGTCTAGAATCGTCGGTTGGTTTATTGTCAACATTAAATTGTCTTTTACCTAAAACTATATCACTGTTTGTCTGTTCAGCTGTAGTTACAAGGTTAAGTAATGCATCTTCATGGATAAAGTCATCTGAATCAATAAAAGTTACATACTCACCACAAGATTGCTTGATACCATAATTACGAGCAACACTTGCCCCAGAATTTTTTTGTTTGAAAAGCTTTATTCGATTATCGTTTTCCATGTAACTCTCGACAATGGAGATAGAGTTATCTGTTGAGCCATCATCTACGATAATTAACTCATAGTTAGTAAAACTTTGTTGTAAGATGCTAGTCAAGCACTCTTGTATAAATTCTTCTGTATTATATAATGGTACGATTATTGAAAGTTTCATCATGTTCTCCTCAATGAATTATGGTACCATTATAGTGTATTTATTATCAGTAATAAATTTTTTTGGATATTGACTTAGTGATTTTAAAAATTAAATTGTGGTTGTCTAAGTTTGGTTATTTAGATCTGATAGTTAAATATTTATTAGTAAAACTATCAATGCTAAAGTTTTTTACTGCTCATTTTAATCAAAAGGTTATATTCAATAAGTACATTTTTGAATGTTTTCAAGGTAAAAGTGTATGTGACTCTCCATTTAGTATTTACGAATGTTTATTGAAAACCAACGATAATACGTCATTTGTTTGGGTCCTTGATTCTGAAAAGCACGAGTTTTTTAAAGTACTGAGCAATAATTCTAATACGAAGGTAGTTATACGTGGTACAAAAGAATACGATCGTGAATATGCTACATCAGCATTTTGGATAACAAACTGCCGCCTTCCTTTTAGATTTGTAAAAAGGAAAGGCCAAAAATATATTCAGTGCTGGCATGGGACTCCTTTGAAGCGGTTGGGTTTGGATGTAAAGGCTAGCGCTTATGCGACATCAAGTTTAAAAGGTATGTATTTTAGCTACTTAGCAGATTCTAGACGTTACGACCATTTTATTTCTCCAAGTTCTTATGCTTCTGAACGTTTCTGTTCTAGTTTTGGAATTGACTCGGATAAAATTATTGAACAGGGTTACCCACGAAATGATGCTTTGATTAATGATATTAATAACCTTGCCAAACTGAAATATATAAAGTTGACGCTAGGTATAGAGCCTAGTAAGAAAGTGATACTTTATGCACCAACCTGGCGTGATAATCAATATTCGAAAGAGACGGCTAGCTTTTATTTTAACAATCCTCTTGAAAATGAAACATTCTTAGGTGAATTTGATGATAGTTATGTTTTTTTATTTAGAGGCCATTATTTTTCAGACTCAATTGAAACATCAAGTCGTTTTATAGATGTTTCTAATTATAATGATGTTAATGACCTATATCTTATCGCTGATGCTCTGATAACAGATTATTCTAGTGTGTTTTTCGATTATTCAGTGCTAAATCGCCCCATCTTTTTTTTCATGTATGATCGAGAGGTCTATGAGAAAGAAGTAAGAGGTTTCTATATTGATATTGATCAAGATCTCCCTGGTCAAATTTTTTATGATAGTCATTCTTTATCAGATGCGTTAAAATCCAACGTAATAGTAAATCATAATTCTTTCAACGAGAGATTTAACCCTTTTGAAGATGGCTTCTCTACAACGCGAGTTATAGAAAAAATCATTAAAAATTAGGTGTTATGCTAGCTTTAGTGGTTAACTTCGTATTATAAGCAAGAAGCTACTTGAAAAGGGTTTTGTTACTTAATTTTGTTGATGAGGTGTTCAATGATTAACGTTGAAAAGTCCAAATTTTTGATTTTCCTCATACTTCATCTATTACTCACAACATATAGATCATTTAAACTATAAAAAATGTCTGATTAAGCTATGAAATTTTTTAATAAAATAAAAACTGCTTTAGCAAGAAACGTTGCATTTTTCTCGGTGTTACGTTCATTATATCCATTTTTTAGAAATGATGCTTTAGTTGAAGTTAATAAGTTATCTTTTTGTATATTTTTAAGTAAATATATAAATATGGTCGTGATGTTTATCCCGATTAAATTGTTATTTATTTTGTCAGGCGCTAAAAATATATCTTTTTTGCTTGATATTGAACAACAGTTGGGTAGGAATGTATATATAGGGTTTTGGGTCTGCCTTGTTATTATTCTCTACATTTTTGATATGATTGTTAAGATATATAAAGGCAAGCTTATTAATCATCAAAAGAATATTATAGATAATAAAAAATACGTTTTTATTGGAAAGGATATATCTCAAAAAATAGTACTTCGCACATACAGTCCTTACTGTCAAATGCTATCTGACTTTTTAGTTCTCTTCGCTTCTATTATGGTTTTCTTTATACTTAGCCCTCATTACGCTGTTTTTTATATTATCGTAGTTCTCGGGTATTTTTTATTTTTGGAATACTTGTTGTTTTCCCCACACCAACCAAGGTTACTTAAGAAACTAAGTTTGGATAATAATCAATTTATTCAAGTGTGTAATGGTATGCTTTATCTTGTTTTCTTTTTGGGTATTATTGCGGTATTAATTCTAGATTCTATTCATATATTAGTCGCTATATTAATATTATTAGTTGCCCGTATTTCTACAACCTCATTGCGCACTGTATTCACCTCACAAAAATCACTCAGAAGAGACTACTTTCAAAATAATGAATCATAAAATGACTAATATCCTGTTTTGACTGATCTAAGTTTATTTTTTTAGCTGTGTCTTTATTGATTGGTTTAATGTGATTGAACCAATCATCTTGTTTCTTTATGGCTTTTCCCCACGTTAGCTCATTGTAATCGAATGAAAACCCTACATGTTTTGAATACTCATTGATATCATAAGGTAGAAATCCGACAGGCTTATTCAGCATTGCAAAATCACAATAAATACTCGAATAATCAGTGATCAACGTATCGAATTGATTAAGATGCTCAGTAATATCTTCTACCTTCTTTGAATCAAGGTTGACGATATTTTTCCCTACGAATTGGGAAAGGTTAACTTCAAATTTGGGATGGAGACGAATAAATATTACAGTATTTTCTTCCTCTAATTTACTGTTTAATAAATGTTTATTGAAGTCATGAAATGGGAATAGCCTAACATCATCATATGGGCGCCATGTAGGGCTATAAAGAGTAAATTTTGTATTCTTATTTTTTCTGAAACTCTCTATAAACTCTGAGCAGGATTTATTCATAGAATCTAATCGGGGTTGCCTAGCTACCAGAACTTGTTCGTTTGTTACTCCAAACGCTTTCCCTATGTAATCTGAAAAGTAATCTGATGGGCTTAAGTAATAACTAATATTTGTGCTCATCACTTTATAATATAATTTTTTCATTAAACCAGCAGATTGGTCCATAAGGCCGATGTTTTTTAGTGGTGTTCCGTGCCCGAGTTGAATTACGAGGCGATGATACTTCATGAAAAGCCCACTGACAGGAGCATCCATAGTACTCATAACCCAGCATTTTGCTTTTAAAATATACACTTTCTGAAGGAAACCTTTGTTCGATATAAAATAATCCCCTAACTCTCTATTAAGATGTTCTCTTTTTTTATCATCATTTATTATGAACTTTACTTCGAAACCAAGTTCTTCGAATTTATTTTTATGATTTAGAAATAAGTACTTTGAATTAAACGTAAAGTCTTTATTAACGGTTGAGTTGAATATTATTCTTTTCTTTCTTTTTCCTACTATAAAAAATAATGATAGAAAAAAACCAGAAGTAGCATCGACAAAGCGTTGGATTAAAAATTTATTTTTATTGTTAATTGACCACATGATAACCACCAATAGACTTGATATACTAATATACTACAGCATACGTAATTCAGAGAGAAGTGGCTTTGGAAATGGTCTTAGTAACTGGCGGTAACGGTTTTATTGGTAAAGAATTGGTTACATTCTTACAAAATGATTTCACGGTGCGAACATCCGTGCGTCAACTGGATGGTAAGTGCAAAGCCCTCCCTCCATCTGTTGAAACTGTTGTTACTGGTGATATATCTGACAAAACAAACTGGAATAGGGCGATTGATGGTGTTGATGTCGTCATTCATCTTGCTGGTAGGGCGCATATTTTGGATGATACAGCCCTTTCTCCTATCGACTTGTTTAGGGAGGTTAATACTAAAGCGACATTGCACCTGTTTGATGAAGCCGTTAAGAATGGTGTCCGACGTTTTATTTTTGTAAGTAGTATTGGTGTCAACGGCAATATTACTCATGGAAAACCATTCACAGAACAAGATTCCCCCGAGCCAGCTTCTGATTATGCTCTTTCAAAATATGAAGCAGAAAAACAACTTACCCTAGCGGCTGCTCAAAGTGACATCGAACTTGTTATTATTCGACCTGCTTTAGTGTATGGGAAGAATGCGCCGGGAAACATTGCACGATTGTCTCGAATAGCCACTAGATGTCCATTTTTACCATTCGGCTTAGTCGCAAACCGTAAAAGTTTTGTCTCAATTGAGAATTTAGTGTCATTGTTGGCGTTGTGTATTACTCATCCGGCAGCTTCTAATCAAGTGTTTTTGGCTGCTGATACTACACCCGTTTCGACAAAACAATTGGTTAACATTTTAAGCAAAGTTGAAGAAACAAATACGATAAACTTTCCTTTTCCCGTCGTGCTTATGCGTATGGCTGCAACACTCCTGGGAAAGAAGGCTATGGCTAGTCAATTGTTTGATGATCTTGAAGTAGATAATACTAAGGCTAGAAAGATGTTGGGGTGGAAACCTTGTGATGGTTTTGATTGAATACCTAAATAATTACCTCGTACTTCTGTACTCACATCGACTTACGTTTTCCCACCGATATTTTATAATAGGTCTTACATTTTGATTCGTATATTAGATTTTATTTTTGCTTTCTTTGGCTTGTTGTTCCTTTGGCCTGTATTTGTTGTTATTTGTATCCTCGGCTATTTTGATACGGGTTCTCCTGTCTTTTTTCAGACCCGAGTTGGTCGCAACAAAAAGCCATTCACTTTAGTTAAATTCCGCACTATGCCAGTGGAAACAAAATCTGTTGCGACTCACTTAGTTGGGGCGAGCTCTGTAACTAAACTAGGTGGATTCCTGCGTAAGACCAAGCTTGATGAACTGCCTCAGTTATACAACGTACTTAAAGGTGAAATGAGTTTAGTTGGTCCAAGGCCATGCCTGTTCAACCAGCAAGAACTTATCGATGAGAGAGAATCAAGAGGCGTTCTTTCTGTTAGACCTGGTGTGACGGGATTGGCTCAAATCAATGATATCGACATGTCGACACCGGAAAAACTCGCGGAGTGGGATCAACGCATGATTCAGACGTTGAGTACTAAATTGTACTTTCAATACATTATTCAAACCGTACTAGGTAAAGGCTCTGGCGACAGGGTTTAGTTAGATATGGTTTACGCTCTCTTATGATCATAGGTACTGGCTTCTGCGTTATACAAACATAGCTTTGTTGACCTCCACAGTCTCTAAGGCCATTTTTATGTGACGCTATTTCCTAAATATTGCTTTATAAGGTATTGCTTATGATTTATCCATTTACTTGATTGTGGTTATTATCTATCATGATCAATCAGTTGTTTAAGCTGAGCAACTGTTTGAGGGTGTGAAAATCATCTTCTACATATAAACGTTTATATTAATGGAAATCATTATGAAAAAGATGGCTCTAGCAGCTGCATTAGCAGTTAGCTTCTCAGGTGCTGCATTTGCAGCTGAAACTACAGCAGCAGCGGGTACTGGTTCAGGTACTGGTACAGCAGCTGGCGCGGGTGCATCTGCAGCAGCAGCTGGCACAGCAACAACAGTTGCAGTAGCGACAGCAGCAGTAGCGGCAGCAGCAGCTGTAGCGGTTGCTTCTAACGAAAGCGGTGCAACAACGACAACAACGACTCGATAATTTTTGAGTAGGCGTTTAAAACCATTTTATGTGAAAGCATAAAGTGGTTTTTTTATATCTAATTGATTAATTTTCCATATTGGACATCAGCAACCAGATTGCTAGGAAGCAGAACTCGTCATGCTTAAACCTCTAATCATATCTCTTGGTCTTTTTCTTGCTGGTTGTTCTCAGCAGTTTCAAGACGTTAACTCTACTTTTGATGAAGCCTTTTTTGGAAGCTCCGATGTTGAGCTATCCAAGGAATACATTCAAACGTTACCTTATTCCAGCATTTATGCCGAAGTGAATGACCAAGGTAAGATCTTCATGGTCTTAGCGTACGTCGGTGAAAACCCGCAAACGGGCGCAGAGCAGTTAAAGTGGATGTCTTCTGACAAAGCGATGATCGTCACTGAAAATGGACGTATTGTACAAACGCTATTGCTTCCTTACGAAAACCTATCTGGTTTGGCATTCCAACCGTTAAATACATTCTCTTCTGCAAACAATTCGTCAGCCGATTCTTCTTCTGCGTTTGATGTGTCTGCCAACCCCGGAGCTCAAAAATGGCAAGCGGTTTACGACTGGCAACCCAACTATCGATTTGGCTACAAAGCGAACATCACCCGAACGTATGTGGGAAATGACACGGTTGAAACTCCGTTAGCGTCTATCGATACCAAGAAATTCCAAGAAAAAATTCAATTCCCAATATTAGAACAAGACATCACCAACGAATATTGGGTCGACAGCGAAGGCAAAGTGGTCAAAACCATACAGTATTTAGGCCCTGATATGACAAGGCTTGAGTTAACCGTCCTTAAGCATTATCAAAGCAATTAACGAACAGGGTAATGAACTAAAATGATGAATTATATGAGTCATACATCAAAAATGATGGGACGTCGGTTGCCATTGGTGAGAACTTTATTAACGATGAGAGCTCTGTTAATGATGAGCGCTTTGTTTACTTTGAGCTCCGCTTCTGCGGCTTCTAATTTTGTTACATCTGGTGGCTCTTCTTTAGTAAAAACAACAATCGAGCTTCCTCTTCAAGGTGTGACGCTTGAGTATCAAACTAACGTTCGACTGCTTCGTGTATTAGACGACGCAAACGCGAATGCGAGCTCTAACGCTAACGGTACTATTGGTTACTTCCCCCTTTCGGCTCAACTATTTGATATAACCAATACTGAAGCGACTGCAGTTACTGGATTTAAAGAAGCTAACCAAGCTATCGAAGCCAAAAAGCGCAATGTACTGAACCAGCTTGAAGCTTTCGCAGTAGAAGAGCCAGAAGCAAACTTAGTGCGCCAACAGTTAGCCTCTTTCCAATATCTCAATCGAGTTTTTATTGAGCTAGACCGTAATGCCGTTATCTCTCAATCAGATAAGAACCCACTGCTTGTTTCAAGTTCTCATACTAACAAGCCGTCAGACAGCCAAACTCAAGCCTTTTCTCTGTACTTACCACAACGACCAACATCTATTCAGTTGATGGGTGCAATGAAAGAGTCGGTAACAATGAATCTGATTGAGCATGGAACGTTGAATGATTATCTCGATGCATTGCCGAATGGCTTTATTGGTGAATCTGCAGATAAAAGCGTGGCTTATGTTGTCCAGCCAGATGGCGAGGTACAAACCATTCAATACGCATACTGGAACGAACAGCCGGTTTACTTAGCACCAGGTGCCATCGTATTTATGGCGTTCTACTCTTTGCCATCGGAATACTCAACGTTGAACCAAGATATTGTCGATTTGCTACGTCATAAGGTTGGCCTGTAATGCTGAAACAGAAATCATTCCCTCTATCGGCAGTGTGCACATCGGTTACTTGTGCTTTATTAATGACCAATAGCATGTCGATTCGAGCAGAGACAGTCATTGATTCCTCTTCGATTCGAGCAGAAAAATCACCATTCGACGACACAGAATACAGAACGTCGCAAATGAACTTTGGTGGTGTTGGCTTAATGCAAATGCCAACAGGCCGAATGGCACCAGAAGGTGAGTTCAACTTTAGTGCTTCGTTTAACAATGAATACTACTTTTATAACGTGAGCCTGCAGGTGATGCCTTGGCTTGAAACCACCATTCGTTATACACAAGTACAAGATCTCTTTTATAGCGGTGGTGGCAATCAAGATTGCTCTCAAAACTCATTCAGTGGCTGTACTAAATACACAGATAAAGGCATCGACTTTAAACTGCGTTTAATCGAAGAAGGGTACTACTTACCAGAAGTGTCAGTAGGCGTGCGTGACTTCGGTGGTACTGGCTTGTTCGATGGCGAATTTGTCGCGGCAACCAAGCGTTTTGGCCCCGTTGATTTCACTTTGGGCATGGCTTGGGGATACATGGGCACCAGTGGCAATTTCACTAACCCATTGTGTAAAGCCAGTGACAAGTATTGTGAACGCCCGTCTGATTTTAAAGGCAATGGCGGCAGTGTCGATTTTGAGCGTTGGTTTAAAGGCGATGCTGCAATTTATGGCGGCTTTGAATACCAAACCCCTTATAAGCCGTTAACCTTAAAGCTTGAATACGATGGCAACGATTACTCTCAAGACTTCCCTGTAGTACGTGGTGGTGTCGACATGACACAACACACGCCATGGAACGTGGGCGCGGTCTACCGTTTCACCGATTGGGGCTCAGCGAAAGTGAGCTATGAGCGAGGCGATACTTTAACCCTTGGCTTCGATCTTTCTACCAACTTCAATGAAATGTATTCGGTGTGGCGAGATACCGAAACAGCAGAATTGCGCCCAAGTGGTGTCGATACGGTTGACGATATTGATATGGCGGCCCTTGCAGAAGAACTTGAAACGATCGCGGGCTATGAACAAGCGCAAATCTTGGTCGACGATAATAGTATTGTGGTAAAGGGTACTCAGGTTAAATACCGAGACAGAGATATCGCCCTTGAGCGTGGTGCGACCGTGATTGCCAACGCGGTGCCGAGTTACATCGATACTTATAAAATCATCGAAAATGATAAATCGATGGAACTCACTGAGACAACGGTAGATGCACAAGCGTTCAAAGCGGCGGCTAATAACAGTTATCTCAATGCTCAAACCAGTGATGCAACCGATACTCACGAGTTAGAGCGTAAGAAATCCGTTATTTATCATGATGGGCGTGAGCGATTCGATGTGTCGATTTCACCAAACCTAGCTCAATCGTTCGGTTCGGCTGAAAACTTCTATTTATACAGTTTGGGTTTATACACCAACGCTTCGTTCTGGGCGTTAAACAATGTTGAACTGTCGGGCTCTTTGTACGTTAACTTAGTCGATAACTACGACAAGTTTAACTATACCGTCCCATCAGACGGCACTGACCAAACGCCAAGAGTAAGAACCTTATTCCGCTCTTACGTTGACGATCCGGTTCGCTTAGATCGCTTACAACTGACGTGGTTTGAAGACTACGGCAGCGGTGTCTACACCCAAGCTTACGGGGGGTACCTTGAAAGCATGTTTGCGGGTGTGGGTGGCGAAATCCTGTATCGACCATTCAACCAAAACTGGGCCATTGGTGCAGACATGACTGCAATAAGCCAGCGCGATCCTGAAAGTTGGTTCGGCACATTTGATCAAGAGATTCAAGTTAACCCAGATGACAGTAGCCGAACGTACAAAGTGATCGATAAGGGCACGACGGGCTTCATCACCGGTTACTACACCCCACAATGGGACTTCTTGAGCGATACCTTGCTTAAAGTGGGCGTCGGTAAATTCCTTGCGGGTGATATCGGTACGCGTGTCGATTTCTCTAAGCAGTTCAAGAGCGGCGTGATTGCTGGTGCGTTTGTTAGCTTAACCGACATGACAACCGAAGAATACGGTGAAGGCAGCTACACCAAAGGCTTCTATGTATCGATTCCGTTCGATCTTGTTACTGTGAAACCAAGCTCAAGCCGCGCAGGTTTTACCTGGTTACCGATCACGCGTGACGGCGGCCAAGTGCTGAACAAGCAATACAACTTGTTCGATCAAACCGATGCTCGCTCACCTTGGTTCCAAAGGCCGAGTAGCGTTAAGTAGATCGAAAGCAGATGCGGGTGACGAGTAAGCGGGATACGAAGAGCGGGGAAAGAGCAGTCTCGAATAATCGAATAATCGAATAATCGAATAATCGAATAACGAATAGCTTAAGATATCGTGATATTCATTGGGTCTAGCTTTTGGTTCTCCCCCTTGAACGCCGTTCGTTTTTGATCGGTGATGTTCATCAAAGGGGGAGTTAGAGGGGGATATTAATCTATGTGTTACCAACCCCTCCCAGCCTCCCCTTATGTTGGTATTTTCTGCCAAGCAACAGTTGTGATAAAGGGGAGGAGCTAAAAGCATCCCGACACGGCTTTAGGCTCTTCGTTTACTCGTATCTCGCTACTCTCATCTGCTCTTTAGCTCTTCGCCACTCGTTCACTCGAATCCCGTATCTGCTCTTTAACCATTCAACTAGGTTGATAATAAACACAAATTGTGGATAATGCATACGCAATAAAATAACCGTGTGAAAGTCCGATCTTTGGCTCGGTTTATGACAAAAAACCTCTATCTCAATTCCAGATAGATAGAGGCAGATTAACTACGCAGTGTGATGTCGCGGAATATCAAAGGGCGGTAGCGTTCCTATCTTTGATATTAAGTGGGAGCGATATCACAGTAATAGCCCTCCTTAACTCTATTAAATACTGCGTAGCTGATAAAATTGTTTGTTCTAACTTCTTTGGGTGTCCTTTGGGATATCACGACACATTCCGTTTCTATGACTTGGTTAACATGAAGATTAATAAAAATCGTCTCCTTTTAGCGCTCCTTCCTGTATTGCTTGCAGGGTGTACTACTCCAGGAACTCACCTTTCTACTGGCAACAAGAATGTGATTCAGCCTTCAGAGGAACAGCAAGAATCTGATATCTCTGATGTGGTGAATGTGTATCCGCTGACGGCGCAGCTAGTGTCGACTTACCAAACGGGTACATTGTCGGTGTCACAAGCCAACCCTGAACTCGACGTAGACATCGCAAAGTATGAATACAAAGTCGGCGTGGGCGATATCTTAAATATCACGATCTGGGATCACCCTGAACTGACAATTCCTGCGGGTTCTTACCGTAGTAGTACTGAAGCGGGTAACTGGGTTCATGCTGACGGCACCATCTTCTACCCGTACATTGGTACAGTCGAAGTGGCAGGAAAAACGGTTCGTGAAATTCGTTCTGATATAGCGGAACGTTTGGCGAAATACATCGAAAGCCCTCAAGTTGATGTAAACGTAGCGGCTTTCCGATCTAAGAAAACCTACATTACCGGTGAAGTATCTAAACCTGGCCAGCAGCCAATCACTAATATCCCTTTAACGTTACTGGATGCCGTGAACCGTTCTGGCGGTTTGTCTGAAGATGCTGATTGGCGTAATGTTTCATTAACCCGCAATGGCGTGGAAGAGAACCTTTCACTTTACGGTTTAATGCAACGTGGTGACCTAACCCAAAACCGCTTACTGCAAGCCGGTGATATTGTTCACGTACCGCGTAATGACAACCAGAAAGTGTTCGTGATGGGTGAAGTGAACGATCCTCAACTACTTAAGATTGATCGCGTTGGGATGAGCCTAACCGAAGCACTCAGCAACGTAGGTGGTATTAACCAGCTGACGGCAGATGCAACGGGTGTGTTTGTGATCCGAACTTCTGATGATAAATCAGAACGCATGGCAGACATCTACCAACTCAATATGGAAGATGCATCAGCTTTAGTGATTGGCACCGAGTTTGATTTAAAGCCTTATGATATTGTTTACGTAACGGCCGCACCCATCAGCCGCTGGAACCGTGTAATCGGTCAGCTTGTACCAACCATTTCAGGCTTCAACGACCTAACCGAAGGTATGTTGCGCGTTCGTAATTGGTAATAAGCCCTGGTTTGTAATAAACCCTAATTAATCATCAGGTTGCATTGTACGTGTAACCTGATTTTTACATCTAAAAGTAAACCCAGCTTATAAGCCCAATACAATTAGAGACCATTATGTTTAATAAAATTTTAGTCGTATGCGTGGGCAACATTTGTCGTTCCCCGACTGGAGAGCGAGTTTTACAAAACTTGCTGCCCAACAAAGAAGTGGCCTCTGCCGGTATCGCTGCTGAGAAAAGCCGTTTAATTGGTAAGCCTGCAGACGACACTGCTATTTTAATCGCCGCTGAAAATGGGGTTGATGTTGAAAACCATCAGTCTCAGCAAGTTACGCCACAGCTTTGTGCTCAGTATGACTTGATCTTGGTGATGGAGAAGGGCCATTTAGAAGCGCTTACTCAAATATCGCCGGAGGCTCGCGGAAAAACGATGCTGTTTGGTCAGTGGATTGGCCAGAAAGACATTCCTGACCCTTATCGTCAAAGTCGTGAGGCGTTTGAACACGCTTATAAGCTGATTGACGAAGCGGCGCAAGCTTGGGCAAAAAAACTGTAGGTTTAAATGCAATAGATTTTAGATGCAGTAGGTTTTAAATAGACAGCTTTTTAAATGTCATGCTCTAAATGTAGGCATGGCAAAGCCACCAACGGAATAATATAAAAGAGAAGTACGCGGAGCGTATATAGTCTCTTAAATAGCAATACTTTAGGAAGTAGCAAACAAATGACAACACAACCCTCTCAGCAATCGCATACAGATAACTCTGATGAGATAGATTTAGGAAAACTGCTTGGCATCTTATTAGATGCTAAATGGCTAATCATGCTCACCACATTCGTTTTTGCTGTGTTTGGTATTGCGTTTGCTTTGCTTTCGACGCCGATATACAAAGCGGATGCCCTGATCCAAATTGAAGAGAAAAGCTCTGGTGGCATCTCTTCTATGGTTGGTGATATGGGTGAATTGTTCTCTCAAGAATCTTCAGCTACAACCGAAGTCGAGATCATCAAATCTCGTATGATTTTGGGTGAAACGGTTGATAAGTTTAACTTAACGACTGTGACCTCACCTAACTATGCGCCAATCGTCGGCAAAGGCTTTGCACGCTTAACTGGCGACATCAACCACATTGCGGTTAGCCGTTTCAACATGCCAAGCTATGCGAGCGACTACGGGCACACGATCCAGATCCTAGATGCCGAGCAGGGCACTTACCAATTAGTTCGCGACGATGAGCGCGTTATCCTAAAAGGCAAAGTGGGTGAGCTAGCAACAGCAGACGACTACAGCTTGTTTGTGGCAGGTTTTGAATCACACAACGATTTTGAATTCTCGATTGGTCAACGTAGCCGATTGCAAGCGATCGAATGGCTGAAATCTTCTTTGTCTCTTTCTGAGCAAGGAAAGCAAACCGGTATTTTGAAGCTAAGTTTCGAAGGGGAAAACAAGCAGCAGATTTCTGAAATTCTTAATCATATTAGTCAGACTTACTTCTTACAAAACGTGAAACGTAATTCTGCGGAAGCAGAGAAGAGCTTACAGTTCTTAGAGAGCCACCTTCCTGGTATTAAATCTGAGCTAACGGGCTATGAAGACACGCTAAACAACTATCGTCAAAAGAACGAATCGATCGATTTGGGTTTAGAAGCACAATCAACCCTGAAGGTAATGGTAGAGCTTGAAGCGCAATTGAATGAACTGACGTTTAAAGAGAGTGATATCAGTCAGCGTTTCACTAAAGATCACCCGGCGTATAAGTCACTGATTGATAAGCGTAAAACGTTGTTGGGCGAGCGAGAGCGCCTGAACAAGCAAGTGCAAAAGCTGCCGAAAACACAACGTGAAGTACTACGTATGACACGTGATGTTGAAGTAAACCAACAGATCTACATCCAGCTTTTAAACAAGGTTCAAGAACTGAGCATTATTAAAGCCGGTACGGTCGGTAACGTTCGTATCTTAGATGACGCGCAAGCTTACGCTCGCGCCGTTAAACCGAAGAAGCCATTGATTGTTGTATTAGCGACGCTACTGGGTGGCATGTTAAGTGTCGCATTTGTATTAGTGAAAGCAGCGTTCCACCGTGGTGTGGAAAGCCCAGACCAAATTGAACAAATCGGCCTGCCTGTTTACGCAGCGGTACCAAAATCTGATTTACAGATTGAGCTAACCAACCGCTTTAAATCGAAGAAAGTACAAACAAAAGGCGTTCAGGCACTGCTTGCTGAATCGAACCCTGCCGATCTTTCGATTGAAGCGCTGCGTGGCCTTCGCACCAGTTTGCACTTCGCAATGCTAGAAGCGAAAAATAACATCTTGATGATCTCTGGCCCTGCGCCAGGCATTGGTAAATCATTCATCTCGACTAACTTTGCCGCAGTAGCCGCAAAAACAGGCCAGAAAGTATTGTTGATTGATGCCGATATGCGAAAAGGTTACCTACAACAAAGCTTTGGTGTGAACTGGGACAATGGTCTTTCTGATGTGCTGAGCGGCAAGCAAGAGTTCGCTCAATCAGTGAAAACCACACCGGTAGAGAACCTAGATATTATTACTCGCGGCCAAGTGCCACCGAACCCATCAGAGCTGCTGATGCACCCACGCTTTGCAGAACTAATGGAATGGGCATCGAAAGAGTATGATTTGGTGATTGTTGATACCCCGCCCGTACTTGCGGTAACCGACCCAAGCATTGTCGGCGCCTTCGCTGGCACCACATTAATGGTGGCGCGTTACGGTCAAAACACCATTAAAGAGATAGAAGTGGCTCGTAACCGTTTCGAACAATCAGGTATCGAAGTGAAAGGCGTTATCTTCAACGCCATCGAGAAGAAAGCATCAAGCTCTTACGGCTACGGTTATTACAACTATGCGTATTCGAGCGACAAGAAATAAAGTTAAAGAGCAGTAACGAGATGCGAGTAACCGGGTAAACGAAGAGCTAAAGACAGGAACGGGATGCGAGTGGCGAGATACGAAAAGCGCCACTCGAATCCGTTCTTCATCTCTTGTTACTCGTTTACCCGCTCCGCTGCTCGAATCTGCTCTTTTAGCTCTTCGAATCCCGTCTACCCACCACCCGTATCTATTCTTTATCCAATCTTCAAATTATTCGAAGACTTAGCTTTTGGTTCTCCCCCTTGAACACCGGACTATTGTGAGTGATGGTGTTAATAGAAGGGGGAGTTAGAGGGGGTTGCTAGCGATGCCTAATCAACCCCTCCCAGCCTCCCCTTATATTGATATTTTCTGCCAAGTAATAGTCGTGATAAAGGGGAGGAGCTAAAAGCACCACTATCATATTCTTGTCCTCGCTCTTCACCTCTGCTCTTCACCTCTGCTCTTAATCTCCTCGCATCCCGTCTACCCGCCACTCGAATCCGCTCTTAATCTCCTCGCATCTCGATACCCGTCACTCGAATCTGCTTTTCTACTTCTTCACCACGCCACCCGTTAAATACAATCCAATCGCCGCTAACACCGGATAACCAAACGCTTCATTGGTCATTTCCCCTAATGGTTTCCAATCGTAGCCGTGCATGCAGCCTAAAATAACCATCACATGCAGTGCCACATAAGGAATGGTGAACAACAACACAATGTAGCGCTGTACCAACTTAAAAGGTTCATACGCTTTAAGCAGTGCCAGCTTGTGCTTCGCTTTTTCTTCATCAGTAAAAAACATCGCATCTCCTGTGTTGGTGAGTGCATCTAACCCCTTGCTAATCGAAGACTGGCTCCCGAATATTCTTCCGAACAATGTCATACTGCTCCTTGGTTGATTGATTGGCTTTGACCGCATGTATAGCCTTTGACTGTATAACCCTCTCACTCTTCATCTCTGCTTTCCGTTCTTCGAATCTCGCTACCCGCCACTCTCATCTGCTCTTAAGCCTTTCGCATCTCGTTTACCCGAATCCCGCATCTGCTCTTAAGCTTTTATCTTCAAAACAGGACACGCCTTATTCACGCCCCAATCTTTATGCCCCTTAACATTCTCATCTGAAATCAAGAACTGCTCTTGCAGTGCAGCCATCAAACCAAACAGTGCCTTGCGCTGCGCAAGTGTGGAGTTATCTTCTGGTTGCAGCTCGGCATTACAACCGCCAACCAAACAAACCCCAATATTGCCCTTGTTGTGTCCTTTCACATGCGCGCCAGTTTGCGACAGCGGCCTGCCCAATTGGACATCCCCATTGCGACGAATAACAAAGTGATACCCCACATCGCGCCAGCCTTTCTTTTTATGCCATTGGCGAATCTCGGCTACGCCTACATCTTGCTGTGGCGGCGTGGCGCTGCAATGCACAGTAATAAAGGAATATGGCGGGCAATGAGGTAAGCGGAGTAAAACCGAAACCAGGCTGAATGAATAGGATGCTGAAGGTAAACAAGGATCTAACGAAGGGATAAGCTCCATCTTGCTAGCCTGCTCTTCCGAATCAATTCGTTCTTTGGTGTCAGCCCGCTCTGGCAAAACAGACGCTTCTAACGGCTGATTTGGAACTCGATCAGTTGCTGGTGGAGTGTTTGACAAAATAAATCCTCGTGTTGTTGTAAATAGGCGATTAAAGACGTTGATAGCGATTCTTTTAAATCAGGGTGCAATGCGATGTGTTGTCGCAGACTGGTGGCTACGGTTTTTTCATAGCCGGGGTGGTGGCTGACATAACGTAAATACATCACGTAATAACCCAGAGGCTGCTTACGCCGTGCTCGGCTGATCATCCAACAAATATCTTCATAGCTGGGGGTGTCACCGCATTCATCCTCATTAAAATAACAACCTTCCAAATGGCTTTCTTTATAACCGTTAACTTCATAGCTCAGTACTTGGCCAAACCCATCACTATCACTAAAAAATAACGGCTGACGTGATTGAGTGAGGGAGTTAGCACGGCACTCGATGCTCGCCATACCGGGTTGATACGCTGAAATAAAAAGAGAAACTATCGCCTTCATTAAGCACCTTATTACTGCATGGGGAGGGCAATGTACTTCAACATTCTTGATTGGGGTTGGCGGGAATAACACGAAAACAGAGGAATACAGAAAAATGAGAGGTGCTTCGAAAAGCCATTGCTTAATAAGGTTGATGTTGCATATCTATCCGAGGCGATTAACCAAACATCTTTTCTTACAACTTATCTCATGGGCCTTTCGCCCCTAAAGCGCCAAAAAGTGTTGTTAATGCTCTGTATATCAATGGATTTCTATACGAATGACTAATTAACAAGGAGCGTTAACCATGTGTGTTTCTCTAATTCTTTCTTTCATCCCATTAAAAACTGGCTCTCCAATAAGCAAGTTGGTGTTATTAAAATTGGCCGATAACGCCGACGCGCGCGGCGTGTGTTTTCCTTCCCTAAATTACTTGGCGCAATATTGCGAAGTGTCGGTAAGAACCGTGAAACGACATGTTAACGAGCTCGAAAAGCAAGGCTTTGTGAAGCGGATAAAGCGGTTTGATGATTCAGGACGCCAGCGCAGCAACATATATCAGCTGCGCCTTCCCAGCGACAGCCACATTCAACAGATCGATCTAGACCAAGCGAATCAAGAGAACACGAATGTAGAACAAACAGGTTTACCGTCAGCTTCGTCGGAATATCCACAGAAGACAGAACATGCGAAGAAAACCGACCATTCAGACACTCCCCTGGGTGACTCAAGATCCACCACGGAGAGTGATCACCTGGCACACATAATCTTTCATAAAGAACATAAAACAGAGTTGAGCTTGAAAAACGGCAGCTTGGATGACACCGATGTACTTGATCCCCCAAGCGGTTCTGAACAACATGAGATCTCGACACCTAAAACCAACGTCACAAACCCCATAAGCCAACAGAATGAAGCCGTGATTCACCTGCTCACCAAAGAGGGCAGCGCGCCGATTTATCATGAGTTCTACAAAATCTTAGAGCGAACCTACCCAAAGTTAGATGTGCTGCAAGAACTGCATGCCATGCAAGCCTGGCTGTACATCAACCCCGATAAGCGCAAACCCTTTGAGCACATTGGTCACTTTGTGAATGGCTGGCTAAGAAGAAGCGCCCAAGCCAAAGCGAAGCGAGACTCATCGCCAGTCTTTAAGCAGGCTAGAGCGGCTAAGCAAACAAAAGCGGCTAAACCAGCAAGGGCTTCTGCTTCTACATCGACCAAGGAAGCTAAAACCCAACCGGCAGCCAAGCCCATGGTTCACAAACAACCCACGCCCGTCTCTCAGGCCCTAGCGGATTACCAAGCCAAAAGCACCACCAATCCGTTCGAAGCACGTATCAAGGCCCTAGTTCAATCCAAATCGCCCTGCACGGATTCTAAAAAGTGACCATTCGATTATTCACAGACGAAGCGCTTGCTCACACAGCTAAAAGCTATTGAAAACCAATAATTTAGGAAGCGAAAAGCTTAGGGAAACCAAAGGCTAGGGCAGACCAAGCGCGAATACAGACAAAAAACGTCAAGATACAAAAGTAGAATTAGGGAGAGGGCAAATGGACGATATCAGCCTAAAAAAACTGACAACGGAAGAAAAAGTCACCATTTTAGAAAAAGAGATAGCGCGAGTAGAAGGACGCATTGGCGAGTTCTTGAAACTGCTGGTTAAGCACTACCCACAAGGGCTAACACGTACCGAGATTAAAGCGTTATTGGCGGTAAACAATAACCCGAGCTTCGTCTCGCTGTACAGAAACGGCAATATTTTCATTGATATAGAAAAGCGCTACTGCGATGCAGCACAAGAAAACCGCTACTTCATAGGCACTCAGTACCTGCAAGACGTACAATGCTCTCGCTGGTTGAATGCGTGGTGAGAGGATTGTCCAAATAGGGTAAATTCCAAACTAGTCAATATGCACTTACTTTGCTAGAATACGCAGAAAATTAAAACCGTATGAAAACCGCATAAAGCGAACAAATTGTCACTATTGCCTTTAGGAGCCAAACCTAAGGGCGGTAGCATACCCAAATGCAAGAGTGGCCAGTGAGTAGTTAGCAAGTAAAAAGCGCTACAAGCCACAGAAAATCTGTTTTCCCCCCGTTGAGGCGGTTTTCAGGGCAAGATCATGAAAAACCCATATGGAATAAGGGGTAGCGTGAAGTGATGTTTCCACTAATTTGTACACTGAAGTCACAACAAATTCAATACATTCAAGATCGATTTGATGATCAGATTTAGGTGTGATCATATACTGTTTTTTAACAGCAGATATTTAGCCATAATGAATGGATTAAGCCTTTTGGACCATATTTCAGTTATTCGAGACCCTCGCCAAGCTTGGAAAATAGAGCACACGCTAACCGACATTATCTTCTTAACAATTGCAGCAGTGATTGCTGGTGCTGAAGGTTGGGAGGATATTGAAGATTTTGGTGAAGATAACTTGGAATGGCTTAGGCAGTATGGTGATTTCAAACAAGGCATACCAGTACACGATACCATTGCCCGAGTTATCAATCTTATTTCCGCCAAGCAACTGCAACGATGCTTTACTGCGTGGATGAAAGACTGTCATGAGACGACAGAGGGTGAAGTGATTGCTATCGACGGCAAAACTCTCAGAGGCACATACAACAAAGACAAGCGTTGTGGTGCAATCCATATGGTTAGTGCCTTTAGTGCAGCAAACCAAGTTGTACTAGGACAAGTGAAGACTGCGGATAAAAGCAATGAAATAAAAGCGATCCCTGAACTGCTTGAAATGCTTTCCTTGCGAGGTTGTTTAGTGACTATTGATGCTATGGGATGCCAGAAGGATATAGCTGAAAAGATAGTCGCTCAAGATGCAGATTATCTCTTAGCGGTAAAAGGTAATCAAAAACGATTGGAGCAAGCGATTAGCCAAGTGTTTAATTCTAGTATGATTAATAGTTTTGAAGGTGATAAATACGTCACTCAAGAGAAAGGGCATGGTCGTACAGAAACGCGTTTGAGTATGGTTGTTCACAATACAGATTTCTTAGGCTATATAGCGTTTGATTGGGCTGAACTCTCCACAATTGGTATGGTCGTTTCAATTCGTCAAGAAGGTGATAAGCCAGCAGAAACAATGCAAATCAAGCACTACATAAGCTCAGCAAAACTAACGGCTAAAGCTTTACTAGAGAGCACGCGAGCACATTGGAGCATTGAAAATCAGATGCACTGGCGATTAGACGTTGGTTTTAAAGAAGATGAATGTCGGATACGTCGAGAGCAAGCCGGTGAGAATTTAGCAGTTATAAGACATATAGCTTTAAATCTGCTGACGGAAGAAATCAGCTTCAAAGCAGGGATCAAAAGAAAGCAGAAAAAAGCGAACCGCAATAACGCTTACCTTTCGCAAGTCCTTGCAGGGCAAGGGGCTTCGTAATCTTGCCCTGAGGCGGTTTTAAGAAAGTAAGCAAAATCTAAATTTTATAAGATACTATTTAAAATAGACTATCTCAAAATGAATGAGAGTTTTGTGTAAAAACGTTGAGAAAAAATATCAAATATCACTTCGTGTAATTTAAAGTCTTGTAAGGTTTAATTTTAGAGAAAATGATTGAAATACGCTAAAGTACCACAAAATATGCGTGATGAATTCTGAGTTATTTTTGAGAGGTTTTGTAAGCCCTATGTAACAGTGATATTCATACTATTTCTTTCCCTTAGGTAAGTGTATATGTTTTTTTTAATAAGAGAAAATGTTGAGTAAACTAAAAAAAGACCTATCAATAACTTTTTTAGGGTCAATAATAAATGCTGTATGTAACATAATATGGTTAGCTTTAATATCAAGAGAATATGGAGTAGAAAAATACGGAATATATGTAATTTGTCAGAATTTAGGTGTGTTTATAGCTACATTTGCTAGTGTCAGAACCGGTGACTTGATATACAAAAATCACAAAGAAAACTCACTTTATAATTTCATAAAACTATTTTCCTTTATATTGACAATGGTTGTTTCAATATTAGTATTTGTTGCTTGTTATTCCTTCATTGACTATGTTAGTGAGAGCATATATTCCGAAATACCGAAGAATATGATTGTGTTATCTTTTGTTTACATAATTTTATTTAGTTTTAATAATTACGCACTTGCTATTTTGAGATGTGAAGGGAAGTTCAATACGTTAGTGAAAGTTGAATCTACGCTTAAAGTTATCCAGTTACTGACGGGAGTAGTGTTACTTAATTTCACAAGTTTACTAAGTAAAGTCGAATATATTTTTTATATATGGTTTAGTTTCAATAGTATATTGCAGATAGTACTAATTGTTTTTGCAACCAAAGGTGTTTTTAATAATTTCTCTTTTTGTGACTTTAAAATTAATTATTTGTCAAATAAAGATAAAATATTAAATGTATTATTTCACTCCAATTTGTTAGGATACTTCAAAATAGCAACTAGCCCAGGAGATACTTTTTTAATTGGATTGTTTGCGGGGGCGCATCAAGTTGCTATTTATAATGTGGCGCTTCAAGTGATCAACATTGGAGTGCTAGTTAAAAATAATTTAAGTAATGTTCTTACCGCGAAGATAATACAATTATATAATGGCAGTATAAGTACTCTAAAGACTTTTGTTTTTAATTACATGGCTATAACTTCAATTTTATCTGTGTTGTTTATATTGTTTATATGGTTTTTAGGTAAGCCTATACTTGATATTTTTTTTGGAACACAACCAGATGAAATATTGTTGCTTTTAGTGTTAATGTCATTTAACTATGTTATCACTCTCATTTCACTTTGTTATTACCCTATAGCTTTATCTGCTGGAGATCTAAAATCTCGAACAATATTGCTAACTGTGAAAATATTATTCCTTATTAGTTATATACTTCTGTTTGAATTGTCTGCTATAGCTTTCGTAATAATAGAGCTTGTATTTTCAATTATAATAAGATTAATTAATGACTATCCGTTACATAAAAAGGTTTTTCATGTTTAAAAAACTGTTAAAAAGAGTATCTCTAATTGTTTATTCTAAGAGGTTGATTAGAGCGATTTTACAAATCTCAGCAAACTATCTGGCTGATTGTAAGAGATATATTAAGTATTCTTCTTCAATAAAGTTTGATGATGATATAAGCAAGCTGGAGGGAAGAATATGCGTTTTTTATCATGCTCTAGAAAAAGGGTTGTCATTACCAAATCCACGTAAGGGGTTTGGTGAGCAAAAAACGTCAGATTTGATCGACTTTACAGTTAAATACGCCTCATTTAAAAAACATAACCCTGCACTTATTTCAACCGTTTCAGGTGTACTTGAAGAATACTTTAAATTCAACAGTGGTTTTCTGAGCGAAGAGCTAGAGATTAAATATAAAAGGCAATATCAAGAAAAGTTACATATTAAACCAAGTTGCATATCAGGGACAACAGTAGTTTATAAGCCAAGAATGTCTTTTGATGAATATAGTGAATTTTCAAAAGCTAGGCGTAGTATTAGAGAGTTTATAAACAAACCAATTGAGCGTGAAGAGATTGAAGAATGCATAGAGTTAGCAATATTTACACCATCAGTATGTAACAGACAGCCTTGGAAAGCATATATATACCAAGGTAATGATGATGTACAAACTGCTTTATCTGTTCAGCACGGTAACAAAGGCTTCTGTGATGAATTACAATCGCTAATTCTTGTAACATGTGATAGGTCTAAATTTTGGCATGCACTTGAAAGAAACCAAGCATATATAGATGGAGGTATGTTCTCTATGTCAATAGTAAATGCTTTGCATGCTAAAGGCTTTGGAAGTTGTTGTCTAAATCTTTCTTTAACTAGTTCTCAAGAAATGAAACTACAAAAAACACTAAACATTCCTTTTTCTGAAGTACCAATAATGATGATTACAGTTTCACACTATGAAAATGGAGCAAAAGTAGCTTCATCAGAAAGAATGCCACTTGATATGATTTTAGGTAATTAACAATGAAAATCGGAATTTTAACTTATCATGACACTTTTAACGCTGGTGCCTTTTTACAGACGTTTGCTACCTATGAGTATTTAAAAAAAATAGGACTAGATGTAGAAGTTATTGACTATGTTCCTAAAACTGGTTTTATTAAAGAATATAAAACAAAAGTTATTACAAAACAGCCTTTAAGAGGGATAAGAGCAATTTTATCTCAACGAAAATTTTTAAAGAACAATTTAAATTTGTCTACTAAAAGAGTTATAAGTGACTCATTCGATACTTCTAAAAAACAACTAGCAGGGTTTGACTTGTTAGTTGTAGGTTCAGATACTGTTTTTGAAGTAAGACCTAGAGAAAAAGCTTTCGCTCCCGAAATTCCTAATATTTACTATTTGCCCGCAGATCTAGAATGCAAAAAAGTATCTTTTGCTGCTTCTGCAGATAAATCTGATTTCAGTCTACTCAATGCAAAGCAAAATAAATACTTAAAAGATTCATTGCAAAACTTTTCTCATTTATCTGTTAGAGATAAGTTCACTCAGAATTCACTCTCAACGATTGCTAACGTTTCATCAGATTTAGTATTTGATCCCACTTTCTTAATCGAATTCCCTAGTACAGGTGTGGAACGGAAATTGAAAGGATTTGGGAAGTTTGCGATTTTAAATGTTGCAAATAAGAAGTTTGGACAAATTGTTGCGAATGAATATAAGAGAAGAGGGTGGACGATAGTTTGTCCTACAAAATGTAGTTTGGCCGATGTGAATTTAAATGGATTAATAAATCCACTCGAATGGGCAGAACTCTACAAGTTTGCACAATTTACGGTAACAGATCGTTTTCATGGCACTATTTTTAGCCTTAAAGCTAACTGTCCGGTACTTTCAATTGATGATGCGGTAGAGTATAAGAATCAAACAAGCAAAAAAGAAGATATGCTTGCCAGACTAGATCTTATTTCACTTTTAGTCGATTATGAAGCTGTAAATGCAATATCACATAGCGATATTGGTAAGTTGATTGAAAATACGATGAAGGATTGGGATGAGTCTAAAATTATTAATAGTTTAGAGATGGCTGCCAATGTATCAAAGAGCTATTGGTCAAAGGTTCTTTATGATTAATATAGGTTTTTACGTACCAAAGTTAAATGGTGGTGGAGCGGAGAGAGTCTTTGTTAACCTTGCTAATGAGATGTCAAAAAATGAAAACTACAATGTTTTTATTTTTGTCTCAAAAATGGGCGGGGAGTACGATGATCTAGTTTCTGACTCTGTAAGGTTTATATCTTTAGGTAATGTTTCATTGCTAAAAAGCATTATTCCTTTAGCAAAGTTTTTAAAGAAATATTCTATTAATAACCTATTTTGTGGAATGCCATTCCCTAATTTGCTTGGTGTCATTCAGAAAGTAGTTAACCCTAAGTTGTACTTAACTCTGGTCGAACATAATGATTTAAGTGTCCAACTACGCGAAGGTACGGGAGGTTGGAGGAAAAAGGTAACTCCCATTATCATTAGACATACCTACTTTATTGCAAATAAAATAATATGTGTTTCTGGCGGGGTCAAAGATTTTGTTTTATCTTGCGATTCGAAATTGATAAATAAAACAGAAGTAATATACAATCCAATATACTCTAATGAATTAGTTAACAAAAGCTTAGAGCCATTAGTTGATGATGACTTTGTTAAGGCTGATTTAACGCTGATTACAGTCGCGAGACTTAATAGGCAAAAAAATTTGTCACTTTTTATCGATGTTTGTAATGAACTTAAATCTAGGGATATGTCATTCAAAGCTTATATATTGGGTGAAGGTGAAGAAAGAACTAAACTTGAGAATAAAATTAAGTGCATGGACTTATACAATAATGTTAAGTTAGTTGGTTTCAAAAAAAATCCATATAATTATGTACGAGAATCAGATGTATTCTTACTTACCTCTAAATGGGAAGGCTTTGGAAATGTAATTGTAGAATCGGCAAGCTGTCATACGCCAGTGGTTAGTGTCAATTGTCCAAGCGGTCCTGCTGAAGTTATTGATTTTTTGAAGTGTGGTGAACTCGTTGATAGCTATGATCCTAGAGTATTAGCCCAAGCTATAATCTCTTGTAACAATAACAAATACACAATATTAGAAAGCAACCTTTTAGAATTATCTATTAGAAAAATAGCTAATAAATATCTTGAAGT
Organism: Vibrio sp. ZF57; assembly: GCF_001691235.1. Classification (NCBI taxonomy): domain Bacteria; kingdom Pseudomonadati; phylum Pseudomonadota; class Gammaproteobacteria; order Vibrionales; family Vibrionaceae; genus Vibrio; species Vibrio sp. ZF57. The sequence continues at coordinate 43,234 of NZ_MAKD01000086.1, read as the reverse complement.
TACTTTTGATTGAGTTTTATTAATTAGGATAAGATTAGTATTGTATATTAAAAAATATAAGGAGCTAAAGTATCGCACTTAATAAAAATAGAGAGTTTTTTTTTATAGTCATTTTTTGCTTTGCATATTTGTTCTATCGCTCTTTTAGTCCTATTCTTTTCTATATAAGTTGGGGACTGCAGTTTTTACTCGCAGCTTATGTCATAGTTTTTGTTTTTTATGTAAAAGAGCTGAAAAAAATATCAGTTAAGTTGTTCTGCTTTTTTTTTCCATGGTTAATGCTTTCTATATTTTTAACTCCTCAATATGACTACGTTGATCATCATATTAGAACATTAATAATTTCATTTTGGTATACATTTGTGTCCATTTTACTTATTGGATATTTTGAACATAAAAAAATAAATTTACATTTAATTTCATCATCATTATTATATATTTGGTCTTGGCTTAATATATTCCTATTGTTTCTATTTTTAATTGGATTATATATACCACCTAAAGGTGATTTCTCAGGAGTTTTTCATGATCGAAATGTATATGCCATAAGTTCTGTATTGGTAGTTATTTTCTATTATTGTACCAACAAATTTTGCGATATAAAAATAGGGCTATTAGCAAAAGTTACAATAACGACTTTATTGATTAGCATTTTGATTTCAAAATCTGTTACAGGGTTTATTGGAATAATTGTTATTTCTATAATGGTTTCTCAATCGAAAAAAACTGTAAGTAAAGCTGTAGCATTTTTTATCCTTATCTCTTTTTTAATTGCATTCTTTACCATAGATAATCCACTCCTTGAAAGGATGTCCCGATTTTCTATGATATTTACTGGTGATTATTCTCAGTTAAATAATAATGAAAGTGCATTTTTGAGGTTCTATTTACTAGAATCAGGTTGGAATCTTTTTATTCAATACTGGCAGACTGGTATTGGTTTAGACTCTGCAAGATATTATGTTTTTTGGCCGACAGATGGCAGAGGAACTTTCTTACATAATAATTACCTTGATATGGCAACTAGTGGTGGGCTATATGTTTTTATTCTATATTTCTTCCCTATGTTATATGTACTATTCAAACTAATGGTACAGAGGGGTTTGATTCGTAATAGGAAGTTAAAATTATATTGGTCTTTAGCTTTTTACACCTTGTTATATAAATTGCTTTATAACTTTACTTGGCCAGATTATTTTGAGTTTGGCATGGTTTTTTTCTATATATTGGGTGTATATTCATATTTTAAGTTTAAGATCCTCCTTGCACAGTGTGGTTCATGATTCGGTAATGGTAGAGTTAAAAATAATTGGTAAGTGATTATGAATAGAAAAAAAAAGATATTGTATATAGTTAGTAATTTAAGACGGACTGGGCCTGTAAACCAATTGTCTTATATCATATCTCATCTAGATTTGGATAAATATGAATGCAGAGTATTAACACTTTCACCTGAACCTATGGACTCAAAATTTGAAAGCTATGTTTCCCAAGGGATCATTGTGGATACTCTTTCTTTAACTCGTGTTCAAAGTGTCTTGTTTGGTAGCTCTAAGTTGTCTCAATATGTAAATAATTATTCTCCAGATATTATTCAGACACAAGGGGTTCGAGCTGATTCATTGGGTTGCGCTCTTAAAAATAAAATTCCTTGGGTTACTACTTCTCGAAATTTCCCAATTGAGGATTATCCATCAAAGTTTGGTAAAATTAAAGGAACGTTGATGGCCAAAAAGCATATTAAAGTGTTGGCTCAGTGCAAATATTTGGTTTCTTGTTCTAATGCGATTGCATCTAAATTGAAAACTGTTGGTATAACGTCAACAGTTATTTCAAACGGTGTTCCTCCAAGCCGTTTTCCTATAATTGAAAATATGGATACAACTACAATTAAGCTGATTACAGTTGGTAGTCTTATTCCAAGAAAGAATATGGAGTACTTAGTAAGACTTAGTAACAAGCTTGATGAGTTGAATTTAGAACATGAGTTTTTAGTTTTAGGCGATGGTCCATTATTGAGTGAATTAAAAATGCTCTCTAATGGCCGTATGAAATTTATCGGAAATGTTAATAATGTAGGGGAACATTTATCCAGGTCTAATATTTTCTTGTCATCTTCTTTATCTGAAGGTTTACCCAATACTGTTCTTGAGGCCATATCATTTGGAGTTCCCGTTTTCTTGTCTAATATTCCTCCTCATCGTGAAATAGCAGATAAGTTGCCGAAGAATTCGAGTTTTATTTTCTCATTAAGTACTCCTCCTGAAACTTTGGCTTTAGAGTTTATTGACAATGTTAATAGAATTTGTAGTGTAGATCGAAGTGAGTTGGTTGATGCGGCTAACGATAAGTTTGGTGCGAAGGCTATGTCTGAAAAATATCAAAAAATATATGAGATTTCTGAAAATGAGTGATGATTATAACCCTTTAGAAAAAATGATTGCACGAGTATTGTCTAGTAGCCCGGGAATAAAGAAGCTTGTAAAGCTTTCCTACTCTTATATCTTTTACCTTCTAAAAAAGAAAGATTATAAATTTTACTCAAACGAAAAGGTTGAAGTCATAGAAGATAATAATAATGAAACCTTTTTTGGCTATTATGATAAAACTCCTGATAATGGGAAAGGGCTTGTATTGGTCTTTAGCACTGCTAGTTCAACAACCCTCTTACCCAGAGATGTAGAATTAATCGAGCTTGATGTTTATTGTCTTAAATCTAAGAAGTTTATTCTTTCAGATAGGATTAAAATTTCAGCTTTTAACTGGCAGCAAGCGAGTAGAGCTCATTGGTTAGATGAGGATATATTTGTTTACAACAACTTTGATTTTTTATCAAACACATATAAAACTTATATGTATTCTATCTCTTCTCAGGAAATTATTGATTCATTTGAAAGTGCTGTTCAAGATTCCTTCAAAAATAAATTCATGCTGTCAATTTGCTATAAGTCTCTTGCATTATTAAGACCCGACTATGGCTATTTTAAACACACAGGTAATACACTGCCAAATTACAATGAAACAGGTATCTTAAAATGTGATTATAGTTCTCATGAAGAGAGAATGTTATTTTCTGTAAGCGATGTTTTTAATTTTAGGTTTGAAGGCAATAAAAATAATTTTAAACACAAATTGAACCATGTAATGATTTCACCTAATGGTGAATTTTTTATCTTCATGCACAGGTATTATAATGATAGTGGAAGAAGATTCGATCGTTTGATCTTAGCTAATTCAAATGGAGACTTATTAAAAGTATTATCAGATTATCAAATGGTTAGTCATTGTTTTTGGTATAATGAAACTACTATACTCGGTTATTTACGCTCTCCTGAAGGTAAAGATGCATACTGGTTAATAAATATAGAATCAGGTACTTTTACAGCGTTTCATGATAATGTTTTTGTCAATCGGGGGGATGGACACCCATCTGTCAATGGTAATTATATCATTACAGATACTTACCCTAATAAATCGAGAATGCAGTCTTTGTTTATGACGAAGAAAAACTGTTCTATGGAAGTTCAAGTTGGTGAGTTTTTTCATGGTTTTAAGTTTTCTGGTGAAACTCGTTGCGACTTACATCCTCGATTCTCAAATGATGGAAACACTATATTCTTTGATTCAATTTTTAGTGGTAAAAGGCAGTTGTGCTATATAGATGTTAGCGTTACAAAAAAGAAGCTTGATGATGATGTATAAAAAAGTTGCTGTTGCAATGTCCGTATATAAATCAGATATCGCCGAAAATATTAAGTTATCTATAGATAGTATTTTGGGGCAAAGTTACTCAAACTTGGATGTTTTTATTGAAGTCGATGGTTATATCTCTGAAGATTGTGTTGAACTATTAAATTTATACTCTAAATTAGATAACGTATTTGTTAATTTTAATTCAGAAAACCGAGGTTTAGCAACTCGGTTAAATAGCATTATTGATAAAATAATAGAAATTGGTGAATATACTTATATTGCTAGGATGGATGCTGATGACATTGCGTTTACAGAAAGAATTACTGAGCAAGTAAATTTTTTAGATGAAAATTCAGAAGTATCTGTTGTTGGTACCGATTTGATTGAAATTTCTGATTCAGGAGAGGAGATTTTTCATAAGAAGATGTATTATGATCATCATAGTATTTCTATTGCTATTATTAGAAAGTGCCCTTTTAGCCATCCAACAGTAATGTTTAGGGAAAATGTTTTTAGTAAATCTTATATTCGGTACAAACCAGAACTAATGAATACGCAAGATTATTATTTATGGGTTGACTTATTAAGTGCTGGTCATATATTTGCAAACATTCCTCGACCGTTACTTTATTATAGGGTTAATGACGACTTTCATTCGAGAAGGGGGTGGAATAAAGCTATGAACGATTTACGGTCTAGAGTTTATGCCTTCAAAAAATTGGATGTGCTTTCTTTTTCAAATGTTCTTCATACATTGATGCTTTTCTTACTCAGAATTTCCCCATCATTTGTTAAATCTGCAGCGTATAAGTTTCTGAGGTAGTTAGACAATTTAACTTTTAATTTTTTCTGGCCCTAAACTAAACTGTTATCTTTTTTATTTTGAGGTGAATTTTGTCTTTTTACCTTTTGTTACAACAGTCATTTAGAGAACGGATATTTATAGCTAGATAGCTTTATCCATATTATTTAACGAACACTCTAGAAATCTCATACTATTTACAAGTATGAAAATTGATTTTTATTTAATCTAATCTATTAACTCACCAGTTGGCTAACATATGAAAATTGCAATTGCCGGAACAGGCTATGTAGGCTTATCAAATGCGATGTTGTTATCACAGCATCATGATGTTGTCGCAGTCGATATTATCGAAGAAAAAGTAAAATTACTGAACGATAAATTATCTCCAATCGTTGATGCTGAAATCGAAGATTTCCTGGCGAATAAGCCATTAAACTTCACCGCGACACTCGATAAAGAGTTAGCGTATGCTGATGCGGAATACGTCATCATCGCGACACCCACGGATTACGATGTTGAAACTAACTACTTCAATACCTCTTCAGTGGAAGCGGTAATTAAAGATGTGATGGCGATTAACCCAAATGCGGTGATGGTGATCAAATCTACCGTGCCTGTGGGTTATACCGCCCGTATTAAAGCGGAACTTGAATGTGAAAACCTGATGTTCTCACCGGAGTTTTTACGTGAAGGTAAAGCGTTATACGATAACCTGCACCCGTCTCGCATTGTAGTTGGTGAGCGCTCTGAACGTGCACAAGTTTTTGCGAACCTGTTGTTAGAAGGCGCGGTTAAAAAAGACGTTGAGGTCCTTTATACCGATTCAACCGAAGCCGAAGCGGTAAAGCTGTTCTCTAACACCTATTTGGCACTTCGTGTCGCTTACTTTAATGAGCTAGATACTTACGCAGAATCCCACGGGTTAGATACGCGACAGATTATCGATGGTGTCAGTTTAGACCCTCGCATTGGTTCGCACTACAACAACCCTTCATTTGGTTATGGTGGTTACTGCTTACCAAAAGACACCAAGCAACTACGTGCTAACTACTCTGATGTTCCAAATAATATTATTGGAGCGATTGTCGATTCTAATACTACACGTAAAGATTTTATTGCCGACTCTATTATTAAAAGAAACCCAAGACGCGTTGGTATTTACCGATTAGTGATGAAGTCTGGCTCTGACAATTTCCGCGCTTCGAGTATTCAAGGCATTATGAAGCGCCTTAAAGCAAAAGGCATTGAAGTAGTGGTGTTCGAACCCGAACTTAAAGAAAAAGAGTTCTTTCGCTCATTAGTGTTAACGGATTTCGAGCAGTTTAAGTCAAGCTGTGATGTAATTGTCTCAAACCGCATGGCTCAAGAGTTAGCGGATGTAAAAGACAAAGTGTATACACGTGATCTATTCGGTTCAGATTAAGGATTAAGTAATGAAGTATTTGGTAACAGGCGCAGCGGGTTTTATTGGCAGTGCTGTGGTAGAACAGTTAACTGCAAAAGGCCATCAAGTTGTTGGTGTTGATAACCTAAATGATTACTACGATGTCGCTTTGAAAGAAGCGCGCTTGAATCGCATCCAGCATGACGACTTCAAATTGGTTCATTTGGATATCGCCGATCGTGATGGCGTAGCTAGCTTGTTTGACGCTGAGCAATTTGATCAAGTGATTCACTTGGCTGCACAAGCGGGTGTTCGCTATTCCATTGAAAACCCACACGCGTATGCGGATTCCAACTTAGTCGGTCATTTGAACATTCTTGAAGGGTGTCGTCATAATAAAGTGAAGCACTTGGTTTATGCCTCTTCAAGTTCTGTATACGGGTTGAATGCTAAAACACCGTTTGCAACGTCAGATTCGGTGGATCACCCCGTTTCATTGTACGCAGCGACCAAGAAGTCTAATGAGCTGATGGCGCACAGCTATTCTCACTTATACGACATTCCAACCACAGGCCTGCGTTTCTTTACCGTGTATGGCTCATGGGGCCGCCCTGATATGGCGCCGTTTATCTTCACTAAGAAGATTTTGGATGGCGACACAATCGATATCAACAACAACGGTGACATGTGGCGTGATTTTACTCACGTCAATGATATTGTTGAAGGCGTGGTGCGCATCGCGGATGTGGTACCAACACGTGATAACGATTGGACAGTAGAAGCGGGCTCTCCAGCAACCAGCTCTGCGCCTTATGCGGTGTATAACATTGGTCATGGCTCTCCAATCAACCTGATGGATTTTGTGAAGGCGATTGAAGACGAGCTAGGCGTTGAAGCGAAGAAAAACTTTCGTGAAATGCAACCTGGTGATGTTTACCAAACTTATGCTGACACACAAGACTTGTTTGCAGCTACGGGCTACACGCCAAAAGTAACGGTTAAAGAAGGCGTCGCTGAATTTATTCAGTGGTACCGCGAGTTTTACAATAAGTAACTCTCTATAGGGGCGTACTTAAAGTGCGCCTCTAGGAAATACCTGCATTTATAAAAATAAAAAATTCTTATATCTATAGTGTCTTGTTTCAATTTTGATGTTGAGACACTTCGTTTCGGTATTTCCAATACTATCCGCAATATTTTATACATACGTCAGTTAATAAAACATAAGAAATTAAATAATGATTAAACACTGCTTATTCCCCGCCGCTGGTTATGGCACGCGCTTTTTACCTGCAACTAAATCCATGCCAAAAGAAATGATGCCTATCGTTAACAAGCCGTTGATTGAATATGGCGTTGATGAAGCCATTCAAGCGGGCATGACCAGCATGGCCGTTGTTACTGGCCGTGGTAAAAGCTCGTTAATGGATCACTTTGATAAGAACTACGAGCTTGAGCACCAAATCCAAGGCACCAATAAAGAGTCTTTGCTGGATGACATTCGTTCCTTGATCGACTCCGCTCAGTTTACCTACATTCGCCAACGTGAAATGAAAGGGCTAGGCCATGCTATTTTAACGGGCAAAGAACTGGTGGGTGATAACCCATTTGCTGTGGTATTGGCCGATGACCTTTGCATTAATGATGACCAAGGCGTGCTAGCACAAATGGCCGCGCTGTACCGTCAGTTCCGCTGCTCTATTGTCGCGGTAGAAGAAGTACCAGAATCGGAAACGCATAAGTACGGTGTGATTGCCGGCGAGCACCTAAGTGATGACCTGATTCGCATTACCGATATGGTCGAGAAGCCTGAGCAAGGTACTGCACCAAGTAATCTCGCGATTATTGGTCGCTATATTCTAACTCCAGATATCTTCGATATTTTGGAAGACACACAGCCGGGTAAAGGCGGCGAAATCCAAATTACGGATGCGCTTTTAGAACAAGCCAAAAATGGTTGTGTGATTGCGTATAAGTTTAAAGGTAAACGTTTTGACTGTGGCAGTGTCGATGGTTACATCGAGGCGACGAACTACTGTTATCAAAATGTCTACCTCAAAGGTAACAAAGCCGAAATGGATAAAACAGCAACTGAAAAGGTGTAGTGAATCCAAATTTGATGAATCGCGATGGCAGTTTTTATTGTCGTCGCTTCATCGTTCTACTGAATTACCTTTATCTAATAACCCAAAGGGCTTAAATCAATGTCGCTGTTTGATTACCTTATCGAACTCTCTATGTTCTTCTTTCTTGCCCTTGCGGTGTTGTATTGTATGCGAAAAGTCGGCTACGCCATTGGCTTAGTTGATAAACCGAATGCTAGAAAACATCATGAGGGTGTGGTCCCTTTGGTGGGCGGTATTTCCCTTTGTATTACCTTGTTGTACTTCTTCTACGTGAGTGCGTCAGAAATCAATAACATAGAGGTAATCGCCACGTGCTTAACGATACTGGTGCTGATCGGTGTGGCAGATGACCGCTTCGATATCAGTTTTAAACTTCGCATGGGTGTGCAAGCTGTCTTGACGCTGATCGTAATGCATTATACCGGTCTAACGCTTTCTCATGTTGGTAATGCGTTTGGGTTTGGTGTTTGGGACTTTCCGGTTGCCATCGATTATGTTGTTACCATATTAGCTGTGATCGGTGCAATTAACGCTTTTAACATGGTTGATGGTATTGATGGGCTGCTGGGTGGCTTAAGCATGGTAGTGTTTGCATCGTTGGGTGTGGTGTTCTTTGCTTATGAAATCGAGTTTTACACCTTTTTTATGGCTGTGATGGTGGTGATCTTATTACCCTTTGTTCTGTTCAATTTAGGGTATTTTGGCAAACTACGTAAAGTGTTTATGGGCGATGCCGGTAGCATGATGATCGGCTTCCTTGTGATTTGGATTTTAATCCGAGGTACTCAACCTGAACACGGTCATTACATGATTCGACCAGTGACGGCCCTATGGTTAATTGCAGTGCCTTTGATTGATATGATGGCCATTATGATCCGTCGTATTCGAAAAGGGCACTCTCCGTTCCAACCTGACCGCGAGCATTTTCACCACATTATGCAGCGTATCGGCTTTACCCCTCGTGAGTCGTTAGTGGTGATCTGTTTGGTGCAGTTGCTGTACTCAACGTTGGGGTTATTGGGCGAATACTTCCAAGTGCCAGAATACATCATGTTCTACACCATTGTTGTGTGTTTCTTCCTCCACACCTACGCGATGACACACTCGTTTAAAATGGCGAAGATTGTAAGAAAGTGGAAGAAGTTAGAAGCGAAATAGTTTGATGTGTCGTTAACGGACAAGTCTACTATCGCAGTGCTTAGCTGGGTAAATTAGAGAGTTAAAGCAGTTAAGTTACAATAGCTCAAACTAAGACAAATATAGAAAAAGAGCCCAATCTTATCGAGATTGGGCTCTTTTGCGTTTAGCTTGAGAAGTTTTAGACTTGAGTGCTTTTGCTCTTAATCATCTTCACTTGAAAACCTAAGCCATTAATACACTGTTAATCACTAGTAGACTTTTTCTGGAAGGTTACGCAAACTTCTAATCCAGCTGGTGATGCGCCAAACATAGCTCATGGCTACAGTGTATGAAGCAAAACACATCATAAACAGGATGAACATGGTCGATTCAGCGATCGCTAGGAATTCACCGTAGATACCGAAGCCAGCGAAGCTACTTGCGATAGCACAAATGATGGCGAGCGTTTGACGCGATGTAAAACCAAGGCGTTGGAAGATGTGGTGTAGGTGTTCACGGTCGGGCTTGAAAGGGGAGTCACCGCGGCGTACGCGTCTGAACATGATGGCAGCCATGTCCATCAGCGGAACAGCAATTAACCACAGTGCAGTAATCGGTCGCATCATAGCTTCTGATGGATCTTGGCTTGCGCCCAGCAGTAACCAAATCACAGTAAAGCCAATCATCATACTGCCAGCATCTCCCATGAAAACCTTACGCTCACGCCCAAGAATGCCAAGATTCATCATGATATAAGGAATGGTTGCGACAATGAACACCACGCATAAATACGCTAAGCCATGTTGGCTGTCGACTTGAAGTAAAACGGCGATACCGCCAAAAGTTACAATAGCAAGCCCACCTAACAATCCATCAATGCCGTCGACCATATTGAACGCGTTAATCGCGCCAATCACTGCGAGTATGGTTACTACAGGGCTCAGGAAGCCTAAATGCAGGTCGCCAGTACCAAACAGGTTACCAATGTTATCTAATCGAATGTCGGCGAAATACATCATGCCGATGGAGAGAATTGCTTGCACCACCAGTCGTATTTTGAAGCTAATGTCGAATTTGTCATCAAGCGCCCCGATAATAATAAGAGCAATAACAGAAGCTAAAAAGAGTGGGCTATGCGGGATGACGTCTGGATGGGTAACGATGAATTGGCCAATGGTTAAGCTGATCGCTATACCACCTACCAATGGGATCGCACCAGTGTGTAACTTTCTCTCATTCGGTTTATCCACTAAGCCAATGGATTTTGCCACTTTTCGCATCAAAAAGAGTGAGGAAAAGGAGAAAAAGCCAACAAATGATAGCTCTAATAACATGATGAACTCTAGCCAATTTTTTGTAGGAGTTTATTTGCGTGTATCTTACGCTAAAACCATCAATATGTACACCTGGTTGAGTATGTTTTGTTCGTTGTTTTTTGAGTGTGACATTTGGTTTTAGTATGTAATTTAGTGATAATAAAGAATGGCTATAACGATGTATTGGGCTGTATTATTTCTAACTTTTCATAGATGCCTTAAACACAAAATGACATTTTTTTCACATCCGATCCTCTTACCTGAGCCCTTTCTTGATCTTCCACTACAGTTTTGACTGTAAACTGTAGTAAAATTACGCTAATTTGTTTTTATACCGATTTATTTTGAATTGAACGAGGTCAGTCCTATGTCAGCTAAGAAGCCAATGGCTCTAGTGATCCTTGACGGTTACGGTTACCGTGAAGACAACCAAGACAACGCTATCGCGAACGCTAAGACTCCAGTTTTAGACGGTCTTATTGCTAACCAACCTAACACGCTAATCTCGGCTTCTGGCTTAGATGTAGGCCTACCTGATGGCCAAATGGGTAACTCTGAAGTGGGTCACACCAACATCGGTGCGGGTCGCGTGGTATACCAAGATCTTACTCGTATTACTAAGTCAATTTCAGATGGTGAGTTCGGCCAAACTGAAACGCTAGTGAACGCTATCGATAAAGCGGTGAAAGCTGAGAAAGCGGTTCACATCATGGGCCTTATGTCTCCAGGTGGCGTTCACTCTCATGAAGATCACATCTACGCAGCTGTTGAAATGGCAGCAGAACGTGGCGCAGAGAAAATCTACCTACACGCATTCCTAGACGGCCGTGATACGCCGCCACGTAGCGCAGAAAACACACTGGCACGTTTCCAAGAACTGTTCGCTAAGCTAGGCAAAGGCCGTGTGGCTTCGCTTATTGGTCGTTACTACGCAATGGACCGTGATAACAACTGGGATCGCGTTCAAGAGTCTTACGACCTGCTGACTCAAGCAAAAGCAGAATTCACGTTTGATACAGCGGTAGCTGGTCTAGAAGCAGCTTACGCTCGTGACGAAAACGATGAGTTCGTTAAAGCGACTGAAATCAAAGCTGAAGGCGAAGAGTCTGCCGCTATCGTTGATGGCGATGCGGTTATCTTCATGAACTACCGTGCCGACCGTGCTCGTGAAATTACACGTGCATTCGTTCCTGATTTCGACGGTTTTGCTCGTAACGTATTCCCAGCGATCGATTTCGTAATGCTGACTCAATACGCGGCAGACATTCCACTTCTATGTGCATTCCCACCGGCTTCTCTAGAGAACACTTACGGTGAATGGCTATCGAAGGAAGGTAAGACGCAGCTACGTATCTCTGAAACAGAGAAATACGCGCACGTTACTTTCTTCTTCAATGGCGGTATCGAAGACGAGTTCGAAGGCGAAGAGCGTCAACTTGTTGCTTCTCCAAAAGTAGCAACTTACGACCTACAGCCAGAAATGAGCGCACCAGAGCTAACTGAAAAGTTAGTTGCAGCGATCAAAGGCGGCAAATACGACGCTATCGTGTGTAACTTCCCTAACTGTGACATGGTTGGCCACACTGGCGTTTACGATGCAGCAGTTAAAGCGGTAGAGTCGCTAGACGAATGTCTTGGCAAAGTGGTTGAAGCAATCAAAGAAGCCGATGGCCAACTGCTTATCACTGCAGACCACGGTAACGCAGAAATGATGGTAAACCCAGAAACGGGCGGCATCCACACAGCGCACACGAACCTACCAGTGCCACTTATCTACGTAGGTAACAAAGACGTTGAGTTCAAAGAGGGCGGTAAACTGTCTGACTTAGCGCCAACGATGCTTTCTTTATCTGGTATCGCAATCCCGGCTGAAATGTCAGGCGATGTGATCGTTAAGTAATTACTGTTTTAGATAAATAGTTTTTAACTTTCATCGAATACTAGAACGGCTGCACGCGAGTGTAGCCGTTTTTTTGTATCTGGAATTTGAGTATAGATACGGGATACGAGTAAACGAGATGCGGGTAAACGAGTAGCGAAGAGCTTAAGGACAGGTATTGGGTAAGAAAAACATGCAGGGGAGAACATAAGGGCACGACCTTAAACAAAAGACGAAAAGAACAGTTTTGATGAATATCGAAAGAGTGACATTTCTTGAATGATTAGGTAGCTTAAGGCTCATACTATACTTGTCTTTTACCTTATATTTAGGCTGTTTATATGAACTCAAACCCAGACCGTTGGAAGCAACGACTGCAAAACTTAATGAAAGCGCAGCAAAGGCTTGAGAGAGCGTGCTCACAAGATAGCTACAATGAGTTAGAGCTCGCTGGGTTAGTACAAACTTTTGAATTTTCTTTCGAACTGACATGGAAGACCCTTAAAGACTTACTTGAGTTTGAAGGGTTTGATGTGGCTTCGCCGAGGAGCGTTTTTCGTACGGCCTTAGAAGCTAAGCACCTGTCTTCGGAGCAGTGTGAGATTATGCTTGAAGCACTCATAAAACGAAATTTATTGTCCCACAGCTATGATGAGGAAAATGTCCTTGAAGCTCAGTCACTGATCTTAGAGTCATTTTCACCAGTGATAGGGCAAGTCACACTCTATTTAAAGCTTAAATGTGATCAAGAGGGTCAATGCGAACAAGAGGTTAAATGTGATCGATAGTTATTTGGTTAAACCAGACTCGGTCGGCCTTAAGCCTCATCAGTATCAGTTGATTGAGGATATTGTTTTGAGTCATGCCGCAGTCATTCATGCCTGGGTATTCGGTTCTAGAGCCCTTGGAACTTATAAAGATAACTCCGACATCGATATTGTTATCGAGGGGCATGGGATTTCGTTAAGTGTCGTCGCAGGCTTGCAAGATCGTTTAGAACAATCGTCACTTCCGTTCAAGGTTGACTTGCTCGTTAAACATAGAATTACATCAAGCGAGTTACTTGCCCATATTGACACTTATGGGATTAAACTAAAGTAACCGAACGTATTATTATCAGCGTAACGGTGATGTTGATTCTTGAACCGATTGTTTACGTTTTGCCAGTTTATCTCGAATCTGAGTACCTGAATTGACTCGGTCATGTTTTTTATCATCAATAGAAAACGATAATAGTTTCATTAGCGCTATAGCTCCATCTCTACGCTTTCGATCTTCATAAGATTCAATCGTATCAGTGGACATTACCATCACCTCTTTGTATGAAATTTTAAATATAGACTATATGTTGTCTGGTGATAATGGCGCTTCTTGATGGCGAAATTTTATATTATTGATCTAGTGAGATAAGGTTTACTTCTTTTTATTTAAGATCGAACGCTCAAAATCTAACAACCACTCTTTGCGATTCATACCGCCGGTGTAGCCGGTTAATGTTCCATTCGCGCCGATGACTCTATGGCAAGGCACAACAATACTAAATGGGTTCTTGCCATTTGCACCACCCACAGCTCTTACTGCTTTTGGGTTATCCATTATTTTCGCTTGTTCACCGTAACTGATGGTTTCGCCATAAGGAATGGTTGTTAAAGCTTGCCAAGCTACTTTTTGAAAGTCAGTGCCTTTTATCGCTCTTAATGGCAAATCGAATTCTATTCGATGACCTGCGAAGTACTCATCTAACTGTTTCGCTGCCAGTTGGCAAAGGTCATCTGGATTGCTAATCATTAGCTCTTCGTGATTTACATGGTCAATTTCAATAAGCGACACACCATTGCTCACAATGATCATCTTGCCAATCGGCGCGTCATAGAACATTTTGTAAGTGGTGTCTTCCATGTCATCTTCCTTTTTTTAGTCTTTTTCTGCTCTCAAGCTCTTCGAATCTCGTAACTGCTCTTAAGCTCTTAAATCTTTTCGCATCCCGGTTACTCGCATCTCGTATCTGCTCTTATATCTTTTCGTATCCCGCATCTGCTTTACCCCTTACACGAAGCGCAAACAAGTACCCTGAAATACCGCCGACAATGTTCCCCAAGGCTAAACCAATAAACAGCCCTTCTACGCCGTCGATTTGGCTGCCTATCCAAGCGAATGGCAAGGTAAAGACAAACAAACGCATGAAGCTCCATTGAAAGGCTTTGAGTGGTTGATGCATGGCATTCATCCCACTGATCAGCATCATCACAATGCCTTGGAATCCATAGCTAAAGGGCACGACTAACAGGTAATGCCACAATATGCCTCGGACGGATTCTTCTTGAGAGAACAGGGCAGCCAAAGGAATGCTCAACGGCACCATCATTAAGAAAATCAAACCTTGGAACATCACAGCAAAACGCATACTCAGAAACAGTGCCTTAAAACTGCGTTGTGGGTTGTTTGCGCCAAAGTTCTGCGCCATGAAAGGCGTAAGCGCCGAAGTAAGAGACATCAACACAATGATAAGAATGGACTCGATACGTTGCGCTGCGCCATACGCCGCCACGGCTTCAGTCCCTTGTTTGGCCAGCATCATCATGATGATAGCGCCGGCAAGTGGGTTCAGAGCGTTAGACAAAGCCGCTGGGGTGCCTATTTTTAAGATCTGTCGCCAGTCACTGACGATGTTTGTCAGCTTAGGCGGCGCAAGCAGTTTTTCTCGCACCATCAATACGTAGAGTGAGCCACACAAAGCACCAAACCAACTGAAACCACTGGCAATCGCAGCGCCTTGAATCCCCAGTTCAGGAAAAGGCCCATATCCGAAGATGAGTAGCGGATCTAAAACGCCATTGATAAGGCCAGCCAGTAGCATAATCTTGGCGGGTGTTTTAGTATCGCCGCTGGCACGAATGGCGCTGTTGCCTGCCATGGGGATGACCAAAAATGGGATCGCGAGATACCACACCGACATGTATTCCGATATCAGTGGCAACAACTCTTGCTTTGCTCCTAGCAGGGTAAACATAGGTTCTAAGGCGATAATACCTAATGTAGACGCGCAGCCGACCAGAAGCAGAGCCAGCAATAAGCCATGACAGGTAAAGCGTGCTGCATTTTGTGCGCTGCCTTGGCCAAGTAATCGACCGATACATGTCGATAAGCCAATACCAATCCCCATGGTGATGCAGTTGATGGCAAAGGTGACTGGAAAGGTAAAACTCACCGCGGCTAAGGCTTGGGTGCCAAGCAATGAGATGAAGAAAGTATCGACGAGGTTAAACATCAAGATCGCCACCATACCGAATATGGTCGGTATGGTCATGGTACGCAATGTACTCTCAATTGGGGCAGTTAATAGCCCGTGCTTATCTTGCATGCAAAACGCCGATAGAAACCAAAAGCGTAGGATAAACAGATGCGGGATACGAGTAAACGAAAAGCAGGGAAAGATGAGGGGTGAGAATCTGCACTTTAGCTCACAATTTTTTCGTTCCCCCCTTGGGATCTTTCACATCGCCCCCAACATATTGTTTGACCCACGCTAATCGTGGCAACTATCAAAATTTAAATGGAAATTATCAGGAGATAAGACCGATGAATATCCGTCCTCTACATGACCGAGTTATCGTTGAGCGCCAAGAAGTTGAATCTAAATCTGCTGGTGGCATCGTTCTAACTGGTTCTGCCGCAGAAAAATCGACTCGCGGTATCATTCTAGCTGTCGGCAAAGGCCGCATTCTAGAAAACGGTTCAGTGCAACCGTTGGACGTAAAAGTTGGCGATACCGTTATCTTTGCTGAAGGTTACGGCACGAAAACTGAAAAAATCGACGGCAAAGAAGTTCTGATTATGTCTGAAAACGACATCATGGCGATCGTCGAGTAATCTATTTTTCATTTAACTCTCAGTAAAAGTTATCAGAGCCAGTATTGGATGATTCATATCGTCATTCCAGAAATGAGGAACGAATTATCTGGAATCTAAACAGAGTGCGATTTGAGTAGATTCTGAATCACGTTCGTCCCTCACTGTTCAGAATGACGCGATAACGCTGAGACGCCCCGAAACAAAGAATTTGAAAGGAAATTAAGATGGCTGCTAAAGACGTTAAATTTGGTAATGACGCACGTATTAAAATGCTAGAAGGTGTAAACGTTCTGGCTGACGCAGTAAAAGTAACGCTAGGTCCTAAAGGCCGTAACGTTGTTCTAGACAAATCATTTGGCGCACCAACGATCACTAAAGATGGTGTTTCAGTTGCACGTGAAATCGAACTTGAAGACAAGTTCCAAAACATGGGCGCGCAAATGGTTAAAGAAGTGGCTTCGCAAGCGAATGACGCGGCGGGCGACGGAACAACAACAGCAACAGTATTGGCTCAGTCGATTATCGCTGAAGGCCTAAAAGCGGTTGCTGCGGGTATGAACCCAATGGATCTTAAGCGCGGTATCGACAAAGCGGTTATCGCGGCTGTTGAAGAGCTGAAGAACCTTTCTGTTCCATGTGCAGATACGAAAGCTATCGCGCAAGTAGGTACTATCTCTGCAAACTCTGACGCTACAGTGGGTAACATCATTGCTGAAGCGATGGAAAAAGTAGGCCGTGATGGCGTTATCACTGTTGAAGAAGGTCAGGCTCTACAAGACGAGCTAGACGTAGTTGAAGGTATGCAGTTCGACCGCGGTTACCTATCTCCTTACTTCATCAACAACCAAGAAGCGGGTTCTGTTGATCTAGAAAGCCCATTTATTCTTCTTATCGACAAGAAGATTTCGAACATTCGTGAGCTTCTTCCGACTCTAGAAGCAGTAGCAAAAGCATCTCGTCCACTTCTTATCATCGCTGAAGATGTAGAAGGCGAAGCGCTAGCAACGCTTGTTGTGAACAACATGCGTGGCATCGTGAAAGTAGCGGCTGTTAAAGCGCCTGGTTTCGGTGACCGTCGTAAGTCTATGCTACAAGATATCGCTATCCTAACGGGCGGTACGGTTATCTCTGAAGAGATCGGCCTAGACCTAGAGAAAGTAACACTAGAAGACCTAGGTCAAGCTAAGCGTGTAACTATCACTAAAGAAAACTCAACCATCATCGATGGCGCGGGCGAAGAAACAATGATCCAAGGTCGCGTTTCTCAAATCCGTCAACAAATCGAAGATGCAACGTCTGACTACGACAAAGAGAAACTTCAAGAGCGCGTAGCTAAGCTAGCTGGCGGTGTTGCAGTAATCAAAGTTGGCGCTGCAACTGAAGTTGAGATGAAAGAGAAGAAAGACCGCGTTGAAGATGCACTTCACGCAACTCGCGCTGCCGTTGAAGAAGGTGTGGTTGCTGGTGGTGGTGTTGCACTTATCCGCGCTGCATCTAAAGTTGCTGGCCTTGAAGGCGACAACGAAGAGCAAAACGTAGGTATCCGTGTTGCACTACGTGCAATGGAATCGCCTATCCGTCAAATCACGAAGAACGCAGGTGATGAAGAATCTGTTGTTGCTAACAACGTTCGTGCTGGCGAAGGTAACTACGGTTACAACGCGGCGACTGGCGAATACGGCGACATGATTGCAATGGGTATCCTAGATCCAACTAAGGTAACTCGCTCTGCACTTCAGTTCGCAGCGTCAGTTGCTGGTCTTATGATCACAACAGAAGCGATGATCACTGATAAGCCACAAGATTCTGGCCCTGCAATGCCTGATATGGGTGGCATGGGCGGTATGGGTGGCATGGGCGGCATGATGTAATCATCCCCCTTTCTCTATAGCAGAGAAAGTCACACATAAGCTTTAGAAAACGGAGACTTCGGTCTCCGTTTTTTTGCTCTTAAGCCTTATTTATTCGCATCCCGTATCTGTATTTCAGCTTCACCATCCCCCTTTTTTCCAAAGCTCCTTGGTCAGCCTGCCTTGTGCGTAAACTGTTGTTCATCAATTTTTTGCAGCATCATGTCACGCTTAAATGGTTTTGGAAGATAATCGTTCATTCCACACTCGAAGCAACGTTTAATATCATCATCGAGCACGGATGCCGTTAAAGCGAGGATATGTGTTGCCTGAAGTTGCAGGTTTTCTTCATAGCGCCTGATTCGCTCTGTTGCCTCAAAGCCATCTACATTCGGCATCATGCAGTCCATCAAGATAAGGCCGATGTCTTGATGATGCCCTTTATATAAATCAATCGCTTCTTGTCCATCATTGGCAACCCAATATTCAATCCCTAACTTATCTAAATTGATACATACCACCTTCTGGTTTACGCGGTTATCTTCAACTACGAGGACTTTTTGACGTACAGTCGCTTCTATCGGCTCAGGTTGATGTTGAGGGGGTTGTGGCTGTGACCTTTCAAGCACGGAGTTCAACATGCTACTTAAGCGGGAACCGAGCATAGGAAGAGTCACATAGCCTGAGATAAAATGACACTCACTCATAGGATCACTAAGATTATCTTTCACTATGATGATTTTCACCTCTGGTGCTAAGCGATGCAGTGTTTTGGCTTGGTTAATATCTTCCATCAAAGCGATCTCTGGGAGGTCAGTTGCCGCCAAGTTTGTTTCGATTGATTTTAGTTGTGGTGAGTAACCAAGGCGGAACAAGTCATCGAGTAAAAGTTTCGATGGCGCATCTGAATAATAGACAACGGTTTGTTTACGATTTTTATGTTCAGAATGATCTGATGGCACTACGGTTAATTGGAAATGAAAGCAACTGCCCACGTCTTTCTCTGACTCAACGTTTATCGAGCCTCCCATAATTTCCACCATACGTGACGAAATACTAAGCCCTAATCCGGTCCCCGCAATATTGGAGGTGATGTTGGTATCTTCTTGGCAAAACGCTTTGAAAATGTGCTCTTGTTGGTCTGCTGCGATACCAATACCCGTATCTCGAACAGAAAACTCGACCACACACTCTGTTTCCAATGATGGAAGCCGTTTAGCGGTGAATACGATAGAGCCTTGTTCTGTAAATTTGATCGCATTTGAGGCTAAATTCATCAACACTTGGCGAATTTTATTCCCATCAACATGAATGTACTCTGGGAGCTCGCCATCAATTTCAACTTCCAACTTAATCTGCTTTTGATAAGCTTTAGAAGAAATCAGAGTCACGCTATCAAACAGCAGCTCTCTTAAGTCTGTCGTATGTGGATTAATTTCCAGTTTACCCGATTCAATTTTGGACAGATCGAGAACATCGTTGATCAACATAAGTAAGGTTTGAGAAGAGGTATAGATAGTCCCAAGGCAGTCTTTCTGTTCTGCGGATAGTTTGGTTTCTGCCAGTATTTCTGACATACCAATCACGCCATTAAGCGGTGTCCGTATCTCATGAGACATATTGGCAAGAAAGGCACTTTTTGCGCGGTTTGCTTGTCGTGCTTTCTCTTGTGAAACAATCAATTGAGTTTCAAGTTGACTGGCACGCCACACAACATAAAGCAGCACCAGTAACGTCACCCCTCCTAATGCGGCTGTCGATAAGTAGCTGTACGACTTTATCTGCGTCAGGCTCTCTGCGATCTGCTTGGGTGTTTCGGTGAAAAGTAAGTTGAGCTCATCTTCAACATGATAAATACTGCTGGTGAGTTCTCCTTTGAGGCCGCTATCAGAGCTGTACCCGACACTCTTTAACCCTCGCTGCAATCGCCAAAAGTGGCGTTTAAAATTATTAAACGAAGCTAATGCACTGATCGTTCGGGAATTCTGTTCTATTTCATCTTGGATTTTGAACAATGAATCGACAATCTTATCTAATGTTGTCTGATCAAAATCGGTAAAGAACTGATACATGAGATCTTGTGTTTCTAAAGTCAATTCTTCAAGCTGCACATTATTGGATTCATGTACGAAGCGCTCAAGTGTCAACGCTGCATTTTTTAGTTTCTCAATGAGCCCAATTTGGTCCCTCTTGCCATGTATGCTGACTAACTCAAGGGCTAATAATGTAAAGGCGGTGTGGTACTCGTCGAGATACTCGACAACTTTGGCATAATTAAAAGAAATATTGAGGTCGCTTCGTACGATTTTCCCATCGATCTCAGCCAGCTTTTCGATCAGCTGACTTCGCTTTATATTGAGTTGTTCTTGAATCTCTGGTTGCCTTGTGGAAACAAACTGCTGCTCTTGTCGTCTGACAGAGAGCATAACGCTATAAGCTTCAGAAAGACTGAGCTGGAGATTAATCATGTCCTGCTCTTTGTTCTTCAGAGCATGGCTAACATAGATATAGAGGCCTAAAAATAACACGATAGCCAAAAAACCACGCGAAATAATCGCTTTAATGGTCTGTTTATTCGTAGGTTCCTTAACCATGATATTCCCACTGTTTCATATCGTTCTGTTCCTATATTAGAATTTAGTTTATTTTCAGAATTTTACGAACATTAGTTTTTGAATACCTGAGGTCTGTTGAGCTTTTATCAATAAATTTTTTAGGATGACATCGCTTTAGATGCGGCAATAAGTGTGTGGGCTATAAGCTTGTGAAACATGTTGATTTTCTCGCCTAGATTTTTGTTTGGAATAATAAGCGTTAGAGCGGAGGTTTCGGTCTCTGTTTTTTTTGCTTTTCGCATCTCGTTCACTCGAATCCCGCATCTGCTCTTAACCATTGCTCTTTATGATTTAGCGGCTTATATTCAACAGTACAGTTATTACATTGATTTAACATGGGTAGCTGTTGAATAAAGGACAATAAATGCTTGATTAAAAATGGATTAATCAAGTGAACAATAAGTCAGTGGAGACTCCCCAATGAAAAAACTACTTTCAGTACTTGCTGTGTCTGCAGCAGTAATGGCACCGGCGGCATTTGCCTCTTCGCCTGTTATGTTTTCAACGATCAATGGCTTCAACGCACCTGACTCAGACGCTGTTGGCGGTGTGCGCTTGGCTTTACTTCACGGACAAGTGAACGACCTTAAAGGTCTTGATCTTGCTGTTGTTGGTATGTCTGAGACGCAAACGACCACAGGTGTGAACCTGGGTATTTTGGGTGCATCAAAAGTGAACCAAGAAATGACCGGTGCATCTCTAGGTTTCTTCAACTGGAACACGGGTAAAACAACGGGTGTTAACCTTGGTGCTGTGAACATTACTAATGATGTGAAAGGCGCGAACGTGAGTTTCGTCAACTACTCAGAAGGTAACACTATGGTTGATGTTGGCGCTGCGAACCTTTCAGAAGTGTCTACGGTTCAGGTTGGTATCTTCAACAAAACCAACAAAATCGAAGGCGTACAAGTTGGTCTGATCAACTGTGCTGACAACGGTTTCTTCCCGTGCTTCCCGATTGTAAACTTTGCTAAATAACGCTGTCGTTTAGCCTTTGGTTCTCCCATTGGCGAGCAACGTTCAGTTAGTGCATTAGCTTTTAAGCGCTAAGCCTATCAACGCCTAAACCCTTGTTTGGGCGTTATTACATTCAATTCTACTTCCACGATAAACTTCTCAAATTACCCAATAAGCATGTTGTTTTATATTTGTTGTTGCGATGTTTGAATTTATAGGCACAATGTGCGATAAACTCCCAATGATGATTTATATGCTTTGATTAACCACCATACCGTCGATTTTAAAAAGGCTTTCTTAGGCCTGACCGCCAGTTTTTTAGTAGTTTTGAGCTTGTTGCTCGTTGATTCAGCGGAAGAATCAGATAAACAGTATGGAATGGAAAACCAAGGCGTAACACGCTCTTTAGCGGAGCTCACACAGATCATAAATGCGCTTGAGTACAACATCACTGCGCTTTATCCACTGCATGGGGATACCTACGTATTCTCGCATGACAAAAAGATCGAGGGTGAGACGTGTTACTTCACCAGTGAGGAGCAACATGCCCCTCGTTTTGATTTTATGTTCTCTGGCCCTCGCGAGATGTGCAACCCGGAATCGGACCTTTATACCGAAGCGGGTAAGCGCCTGTTCATCGCGCCGACCATGGCTTATTTTGCCAATACCATTGATACCATCTCTGCGATTTATTTCATTTCAAAAGAGAAATTCATTATCTCTTCGCCTTCTGATTTTGCCAGTTACATTAAGGGCGACACCTTTGATTCGGTTGTGAATAGCAGGCCTTATTGGGTGAACACGATTCGCTTTGGCTTAGCTCAAGGGCAAGACCAAGTGGTGTATACCGGCCAATATGATGACTACCTGACAGGTCAGAAAGTGGTGACCTTAACCAAAGGAATCTACGTTAATGGTGAGTTTAAAGGGGTGTTGGGTGTCGATGGTTATGTCTCGAACCTAGTATCGAACCCTACCCATGGCTATAAAGTCACCAGTACTCGAGGCGCAAACAAATACGGGTTTATGGATTTTACGTATTCCAAGCCTCTGTATGTTGATGACATTAACACCCAGCTATATCTGAGTATTGAAGAAGATAAGAGCGAGCACTTTCTGCATGTATTGGAGATGGAGAAGATTCAGCTTACGATACTGTTGGTTTTGTATCTGCTCTCGGTTTTATGGCTATGGCGCTTCTATACAAGACAAGAGCACCAGCGTTTAAATGAGCTAGCAATGCGCGACCCATTAACGGGCTTGCTGAATCGACGTGGTTTTGAGGCTCGATTACTGGCGCAAGATGAAGAGCCGATTATTGGTGTTGGCGTGTTTGATATCGATGATTTCAAAGTCGTTAATGATCAGCATGGCCATAAAGTGGGGGACGAGGTGATTTGCCATGTTGCTCGGTTGATGCTGAACAGCGTTAGACAGCAAGATATCGTGGCTCGATTTGGTGGCGAAGAGTTTGTTGTCGCGATTACGGGTGAATCGTCTGAGTTGCTTTCATCGATCTTTGAGCGAATTCAAAACGACATTAGCCTACAGAGTTATCGATGCCCTACGGGTGACAAGATTAGTATCTCAGTGTCTGGTGGCGCGACGCTTTACTCTTTGTATAAGTTCGACAGCGTAGGGCACTTGTGGGAAAACCAGAGTATTCGTTCGTCTGATGAGCAGCTCTATAAGGCAAAGGCTGCGGGTAAGAATCAGGTGTGTATTCAGGTGTATTAATTAGTTGGATACACAAAGGCCTAGTCGTGTGACTAGGCCTTTTTAATGTCTGTTTCAGGTTGAGGTTACTTCTTCACGCGGCCTTTTCTCATCCACTTCTGATGCACACCACGACGCAGGCTCTGGAAGCTGTTTTCCACTTTATCGACACCAAGCAGAATCACTAGCGCCATTAGCGTGATAATGACCGATTGGGAAAGATGCCCTAGTGCGATCATCATACCTAATGCTGCGAGTACCCAGATAATTGCGGCTGAAGTCACGCCATGAATCTTGCCATCCAGTGTCATCATTACACCAGCCCCAAGAAATCCAACACCCGTAATTATCTGACCAAGCACACGAGCTTGATCGAGTGTGTTGGGGGATAGGCTGATCGCCATGGTGAGGAAGAAATAGGTACCACTGATGATCAGAATCGACGTTCGGATTCCGACGGGTTTACCGCGTGTTTGCCTTTCGATTCCGATTAAAGAACCACACAGCATGCATGCAGCGAGGCCTGCCCAGCTAAAGGGGGCAAGGTTGAGAGTTTGTTCTACAAATTGTGACATATCACCCCTCCTAAAAATTTAGAATAGAGCCGAGTATGCTAATAATAGACCGGACGATCGAACAAAAACTTTTTGTCTTAACGATTGATAAAGATTACTTAAAACCTAGCAGCCGCTTGTTGTTAAGGTGAAGGCTGGTGTCGTGGTCTCTGTCGCTTCTTGGTACTCAAGGTAGCAGTTTTCATCTACCTTTTTGCGACTTGCTGGAGCGTAGATGATTTTCCATCTGCGTGATTACTATTCGTAAAATACCAATCTGCATTACCCACGCCCCATTCTGCATCCAGAAACGTGGATTCGATTAGCATTGACCAAGCGTCACTGTTGATTGCCGCCGGGTAGCCATAGACCACTGAGATATTGTAACCCTCAACATTAATCGATGCGCTAGCTGCTTTATCTAAGCCCAATGCTGATGTCTTACCATAAAGCATAGCACTTGCGCCCTCCATTCCGCCTTTAAGGCCGTTTAATGTCGAGATACGAGCATCGGTTTGAAGGTTGAGGAACTTAGAAGCTGCAGTGACCGACACAATACCTAGAATCACGATCACCACGACCAGCTCGATGATGGTGAAACCTCTTGAGCTGAACCTAAGCGCTGGTTGAGATGTGGTTGCTGGTGGAGCAACTGAGGTATTGTGTTTCATTGATACAACTTCTCTATTCAATATGTAGGTCGAGTGGTGTCTTACTAGTGCGGCCGCCAATTTCACGAGTTAACTTAGGTACGAGGTAGCCAGAAACCTCAGAGATTAATCCCTTAAAGTGACGCTTGGCTTCTTCATCTGAAATATAGAAATGAGCGGCGCCCTGAACCTTATCAAGTACATGCATATAGTAAGGTAAAACACCGGCGTCGAATAGCTTTTCGCTTAATTCTTTCAATGAGTTAGCGTTGTTATTTACACCTTTTAGCATCACGCCTTGGTTGAGCAGAGTAGCCCCAGTTTGCTTTAGCTTATGAAAGGCTTGCTTGAGTTCTAAGTTAATCTCGTTGGCATGGTTAATATGGCTCACCATCACCACATTAAGGCGAGTTTGAGCTAACAATTGGCACAGTTCATCCGTTACTCGAGCGGGAATCACAACCGGTAATCGGCTATGAATTCGAACTGTTTTCACATGTGGAATTTGTGCGATAGCATGAATTAGCCACTCTAGTTCGCTGTCTTTTGCCATCAGTGGATCGCCACCCGACAAGATAACTTCGTTGATCTCTGGGTGAGCAGCCACATAGTCTAGGCTGGTTTGCCAAACAGACTTCGAGCCCTTGTTATCTTGGTAAGGGAAGTGACGACGGAAGCAGTAGCGGCAGTTTACAGCGCACCCCCCTTTCACAATCATCAGTGCACGGTTCTTGTATTTGTGCAGTAGCCCAGGAATGGCGTTGTCTTGCTCTTCCAGTGGATCAGCGGAATAGCCTTGGTGTACCTCAAACTCTTCGCTTAGCGGTAAAATTTGTCGTAGCAATGGATCGTGTGGGTTGCCTTTTTCCATTCGTTCGACAAAGCTAAGAGGTACCCGAAGTGCAAATAACTCACGAGCAGCGAAGCCTGCTTGCCACGGTGTTGGGTCTATTTCCAATGCCTCAAGCAGTTTTGTCGGGTCAGAGATCGCATTCGATAGTTGTTTGAGCCAGTTTTGCTCAACAGATTCGACTTTTCGGGTTATGATATGCGGCATTGAAATTAACTCAAAGATGTGGAAGAGAAAATCATGGCGTCAGTAAGCACCAATGAATTCAAAGGCGGTTTAAAATTCATGATGGATAACGAGCCTTGCTCAATTATCGAAAATGAATACGTTAAGCCAGGTAAAGGCCAAGCGTTTAACCGTGTTAAACTTCGTAAACTGCTGTCAGGCAAAGTGTTAGAGAAAACATTTAAGTCAGGCGATACAGTAGAACTAGCGGACGTTGTAGACGTTGAACTAGGCTACCTATACAGCGATGGCGAATTCTACCACTTCATGAACAACGAAACATTCGAGCAAATCGCTGCTGATGCAAAAGCAGTAGGCGAGACTTCTAAATGGTTAGTTGAAAACGACGTATGTACTCTAACGTTGTGGAATGATAACCCTATCACAGTAACTCCACCAAACTTTGTTGAGATCGCAGTAACAGAAACCGATCCTGGCCTTAAAGGCGACACACAAGGTACTGGCGGTAAGCCTGCAACTCTAGCAACAGGCGCGGTAGTTCGCGTACCTCTATTCATCGCTATCGGTGAAGTTGTTAAAGTTGATACTCGTACTGGCGAATACGTTGGTCGTGTGAAGTAATTGACTTCAAGTATCTGAAAAAGGTCGCTTAGGCGGCCTTTTTTGTATCTGGAGATCGGGGAAAAGCAGAAGAGCAGACACGCGTAAACGAGATTCGGGATACGAAGAGCTTGAAAATCAAGAGTGAGTAAGCCAGATGCGATTCATAATGGTTACAAGGCTACATTATGTGACCAGTGTCATATTTTGGTTGTATTCTGGATGAAAATCAAAAATTTTATCTAACTTATAGATTTACAAGGTGTTGTTGGCGTTTATATATCGCAACAAAAATCTCTCAATTCAATATGTGACTGTTTGGCATTGATTTTGTGAATGTGTATGAAGGGAAGGGAATCTGATTACAATATTGTTAGAATGAGTAGAGTCTACTAGCTTTATACGCGATGTTATTAAGCAACTATGTGGATATTGATATGAGACTTAATGCAATTACGTTGGCTCTTGGTTTGGTTAGTATCGTCGGGCTTTCAGGATGTGATGACGATGATACAACCGTGTCAACCACGACTCCGAGTGAGACTCCCTCGACTCCCAACTCCCCATCTGAAACGACTAAATACAGTGTGACTGCCATTGATGGTTATTTACGTCATGCTCGAATTTGGTTAGACCTTAACGGCAACTATGTTTTAGACGACGGTGAGCCTAATGCTATTTCTGGTGAGGGTGGTGTTGCAGATTTAGACGTCACCGATGTCGACAACCCTGAACAGTACCCTGTCGTTGTGCAAGCGATCTCCGGGCAGACGATTGATGAAGATGAACCTGATGTTACGGTGTCTGACGACTATATTATGTCAGCCCCTCCAGGTGAAAAAGATGTCACCCCTTTGAGTACGCTAGTTCACGTATTGATCGAGCAAAACACTACAGATTCTGACGATGCTGCTGCGGTTGAAGCAGCAAAGCAAGCTGCCATTCAGCAAGTCGCTGATCAGCTAGGCTTAGATGAAGATGAAATCTTAGGTGATTTTGTTGAGTCAGGTGTTGAGGCTGCCGCTTATGCCGCTGAAAACTTGGTTGATTCAAATGTTTTGCCTTCATCTCCTCAAGAGTTGCAAGAAGTTGCTGAAAGTGAAGATAAAGGGACTAAGTTTATCTCTGTGATTGCATCTGTGAATAATGAAATCAAAAAGAAAATTGAAGAAGTTGCAGGTGATAGCGATAAGACATTTGATAATGTTGGTGGTGCGACAGAGGGTGTCGATTTTTCTAATGACACAGATGATGACGGCGTCCCCAATGACTTAGATGACTTTCCGAATGATCCCGATGAAAGTCTGGACTCCGATGGTGATGAGATCGGTAATAATGCCGACCTAAATGATGATACGGTGGACGGAGAAGATGACATCTACCCTGATGCCAATGATGCGTTTCCAACGGATCGTTCTCGTGCTGGTGACCATGATTCGGATGGGGTAGACAGTATTGATGATGTCTTCCCACAAGATCCAACTGAGTGGGCTGATAATGACTCTGATGGCTATGGTGACAATCAAGATGTATTTGATAATGACCCAACCGAATGGGCAGATACGGACGGTGATGGTGTTGGTAATAATGCCGATAAATTCCCATCGGATCCCAACGAGTCCTTAGATACGGACGGTGATGGCGTTGGTAATAATGCCGATGAATTCCCAACCGATGCGACCGAATGGGCAGATACGGATGATGATGGCTTAGGCGATAACGAGGATGACCCGTATCCAAACGATACGGATAACGACAGTTACAACAATGATGTTGATGAATTCCCAACCGATGCGACCGAATGGGTCGATGTGGACGGTGATGGCGTTGGTAATAATGCCGATGTTCATCCAGAGGATGGAAATAAGTCAATTGCTGATGTTGTGGCCAATGTTAGTGCAACTGATGTAGCAATTTTCAACATAACAGATCGCGATATCATTACACTGGATATTGAGGTCGAAGAAATGGTTGAGACACTGAATAGCGGAGAGATTGTTACCACCATAACTACTCAATATATCACTGCTGATGACGTGGTATATGGCACGACACAAAGTGTCGATCACCTGTTAAATGATGACTTTACTCGTATCCAGACCTTTGCGTACGACTATAACCTCGATGGTACTGCACGTTACGAAGGCATGTCTCTTGAAATTGGTACTAGAACCGAAACAAGCGAGACGTATTGGCGCTATATCGATGAGGGTGATGCATCTCTTGAGGGCGGTTTCGGCGGTAATGGTCGTGTCTATGAACAAGGCGTAGCCTTAACATCTAGAGTTCACCCAAATGACTTATCTCAAATAGATACAATACATAGTGTATCAGTGGAATTTGAGGACGTCGCAGAGGGCGTTCAAGCGGTCGAAACGTTAACCGAATACACGGTAAATGGCTTTGATATCGACGATGTTCAAACCCATCAAGCTCAATGGGCTCAGACTTTAACCACTGTAACGCAGGATTACGTGCAGAGTTTCGTGGAGTCTAAGCAGGACTGGGGTGCAGACGGTTACATCAATGTTGAACTTCGATTTAATAATATCCCTGATGGTAGCTATGTCTACGAATATTCGACACCAATATGGGCAAACCCACAAGATGGTGAATTCCATGAGTACGCAGACTTTAACTTTAATGATGGCAAATGGGACGATCTCACCTCGTACTGGAACTATTACCGCAAAGAGGTGCTAATCAATGGTGATGTTCTTGAAAGTGGAGAGCGTTCGGTTCTAAACGAGGAAACGAACACACTACTCATTGTCGATAGTGATCCAATCAATACCTTGTTCCAAGAATGGAATGCCGTGTCTCGTTCTGTCAGTGATGTGGAAAAAAATAAACACATAGAGTGGCAGCACTACCCATTAGCGGATTATTCATTTACGACTGACACTGATAATGTCGGACAGGCCTATCGCGTTTACCAGAAACAATCTAATGGCCTTTGGGTTGCTACCTCATTTGATGAGTGGGGAACACAAGCGGTTGTTGATCTACCACAACAGGTAGAGGATGCCCGTGCTGATGGCACAGAGTTGGAGCTTATTGATGATCAAATCATTCCAGGCCTGAGCCGATACGCTACGCTGTTACCTACAAGCAGCTTCCAATACGATGACAATGGGCCAATTCAATGGCACGTTGTAACGCAAGACTACCTATTGACTTATACGGGTATTCCAACACTGGTTACATTGAACCTTGGTGATAGTGGTGTGGTTCCTGGTTCGTTCACCGGAGTGAATGACGTTGATATGGTGCTTATGGTCCCGGATGTTGAGAATCCTTGGCCTTGGCACAATGCTTACTATCGCAGGGGCATAGACACTTGGAGCATGGACCTAACGGAGGAAGCGTTTAGTTGGCATAACAGTCTAGGAGTGTTCTTCTTAGACGAGACAGCTGCGCAAGATTATCTTGCAGAGTTTTTAAATCAAGATAGCGACGACGATGGCTTTAAAGACTACGAGGATGCTTTCCCTAATGATCCAAATGAATGGGATGATAGTGATGGTGACTATGTTGGCGACAATAGCGATGCCTTCCCTTATGACTCATTAGAGTGGGCGGATTCTGATAGTGATGGTTTAGGCGATAACCATGAGAATGCAACCGAAGGTTTAGATCCGAATAATGCTGATTCAGATGAAGACGGCGTTTATGACGGTGAAGACCTTTATCCAACCGACCCAAATAAGTGGACTATTACCGCCCAAGAGTTTGCGGAGCAAGAGGGGACTCTTTACGGATTCTTCAGCGATTGGAGCGAACTATCGTTCGTAGATATTCTGTTTAAAGAAACCTTGAGTTATGGCGGTGATACGTTAACCCTTACGGAACTCATACAGTACCGTGGTGATCAATCCTTTATCCAGCTACCACTTGAAGCTGAGGGGGACGTACAGCTCACTGAAAACGGCTGGCAAACTCCGGTAGGTTATACGATAGACTTCTCTGGAGAGCAACTTATTGCCTATCCAGAAGACAATTCCAGTTTCTATTATTCAGTAGAATCAGAAGTGGTAAACCTATCGGGTATGGCATTGTATGAAGTCTACTTTGAGTGGTTCGACTTCATGGAAGAGGCGAGGTTCGCTGAAGGCTCACAAGCGGTAATGTTTACCTTCTCTCCAGCCGTAAACCAGTACTTCCTATGGGAGGGTGGTAGTCCGTACGTGAGGTTCTCTGACGTCGGTTATGATACGGATGGTAGCTCTATTACAAGTCTGGACGACATTATTGTGTCGCAGTCGGTCGGTGAGTCGGTTTCCACAGATCTTACTACCTCTGTTGGCCTCTATCTAGACTTTGATATCGAGTTAGTGAGTGATGGCACGGCGCATTATTACTTCTTTGATTGGGACGCAGGAACGGCAAGTCGCGTCGCTACTGCGGATTACTTACGTTACACATTACACGGTGAAGATATCGTCGAATTTACCGTACCAGTTGAGGCTATGCCCTACATGGGAGAGGGGGATACGCCTACCATGATCTTTAGCATGTACAATGGTGAACTTACGGTAGGTGAGATTGAGGCGCCAAGTGCTGAACCGTCGGACGATACTATGTACGCTTTCAATGGTATTGCCGCACAGTCTATAGAAGATGGTGTAGTGTTGAGCGATTACCTATTTACCTGCTACTTGGGTGATAGCGATGATCAGTCAAGCCCAATCATGGCTGACTATGAGCTTGCGATTACGGATTGTGGCGGTCGAACTCACATTACCAGCGAAATGGTCGAGGGTCTAAACTTCCAACGCGTTAAAGGCAATGGAAATACTCGTGACTACTTGTTCAATGCTGATGGCACAGTGCATGTATTGAAGGGAGAGGGCGGTAACTATACTGACGATTGGGTCATAGAAGATGGCTTGGTTAAGATCAGCTATTCTGATGAATCGGAGAGCTTCACGACTTACTGGGCACTGTTAGATTCGTTGGATGATACGTGGTCAATCAAGTTCTATGAGAACGAAGTTGTGGACGGTCAATCAAGTAGCTATATCTGGATGGATACTATTATTCAACAAGATCGTCCGATTGTGCTTGAAGAGTGCTACATCGGTGATGCAGAACCTGTTGAGGGGCAACCTATCCCGAGTATGAGTGACTACGAAACGGCGATCACGGATTGTGGCGGTCGAACTCACATTACCAGTGAGATGGTCGAGGGTCTAAACTTCCAACGCGTTAAAGGCAATGGAGATACTCGTGATTACTTGTTCAATGCTGATGGTACTGTACATGTATTGAAGAGTGAGGGTGGTGACTATATCGATGACTGGGCCATAGAAGATGGCTTTATTAAGGTTAGCTATTCTGATGAATCGGAGAGCTTCACGACTTACTGGGCGTTATTAGAGTCAATGGAGCAAACTTGGTCAATTAAGTTCTTCGAGGAAGAAACGTTAGGCGGTGTGACTGAAAGTTGGATATGGGCAGATACCGTGGTGCAACAAGATAGAAACGCTCTGCAGTTTGACCCGACTAACTTGGTATTGATGGAGTACGATGGTAACACCCTCTTTTTCCATGATAACGGCAGTATGAGCTATATCGGCAATGATGGCACTGAGACCTATGGGAACAGTTGGATGAAAACTTCAGCTAATACCATGATGATAACTTATGAAGATACCTCAACCGAGCAATGGGTACTTTTATCACAAACTGATGATGAATTAACTATCTCTAGGGATGGTTCAGAGGAGGTGCTTACAAATGTTACCTACGAGGGAACAGTAACGGTCTGTGAGGATGGTGATTCACCGTGGGATGATTTTACGGACCAACCCTCTGACTTTGGCACTCGTTCGGACTATGACAGCGCAGTCGCCAACTGTACCGTTGGTGGTGCTCAGTTTATAGAGTCTGATTTCACAGGTAATGGCAGTGAAAGTTCTCGTTGGGAGCTCATCGATCTTTGGGAGATAAATGGCACCGTCATGGCTGTAGTTGAAGAAGAGGTTGTGTTCCATAGTAACGGTACTGGCTACTTTGACGATGATGAGGGATTGTTCGGGTTCGATTGGGTGATTTTGAATGGTGAGGTGACCTTAACCATAACCGAAGAGGAATTTATAGGAGCCAAAGACACCTGGAATAAGGTTGATCAAGATGGAGAGTATATTACGACTAAATCCTTCTGGAGCGATCCAACCTGGAGCAACCCTGCGCCGGCAGAGGGAGAAGCTGAGATATTCTCGGGTGTGATGCGATTTGTGGGGTTTGAATCGCCGTAACGCATATAGACTTATCATCTAGCATAGAATAAACGCCTAGGGTCAAACCTAGGCGTTTTCTATTTAACTGTTAAATCATAAAAATGAAAATAATAGACAGTGCGCTGATTAGGCCTGCAACGAAGTAGCAGCCCACTTTACCCGCAACACCGACATGGAACTTAAGGTCGTGCATGCCGTGGTGAAGGCGGTGCATTGCGTGCCACATTGGCAGTGCTAGCGTACCGATGATGAATAGCGCACCGATAATGCTGGTGGCAAATTCAGACACACGCTCGTAGCTCATTGCGTCCGCATCGATGATGCCCATTGGCACTAAGATACCTAACACTAGAACCGTGATTGGTGTGATCATCGCAAACCAAGTACCGCCAGCGCCAAATAGGCCCCACCAGATTGGCTCATCAGAGCGTTGTGGGTTGTGGTTAACAGGTTTTACTTTGTAATTTGTGTTCATAACGAAAGCTCCTTACACCACAACAAGAACGATTAAAGAAATAAAAGCCACCGCTGCCCACTGGGTCAGTACGATGATTTTTTTATCAACCAATTTGCCTTTAAGACGGATTGGCATTACTTGAGGCATCATGCTGAAGAAGGTTTGAGCGTGCAGCAAGCTGCCTAGCAGTGCCACGATGTTGATACCAACGACGATAGGGTTAGCCATAAAGCTCAACCAACCAGCCCAAGCTTCAGGGCCTTTCACTAGTGCACCCAAACCGAAGGTTAGGAACAGAGTGAATAAAATCAAAGGCAGTACAGTCGCTTCACGTAGCATGTAGAAGCGGTAGAACGGATGGTTGCTCCACCACGTTCTCTTCATCTCACGAACATAAGGCTTACGATTGCTCATATTATGCCTCCTCTGCTGTTTTTACTTGCGATCCATCAGGCTTGAACATCGAGATAACGAAGTCCATTGAAGACTCAACTTTGCCTTGGTTTACTGCAGCCGCTGGGTCTACTTTCTTCGGACAAACGTCAGAACAGTAACCTACAAACGTACAGCCCCAAGCGCCGTTGTCGCCATTGATAAGCTTCATGCGCTCAGCTTTACCATTGTCACGGCTATCTAGGTTGTAGCGGTGAGCAAGAGCAAGTGCCGCAGGGCCAATGAACTCAGGGTTTAGACCAAACTGAGGACATGCTGCGTAACACAAACCACAGTTGATGCAGCCAGCGAACTGTTTGTATTTCGCCATTTGCTCTGGAGTTTGGATGTTCGTGCCGTCTTCTGGCTTACGGTCGTTACCAATGATGTAAGGCTTGATTGCTTCAAGGCGTTCGATGAACGGTGTCATGTCGACAATCAAATCTTTTTCGATTGGGAAGTTAGCCAAAGGCTCAATCTTGAAGCCATTCGGGTAATCACGTAAGAAGCTCTTACATGCCAGTTTTGGCACGCCATCAACCATGATGCCGCAAGAACCACAAATCGCCATACGACAAGACCAACGGTAAGACAGGTCTTTATCTAGGTTATCTTTGATGTAACCAATCGCATCAAGTACCGACATGGTTTCATCAAATGGTACTTCAAAGGTTTGAAAGTGAGGTTCTGCATCGTGCTCAGGGTCATAACGCAGGATTTCAATTTTTTGGATTCGATTCGCTGACATTATGCTTGCTCCTCTTCGCTCTTCTTCGCATTCTCTTCTGCTGCTTTTTCAGCGGCAGCGGCTTTCTCTGCAGCTTCACCGTACAGACGAGCTTTAGGTTGAGATTTAGTAATCTTAACGCCGCTGTAGTCGATGGTTGGTGCTGCATCTTCGTTGTAGAAAGATAGAGAGTGTTTCAGGAAGTTCACGTCATCACGTTCTGTGCAGTTGTCGTCTAGACGTTGGTGTGCACCGCGAGACTCTTTACGAAGAATCGCTGAGTGGACCATCGCTTCTGCAACTTCAAGGCCGTAACCCACCTCGATAGCGTAAAGTAGGTCAGTGTTGAACACTTTGCCTTTGTCTTTAATGCTGATCTTCTTGTAGCGAGCTTTCAGTTCAGTGATTTTGTCGATGGTCTTTTGCATCAAGTCTTCTTGACGGTAGATACCACAACCCGCTTCCATGGTGTGACCCATTTCAGTACGGATATCAGCCCAGTTCTCATCGCCTTCTTGGCTTAGTAGACCTGCGATGCGATCTTCAACCGCTTTCACTTGCTTAGCGATAGACTCTTCGTTCCAGCCTTTGAATTCAGCAGCGCGTTTCACCGCTTCTTCACCAGCAACGCGGCCAAATACTACGAACTCAGCCAGAGAGTTAGAACCTAGGCGGTTTGCGCCATGTAGGCCAACTGAAGCACATTCACCAACGGCGAATAGGCCTTTAATGCGAGTTTCACAGGTACCGTTAGTTTCAATACCACCCATGGTGTAGTGAACGGTTGGGCGAATTGGGATTGGCTCTTTTGCTGGGTCTACGTTTACGTACGCTTTTGCCAGCTCACAGATGAACGGAAGACGCTCTTGCAGGTACTCTTCACCAAGGTGGCGAAGGTCAAGGTGTACGACATCACCAAGTGGGTGCTTGATGGTGTTGCCTTTCTGCTGCTCGTGCCAGAATGCTTGAGAAACTTTGTCACGAGGACCCAGTTCCATGTATTTGTTTTTCGGCTCGCCCACTGGAGTTTCAGGGCCCATGCCGTAATCTTGCAGGTAACGGTAGCCGTTCTTGTTGACGATGATACCGCCTTCACCACGACAACCTTCGGTCATCAAGATGCCAGTGCCCGGTAGGCCTGTTGGGTGGTATTGAACGAACTCCATATCACGCAGTGGTACACCGTGGCGATAAGCCATTGCCATACCGTCGCCCGTTACGATGCCGCCGTTGGTATTACAGTGGTAAACACGACCTGCGCCGCCGGTTGCTAGAACAACAGATTTTGCTTTGATGGTAACAAGCTCACCTTCAGACATGTGAATCGCGATTAGGCCTTGTACTTCGCCATCTTCAACGCCGCTCTGGTTTTCTACGAGAAGGTCCACCACAAAGTACTCATCAAATCGTTTGATTGTGTCGTACTTCATCGAAGTCTGGAACAGAGTATGAAGCATGTGGAAGCCGGTTTTATCCGCTGCGAACCACGTTCTCTCTACTTTCATACCGCCGAATCGGCGTACGTTTACTTCACCGTTTTCTTTACGACTCCATGGGCAGCCCCATTGTTCCATTTGGATCATTTCGCGAGTCGAGTTTTCAACAAAGTATTCAACAACATCCTGTTCACATAGCCAGTCGCCACCGCCAACAGTATCGTTGAAGTGGTTATCTAGGCTATCTTCGTCTTTAATTACCGCTGCTGAACCGCCTTCTGCCGCTACCGTGTGCGAACGCATTGGGTAAACTTTAGAAATCAGTGCTACTTCCAGTTCAGGATTAGCTTCAGCCGCAGCAATAGCTGTACGAAGACCAGCGCCGCCTGCGCCGATGACTGCGATATCTGTGGTAATTGTCTTCACAGTTATTCTCCAGTGTGATGCGGAGTATTCCGCTTGTTATTATAAAAAGCATTTAGAGAGTACTTAAACGGCATCAACCGTTTATCACCCCTAAGCCTTAAGTGGTAGGTTCAGTGTAAGAGAGGAAGGTATTCGAAAAGTTGATGCATTTGGGTTTTTAGGTCGGTAGTGCATATGGAGGCATAGAAATTATAGGTTATGTGACTGCAATCACGGCAATGAATTGTTGATAACGATTAACCCACAAGACTTGTGTTAACGGCTTGTTGAGTATGATTTTTGTTATCAATGTGGATGTGAAAGCTGTATTGATAATTGTATTGTAGAACGTAATTTTCTGGCTTCATTAAAGCAACATTTTGCTTCCATCTATAGAAAGATAGAAGCTTACAAAAGAGGCGAAAGGTGGTAATTTCCGTCGCCTAGAATTCAGTAATATGGAACTTAATAATGCACTCAACATGGCAACCAGCCGCAACCATTAAGCAGTTAAAGCAACGTGCTGATATCCTTAATCAAATCCGTCAGTTCTTTGCTGAGCGAAACGTGATGGAAGTGGATACGCCTGCGATGAGCCACGCCACGGTGACGGACGTGCATTTGCATACTTTCAAAACTGAATTCGTAGGGCCGGGTTATGCGCACGGTCAGCCTCTATTCTTTATGACTAGCCCTGAGTTTCATATGAAACGTCTATTAGCGGCCGGCAGTGGCTGTATTTATCAAATTTGTAAGTCTTTCCGGAATGAAGAAAATGGCCGTTACCACAACCCTGAGTTCACCATGTTGGAGTGGTATCGCGTTGGCTTTGATCACCATGACCTGATGGATGAAATGGATTTGCTGTTACAGCAGGTACTTAAATCGGGCTCAGCAGAGCGAATGACTTACCAACAAGCCTTTATTGACGTGTTAGGTGTGTGTCCCCTGGAAGATTCGATGGCTACGCTAAAGCAAGCCGCAGCAAAACTTGGGCTCAGCGATATAGCTGACCCTGAAGAAGATCGTGATACCTTGCTGCAGTTGCTGTTTAGTATTGGGGTTGAAGCCAAAATAGGCCAACAAGTCCCTGCGTTTGTTTATGACTTTCCGGCTTCACAAGCGGCATTGGCTAAGATTAATCCTGAGGATTCGCGAGTGGCGGATCGCTTTGAGGTGTATTTCAAAGGCATCGAGTTAGCAAACGGCTTCCATGAATTAGATAAGCCACAAGAGCAGCTCAAGCGCTTTGAAGATGACAATGCCAAACGTATTGAGATGGGCTTATCGCCTCAACCGATTGACCATCACTTGATTGAGGCATTAAAAGCGGGCTTACCAGACTGTGCGGGTGTTGCTTTAGGTATTGATCGTCTGATCATGCTGGCGTTAGGTTATGACCACATCGATGACGTGACGGCTTTTCCGTTCCCGCGCTCTTAGCTCTCTATTCAGTTAGTCTTACTTACTGTTTGGCTAACTGACCAGAATCCCAGTGCCACTATCTTACTAGGATACCAGTGCCAATAACGGCAACAATGGCACCGATCCAAGCGTAGGCATTTGGTCTCTGTTTGGTGTACAGCCAAAGTATTGGTAACAACATGATAGGTGTGGTTGAAGACAACAGAGCAACCATGCCGACATTTCCTTCTTGCAGTGCATACAAGATCAGCGTCATTCCCACCGCCATCGCTAAAAATCCGTTCACTGCGGTAATCGCAAATATTTGACCATTCATCGGGTTGATTGCGCGTGAGAGCTTAGCGCCAGTTAGACGAAATGCGGAGTGAGCAACAAAAGCGGTGATCATACGAATTGCTGAAGCGGCAACAGGGTCTATGCTGGTTTGCATCACGGGTTTTGCGATGATCCCACCTAATGCTTGGCAGATAGCCGCTGTGATTCCGAGAGCTACACCAATCCACACGGTGCCCTTGATGGTTTCGAGTTGGTTGTTGGCTTGTCCTCGACGACCAAAGAATATCGCGGTTAAAACGCCGCTAAACACCAAAGCCGAGCCAATCAGCTCCACCGAAGTCATGCTTTCGCTAAATAGGAAGTAACCAAGAATTGCCGAGAACACGGCGTGACAAGAGAACAGCAAACCTGCTTGGCGCGGTCCCATTCTGTTCAAACAAGCAAATAGGGCGGTATCACCAATGAAGATGCCAATTAGCCCAGACAGCATCATCGGCGTGACGAGGTCTGCTTCGACCGTTGACCAGCCACCAGTAAACCAAGCCATGCTCGATAAGATGATAGCAGTGCACCCCATGCGCCAACGGCTATAGGCGAAAGAACCTAAGTGTTGAGCAGGCTTTACTGACATCAGGCTCGCGATAGCCCAAAGAAAAGCGGCAGCAAGAGCCAACCATTCGAATCCCATTGAAGTGTACGTCCGTGTCAAAATGTAGAAGTGGGGGATTCAATATGCACTAAACCTTCCAGATAGCAAAGACGTGATTACTATCTGGAAGGGCATTAGTAGGGATTAACGTGCTAGGTGATGATAAACAGGGCGAGGTAAACCATCAGCAAGCCCACAATACCTAAGATGATGCCCATCTTCGCCATGTCTTTGCTTTCGATAAGCCCGGTCGAGTAGGCCAGTGAGTTTGGTGGTGTCGATACTGGCAGAATCATGCCAAGTGACGCAGAGAAGGCGACCACAACCAGCAAGCCTTGCAGACCACCAATCGCAACTAGGCTTTCCATGGAAGCACCAATTGCAGCGGCTATCGGCATCAGCAAGTTGGCCGTCGCAGTGTTTGACATGAAGTTCGCCATTAACCAACACACGATAGACAATGTCAGTACCACAGCTGCAGGTGAGAGCGATTCATAGTCAATTGCGTGTGCGAGTGCAGCGGCTAAGCCTGTTTTATCTAAGCCAATACCAATCGCAATACCACCTGCGACCAGCCACAACACATCCCAGTTAATCAGCTTGAGTTCTTCTTTGCCCATGATGCCAGTGAGCGTAAACACAGCCAGTGGAATGATAGACACGACATAGGTGTTCATGCCGTGCAGTTTGGTGGTCATCCACAATAAGATTGTCGCAGCGAAGGTGATGTAAACCACAATCGCTCGCCAGCTCTTTCTAAATTGTCCATCAAGCTTGAGCACCATGTTTCTTTCTTTAGAAGGGAAGAGTTTTTGTAGAAGAAACCAAGCGATGGTGAGTTGGATGATCACAAAGGGTAAGCCCATCATCATCCAGCTGAGGAAGTCGATGGTATTTTCACCCGTTAGGTATTGCAGCGCGATGGCATTGGGCGGTGTACCGATTGGGGTTGCGATACCGCCAGTATTGGCAGCAATTGGAATACACAACACGAGCGCTTTGATACCCATATCGCCTTTTGGTGCAGATGCCACGATAGGGCCGAGCAGCGCAAGCATCATTACCGTCGTTGCGGTATTTGACATGAACATTGAGAACACGGCGGTGATCAGCATTAAGCCGAGCATAATGAAGCGCGGTTCTGTACCAAATGGTTTAAGTAGCACTCGAGCTAGGTTGTTGTCGAGTTCGTACTTGGATGCGGATATCGCAAGAGCAAAACCACCCATGAAAAGGATGATGATCGGTGACGAAAATGCACCG
Organism: Vibrio sp. ZF57; assembly: GCF_001691235.1. Classification (NCBI taxonomy): domain Bacteria; kingdom Pseudomonadati; phylum Pseudomonadota; class Gammaproteobacteria; order Vibrionales; family Vibrionaceae; genus Vibrio; species Vibrio sp. ZF57. Next base: position 3,770 of record NZ_MAKD01000086.1, on the reverse strand, counting down.
AAGATGTCGGTATATTTGATTAACTCACCGAGATCGTGCCCCGCTGGTGGATTTCTAAATAGGTGTAAACCTTTGTCAGATATCATCACCAGTTCAAGCGCAATGATCAAAATGGAAGTGGCGAATACCGGAACAGGTTCAAGCACCCACAGCAGGGCTGCTAATAAGAATATCGCCAACAGGCGGTGTTGAATCAGCGTGAGATCATCGATTGGTATTGAATCTATCGGCATGAATAACACGCCTAAGGGAATCGCAAAACAAATCAACAGCTTGACCAGAACGCCAACATTGAGTTTAGGCATGTACAAAGACCCTATAAATAAAATATCTTCAAATAGAGTAAGTTATCTGGATTTCTGGTACTTGGAGACGGGTTGTAAAATCGGAAAGTTGTTTAAGGTTTCGACAGTTGTTTTGTTTTTGGTCAATCTTTTATCTGGGCAATTAGAGACAAGAGTGAGAAGCAGCAGGTGGCTGGGCAGGATTTGAAAGATTGAGTTGTTAGAGCTTGAGTAGCAAATGAATCGGTAGAGTTAAGAAAAAGGCGCGTTCTTCTCTGAAATAGAAAAAGTAACGCGCCTTGAAAGCTTAAATGAGTTAACTCAAATTGTTAAGCTTGGTCAGTGTTCTCAGCAGAATCGGTAACAACATCGTCATTTTCTTGCGCTTCTTTGCCAGCAATGTGCGCGAAAGGTGTACCAAGAACCGTTTTCTCGCCATTTTGCATAGTGTCGTCAAACTTGATCGCATCTTTAGCGAACAGGTTGATAACGGTTGAACCAAGCTTAAAGCGGCCCATCTCTTCGCCTTTCTTCAAGATGATTGCTTTGTCACCTTGTGCAGGGTAATCCCATTTGTAAACCGAGTTACCACGAGGTGGGGTGATGGTACCTGCCCATACTTGCTCGATGCTACCTACGATCGTTGCGCCAACCAGCACTTGTGCCATTGGGCCAAATTCCGTATCGAAGATACAAACGACACGCTCATTACGTGCGAATAGGTTTGGAACGTTTTCTGCCGTTAACGGGTTAACTGAGAAAAGGTCACCTGGAACGTAGATCATCTGGCGCAGTGTGCCGTCGCATGGCATGTGCACGCGGTGGTAATCACTTGGAGACAGGTAAAGCGTTGCGAATTCACCGTCTTTAAATTCATCCGCTAGCGCAGCATCACCACCCAATAGCTCGCGAGCTGAGTAGTTATGGCCTTTCGCTTGAATCAGTTGACCGTCAGTAATTGGGCCAAATTGGCTCACACGTGCATCTGCAGGGTGAACAATAACAGACTCACCTTCAGCGATAGGACGCATGCCTTCTTTCAATTCACGCACGAAGAATTCATTGAATGTTTTAAAGTGTTTTGGATCGCTATGCAGAGCTTCATCCATGTTCACTTTGTATTGCTTGATGAACCAGTTGATGATCGCTGTCGTTAAGCCGCCCGCTTTAGCAGACGCAAGTTTGCCGACTAGGCGAGTTAATCCATGTTGTGGAATCCAGTACTGCAATCCAACTTTAATCTTATCCATTGTATTAATTTTCCAATGCTAATTGTTTTTCAATTAAATCTGTCGATGACGGTTTAGGGCGCGAGATGTTACTTAAATTCGCGCCAATTGTCAGTAAATGCACACATTTGTTCACAAAAACGCGATTAGAGATCGGCTTTTTTGTTGCGTGAATACTGACGGTTATCTTTGTTACTCGCCATGCTTTCAATGATGCGGTGGTAGTTGTCGAAACGTAATCGACTGATCTTTCCGTTTTCTACCGCTTCGCGCAGGATGCAGCCTGGGTCATCAATGTGTTTACAGTCACGGAACTTACAACCGCCAAGGTAAGGCTTGAACTCGATAAAGGCTTCAGTGATTTCGTCGGCCTCTAGGTGCCATAGGCCGAATTCACGCACTCCTGGTGAATCAATCAGATCACCACCAGAAGGGAAGTGGTATAAACGAGCTGCCGTGGTTGTGTGCTGACCAAGACCTGAGTTCTCAGAGACTTCGCCTTCTTCAATGTCTAGCGTAGGCATTAATGCATTCACTAGGCTTGATTTACCCACACCCGATTGACCAACAAAGATGTTGATACGGTCTTTGAGTTCAGCTTCCAGCTCTTTGATGCCGTAGCCAGACTCTTTACTCACGAACATCACTTTATAGCCGATCTTCTCGTACTCTTTAAGTGTTTCACGGTATTCAGCAATCTGCTCATCAGTCAGTAGATCGACCTTGTTCAGTACAACAAGCGGCGCGATGTTTACCGTTTCTGAAGCAATTAGGTAACGGTCGATAATATTAAGTGATAGCTCTGGTAGCACAGCCGATACGATAACCATTTGGTCGACGTTCGCAGCTACTGGCTTTAGGCCATCGTAGTAATCAGGGCGAGTCAGCATTGAAGTTCTCGGCTCAACCGCTTCCACAACGCCAGAAATACCGGCCATTGATTCTAAGCCTGCGCGCCAAGTCACTCGGTCACCAGAAACTAAAGTCTCGATACTACGGCGTAAGTTACAACGATGAACTTCGTTAGTTTCAAGATCTTCGATATCAGCATGTTGGCCAAAGCGCGTAATCACGAGTCCGCTTTTGGTTCCGCCAAGCATGTTCTCATCCCATTGGATAGAATCTTCTTTCTTGAGTCGCTTGTTCTGGTTGCTACGTACACGACGTACTTGACCTTTGGTTAACTTCTTTTTTTTAGCCACAATTTTTCACTTAACACATCTAACTTGATGATTGGGGACTCAAACAGGATGTTGCTGGTACCACGTGATTTCGATGGTCCTAAAGCTAGTTTGAGTATAGTTATTTGGGTATAGTACCTCTTTTACACATAAACAAATAGGCGACGCCTTATGTCCTTTAGCGATCAGAACCTTATTTGGGTTGATCTAGAGATGACAGGACTTGATCCTGAAACTCATAAAATCATTGAAATTGCTACTATCGTTACTGATAGTGAGCTTAACATCCTGGCTGAAGGACCTGTTTTGGCTATTCACCAACCTCAGAGTGAATTGGACAAGATGGACGAGTGGTGCACAACGACGCACACTGGCAGCGGCCTTGTGAAGCGAATTCAAGAAAGTACGGTTTCAGAGCAAGATGCCATCCAACAAACCATTGAGTTTCTTGAAAAATGGGTACCAAAAGGTAAGTCACCAATTTGTGGCAACAGCATTGGTCAAGACCGCCGTTTCCTATACAAGCACATGCCAGAGTTAGAAGAGTACTTCCACTACCGCTATGTTGACGTAAGCACTCTGAAAGAGCTGACTCGTCGTTGGAAACCTGAAGTGTTAGATGGTTTTTCTAAGTCGGGAAGTCACCTTGCGTTAGACGATATTCGAGAGTCGATCGCCGAGCTGCAGTACTACCGAAAAACGATTATTAACATCTAGTCGAATAAAATGATCACGTTTATCTAACTTTTCAGGGACATAAGAGCCGTTTTTTTTGCAAATCTGTGTGCTTTTGCAGCAGTTGAGTAAAAAGTTTCGTAATTTTGCATTAAGGACTTGCATCACAAAAAAATGCTCTTATAATTCGCAGCCCTGAACGGAGAAAGACGTTTTCAGATTGCGATACTAGCTCAGTTGGTAGAGCGCAACCTTGCCAAGGTTGAGGTCATCGGTTCGAACCCGATGTATCGCTCCAATTTGTAGGTTACGGCGAAAGCAGTAATCGAAAGGTGAAAGACCTTTTATAATGCGATACTAGCTCAGTTGGTAGAGCGCAACCTTGCCAAGGTTGAGGTCAT